>JAHJAR010000353.1 GCA_018814045.1 Planctomycetota bacterium | reverse complement strand
GTACGACAACGGTGTGCTGACCCGACTCACCGACGACTACATCCAGGACTGCTCACCGGACATCAACGACGATGGTACGATTGTCTGGTGCCGCGGCCTGGGGCCGATCAATCCGCAGACGGGTGAGCCGACGCTCGAGATCGTCCTGTACGAGAACGGTCAGATCACGCGCCTGACGGACAACGACCGGCAGGACGTCAGCCCGGCGATCAACAATCTCGGGCATGTGACCTGGAATCGCCATATGGGCCAAGTCTGCGGAAACCATGAGGCCATGGACATCTTCTTCTACAATGGTGAAGGCGTCCAACAGATCTCCGCCGATGGACTGGCGGAGGAAGTGGCGAATCAGGCGGCCGAGCTCAATGATGACGATACCATCGTCTGGACGCGCTATGACTTCTGCGTCGATCCCTGGGAATCGGACATCATGATGTACACACCCGGCGGTGGACTCGTTACGCAGATCAGCCCGGCGGAGACATATGAACCGCGGGGCGCCGTCATCAACAATGCCGGGCGAATTGCCTGGGAGTTCAATTACGGGAATGGTGACCACGGCATTGAAATCTGGGAGGATGGTGTCACGACGCTGTTCTCCGCCTGGGGCGGTGGACCGCGCCTCAACGATAAAGGCGACATGTGCTTCTTTCGCTGGTACGCGAACGAGTCCACCTACCAGATGTGGCTCTATCGCAAGGGCAACTTCTACCAGCTCTCGGACGATCCGTTCTGGAACAGGAGCGGCGACATCAACAATCGCGGCGAAGTGGTGTGGCAGTCCGGCGACTACCCCTGGTCGGACATCCGTCTGCTCAGGCGTAAGCAGCCGGGCGGCCACAATGGCGCGGATGAGAAGATGTCGCTACTTGCAGAGCCCGTCAATCCGTAACGGGGCTGGCCAGGCTAGAACCTATCCAAAGACTCCTTCCGAGCCGCGACCGTGAGGGAGCGGTTGCCGAAAAAACGCTTGCTGACGCGCGCGGTTCGGTTCTGCTACCCACCTCTGGACGGTTCTGGGATAGGTTCTACACGACTGTCAAACCATCTGGCCCCCGAGTGGGCGGCAGTCGGAACTCGATATCGACTCCGACCTCAGCACCAGCGCCAGCAGTTCGCTCAACGGTGGTACGATCGAACTGGCGAACGGCAAGACCGCCGAGTTGCTGACCCCGCCGCCATAATCTCCGCTTGGTAACCGGCCGGTGGGGCAACACGGGTGGGCAGCAGTCCGCTGCAAGGGTTGTGCAACGGACTGCTGCCGCGCCGGCGTGATGCGCAAAGCGCCGTGGCGGGCCTGCGCCGTCCCGTGAGGCGGTGACCGCTGCTGAATCGGCAACTAGGCGCTGCCGTCGTTGTTCGCGGAGCCGATCAGGACCTGCTCGTAGAGGCTCATGCCCTCGGCGTTGGTGAGCGGGCCGGTCGAGGCCCCGTTGAGGAACTGGTTCATCAGGCGATCTTCGTCGGTCTGGACCGACTCGGGGGCGGCGTCGCGGAGGGTCTCGAAATCGCTGCGCGGGGCGATGCGCAGAATGCGTCCGCGTTCGAGCATGACCATCCGATCGGCGATG
This sequence comes from Planctomycetota bacterium, assembly GCA_018814045.1. GTDB lineage: Bacteria > Planctomycetota > Phycisphaerae > UBA1845 > Fen-1342 > JAHJAR01. The sequence goes on along the minus strand of JAHJAR010000353.1, from coordinate 35,682 downwards.
CGGAAGGCCGAGTCCATCTCGTGCGTGACGACCAGGCTGGTGACCTCGAGCTTCTGCGAAAGATCCATCATCAACTCGTCGATCGCGGACGAAGTGACCGGATCGAGGCCGGCACTGGGTTCGTCGTAGAAGAGAATCTCGGGATCGAGGGCCGTGGCGCGGGCCAGGCCGGCGCGTTTCTTCTGGCCGCCGGAAAGTTGCGCCGGGAACTTGTCACGATGGGGCAGCATGTGCACCTGCTGGAGCTTCATGGCCACGACGATGTCGATGATGGCGCGGTCGACGTGCGAGTGCTCCTTGAGCGGCAGGGCGACGTTCTCGCCCACCGTCAACGAACTGAACAAAGCGCCTGACTGAAAGAGGATGCCAAAGCGCTTGCGCAGGTGGTCAGCCGTGTCGGCGCCGGCGGTGGTCAGGTCCACCGAGCCCAGTTCTGGCAGGTGATAGACCACCTGCCCCTCGTCGGGCTCGATCTCGCCGATCAGGCAGTTCAGCAGCGTGCTCTTGCCGCAGCCGGAACCGCCCATGATCACAAGCGTCTCGCCCCGAATGACGTCGAACGTCACGCCGTTGAGAACCGTATGGTACGTTCCGTCGGCGCCTTCGAAGCGCACGACCAGGTCGCGGACGGAGAGGACGGTGTCGGCGGCGGTAGCGCTCATGGTGCGTATTTAAGCATCCGGCCGGGAATAGAGCCACTGCGGCGGACGTGCGATTTCGCTCCACGTCCAGGACAGGGCCTGGTTCCGGGGCAATTGTCTGCCCGCAAACCGTGGGGGGGCGGGTCACGCGGCGGGGGCGGGTACGACCGGATGACAGGCGGTGATCGTCCTGATCAGTCTGTCCCGCTCGATGGGTTTGGCGGCGTAGTCGTCGCAGCCGGCTTTGATGCACTTGTCACGGTCACTCGCCATCGCATGGGCCGTCAGTGCGATGATCGTCCCCGCATAGCCCGCGCGCCTCAGCAGTTTGGTGGCCTCGTAGCCACCCATCACCGGCATCTGCATGTCCATGAGGATGACATCGAAAGGTTCACTTGCGTCACGTGCGGCGAGGGCGGCGTCGACCGCAAGCCGGCCGTTTTCAACCACAGTGACCCGGGCTCCCGTCTTCCTCAGGACGTATGAAATCAGCCGCTGGTTGTCGGGGCCGTCCTCTGCCAACAGGATGTGATACCACATCTGCGCCGTCCGGTACCTCGCGGACGCTGATGCCACACACCAGGTCACCATCGGCAAGCCCCATGATCGCCAGCGATCCCTTCTCTCCGCTGTGCAGCCCGTCCGAGGACAAGACACCCTTGTAGACGTTCATCCCGAACAGCTTCGCGCGGGGGAACCGGCTGCGCAGCGTGGCCGCCTTCTCCGCCTCCCCGTACCCGGCAGTCGTGTACAAGACAATGAGTGTTGGGTCGTGCAGCGACTTCTGCATCATGGCAATCGCTTCGTCGATTGCGGCTTTGCCACCCTCCGGATGGACACTCCACCCGTACGCCATCAAGAGCGAATCCGCACGCAGTGGACAATAAGACGAGAGGCAAAGACCAGACGTGCGGCTCGACGATTGTTTGAGGCGCCGCGGTCGCGTGAGCGGTTGTTCAGGTTGGAGCAGGGGCAGGTCGGGCGGTTTCGTCTACCCTGGAATCCTTAGAGCGTATGGGGATAAGCAGTAGGGCGACAGGGTTGAACGCGGTCGAGTCTTCGTATAAGTTCTATTGCTGTAGTTAGATACGACGGAAGTTGGTTGTACGCCGAGCGGTCAGCGCGGAGGGGCGAGCTGGCTGCCAGGTTCTATAGTGTCGAGCATCGCGTCGCGCTGGGGTTGGGGCGGGGCGCTTCGGCCCGGGGCTAGCTCGACGCGGCGTGTGCCGTATGTGCGGTGGGCGCCGCAGACCTCTGGCTCACCTGCCGTGCCCGGTGAGGCGCAGCGCCTGGGGCAAGTACGTGGGGCGGCCTCGGTCAGGGCGCGGGGGCTGTGTCCTTAGCGGGGTCGCCGCCGTGGAGCGGCTCGAAGAACCGGAGTTGCTGCCGCTCGAACATGTCTTTTTGGAAGTAGGGGTCGATCGGGATTGGATACTCGCCCGAGAAGCACGCCGTGCAGAAGTGCCCGTTGTGCGGTTTGACGCAGGAGAGCATGCGCTCGAGCGGCAGGTACGCCAGCGAGTCGACGGCGAGGTAATCGCGGATCTGTTCGACCGTGCGTGCGTTGGCGATCAGCTCCTCGCGGCTGGGGAAGTCAATACCGTAATAGCACGGATGTCGAATCGGCGGGCTGGCCACGCGCAAGTGGAGCTGCTTGGCGCCGGCGTCGCGCAGCGACTGCATCTTGCCGCGCGTGGTTGTACCGCGTACGACGGAGTCTTCAACGACCACCAGCCGCTTGCCCTCGACGCTGGCACGAATCGGGTTCAGTTTCAACCTCACGGTCAGATCGCGCACGGTCTGCGAGGGCTGGATGAACGAGCGCCCGACGTAGTGGCTGGTGGTGAAGCCGCGCCCGAGGGGGATGTTGGATTCCTCGTGGTAGCCCAGGGCGGCGCAGCGCGCGCAGTTCGGCACGGGCACGATCAGATCGGCATTGGCCGGGGCATAGCGCGCCAATGCGCGCCCCATCTGCTTGCGCACCAGGTGGACGTTTTCGCCGAAGACCAGGCTCGAAGGGTCGGCGAAGTAGATGTGTTCGAAGATGCACTGCGCCGGACGGCAGGCCCGGCGTTCGATAAAGCGGCGCGACTGGATGCCGTTGGGCGTGAGCGTGACGATCTCACCGGGTTCGACGTCACGCACATACTGGGCCCCGACGAGATCGAGCGCGCAGGTCTCGCTCGCGACGATCCAGGTGTCGGCGATGCGGCCCAGGCACAGGGGGCGGTTGCCAGTGGGATCGCGCGCCGCTTCGATGCGGTCGGGATGCAGCATCAATAGCGAGTAGGAGCCGCGCAGGTGCCGCAGTACGGCGGCGAGCGGGTCGGGCCGTTCCGCGAAGTCGCGGTTCACCAGCATGTGCAGGATGACTTCGGTGTCCGAGGTGCCGGTGAAGATGTGGCCGTCGCTCTCGTACTCGTGACGTACACCGGCGGCGTTGATCAGGTTGCCGTTGTGGCAGATGGCCACCTGGCCGATCGAGCAACTGACCTGAAGCGGCTGCACGTTGGCTTCGTGGCCGGAGCCGGTCGTCGAATAGCGCACGTGCCCGATCGCCAGCGGGTTGCGAAGCTCTTCCAGATCCTGTGCGTCGAGCGCGTCGGCCACCAGGCCGGACCCGGCGCGGCGGATCATCCGCTGCCCGTCGGCGGTGCAGATGCCTGCGGCTTCCTGGCCGCGATGCTGCTGAGCGTAGAGGCCCAGATACGTCAGTTGGGCGGCCTCGGGATGACCGGCAATCCCGAACACGCCGCAATAGTGGCGGATTCCAGACGACATCGATCCTCGCGGCAGCGGCCCGGCGCGTCCGGCGCCGGTACAAACCCCGCGGCACAGCATAACACAAGCAGCGCGGCGATGCGCTGGTGCCAACGAATGAAACGGCCCAGCCGACGCTTGTTTTCGTCCGCGCTCCGCGTCCCGCGGCGGAGAGGGTGGGGCAGCCCAGTGCGGCAGCGCGGGGGGCCGCCGCTCGTGGCCGATCCGGCTCGTTCGCCCGCGCCATTGACCGGCGTGTGTACGTCCGCATAATGGCAGGCGTTGGAGAGCGGTTTCGAGCTTCCTGATTTGAGCAGGGTTGGTGCGGTCCATCACTCGGCCAGCTACGCGATGTCTTCGTGCGCGGTCCGGCGCTCGCCGGCGGACGCGGCTGCTGCGTGGCGCGCTGCCAGCGGTGGTGGTCGCGCTGGCCGGGTTGCTGGCGGTGGTTGGGCAGCCGGTCGCGGCCCAGGTGGGCGTCGAGGAAGAGCCGCTCCTGCCGGCGGCGATCGCGGAATCGGATTGCGAGTTGCGGGGGCGCTACGTGCGGCAATGGAAGGAGGCCGACGGCGCGCTGGTGTTGATGTTTAACGGGGGTTTCCGGCTCGACATGGCGGGTCGTCGGCTGACCGCGAACGACGCGGTCCTGTGGATCACCAGCGGCCGGTCCGAGCATGACGGCCGCAAATACTACAGCCTGACTGCGTATTTGTCGCAGGATGCCACGGTGCGTGAGCGGGGGGGGACGATTACGCAGGACCACGTGCTGTTGGTGAGCAATCTGCGCACCTATGGGCGCCTGGTCAAATACCACGACGCGCACGCCCCGGAGCCGATGGTCGATTCGCCTTTGTATCAGCAGGCCCTGCGTGACCGGGCGCGGATCGAGGCCGGTAAGCCGCTGACCGCACCCGAACCGGAGATCGCTCGGCCGAGCGAGTACGAGCAGCCCCGTGTTGAGCGACCGGCGCGCGTCATCCGCTACGAGTTACGCGACATCGAGCCGGCGCAGACGCCCGACGGACAGCCCGTCTTCGTATCGCGGGGTGGCGTGTACTTCTCGCAATCGGGCGGGCCGACGACGGCGGTGCTGGAAATCCGTGCTGACAACGCGGTCGTCTTTCCGGTCGAAGGGGCCGCGGCGGCCTTGCTCGGCGATGATGCGGCGGGCGAACGGGACGAGCCGCCGGCGCCAGAGCCGCAACCCGGGCAGGAGCCGACCGAGGCGGAGGGCACCGCGGACGGAGAACAAGCGCCGCCGCCGGAGCCAGCCGCCCGCGGTTCATTGCTGAATGCCCAGTCGGTGGCGCAGGGAGGGATTCGGGCGGTCTATCTCGAAGGTGACGTGGTGCTCTCGCTGGGCGAGCGTTTCGTACGGGCCAACCGGCTGTACTACGATTTTGAGCGGGACCGCGCGCTGATCCTCGACGCGGTGTTCAGAGCGGATGTGCCCGATCGCAACATTCCGCTCTACGTGCGGGCGGACGAGATTCGGCAGCTTTCAGCGCGCGAATTCGTCGCAGAGGACGCGCGTGTCAGTACCAGCGAGTTTTACACGCCGCACTATCACGTGGGGGCCGAGCGCGTTTACCTGCGTGACCGCACGGAGCGCGGGGCCGCGGGGCAGGCGCTCTCGCGCGTTGCCGGTACGTATGAGCTGCGCAATGCGACGTTCAATATCGAGGGTCTGCCGCTGAGCTACTGGCCATACAGCAAGGGTGATTTTGAGACGAGCGAAACGCTGATCCGCCGTTTGCGTACGGGCTACAGCAGCGACCGGGGCGTGACGGTCGAGTCGGCGTGGTACTTGTTCAATCTGTTGGGGTTGCAAGCCCCGCCGGGCTACGACGCCACGCTGGAACTCGACTACTACTCGAAGCGCGGGCCAGCGCTCGGCATCAATGCGGACTATGCCCGCGAGGATCACTTTGGCCTGTTCCGCAGCCGCTATCTGCACGACGATGGCGAGGACGACCTGGGGCCGGTTCGGCGCGGGGCCAACGAGCCCAGCACGAATGAGCGCGGCCGCGTGCTGTGGCGTCACCGGCACTACCTGCCCAACGATTGGGAGGCCACGCTCGAGGTGGCGTACATCAGCGACCCGAACTACCTCGAATCGTGGGAGCGTTCCGAATTCCACGAGGGCAAGGAGCAGGAGACCGCGCTGTACCTGAAACGGGCGCGTGGGGTCGAGGCGATCACGTTGCTGGCCAACTGGCGGCTGCTCGATTTCGTCACGCAGACCGAGCATCTGCCCGAGATCGCCTACCGTCGGCTGGGCGATACGCTGGGACCGTTCGTCTCGTACCATGAGTCGCGCATCGGAGGCGTGCGCTATCGTCCGGATGATCGGCGCGCGTTCGACTACCACCGCTTCGACAACACCGCGGGGACCGACGTCGTGTTTCGCGGCGATGTGCGTCAAGAGCTCGAGCTGCCGTTGAGGCTCGCGGATCTGAACATTGTCCCCTTCGCGACGTTGCGGGGGACGTATTGGGACGATGCGCCCTACCGGCGGCAAGGGCTCTGGCGTGGAATGGGTGTCTATGGTCTGCGGGGCGGTACCGCGTTCGGCCGCGTTTTTGAAGACATCGAGTCGGAGTTGCTGGACATCCATCGCATTCGCCACATTGTCCGCCCCGAGTTCGCCGTCTGGTGGGCTCACAGCAATGTCCGCAGCCCTCTGATCACGCCCTTTGACGAGGGCATCGAGACGATTGATGATTTCTATGGCGCGCGCGCGGCGCTGCACCAGACCTGGCAGACCAAGCGCGGGCCCGCTGGTGACCGGCGCACGGTCGATCTGCTGCGATTAGACTTGGAGGCGGGCTTTTTCGGCGGCCGGACCCAGCCGTGGGAGGTCTCGAACGGTTACGCCAACCCGATCCGGCCCGAAGACAGCCGGACGCGCAATTACGTGGCCGGCGACCTGGTCTATCGGCTGAGTGACACGACCAGCCTTCTGTACGATTTCAACTTCGATCTCAACGATGGGGCCTTCGATCGGCACGACGTCTCGCTGACCATCGAGCGGCTGCCGCGGCTGGCGTACGTGGTGGGGGCGCGCTACGCCGGCGATATTGATACCAACCTGGTAGGCGGCGGCTTCAACTACAAGTTGAACGAGAAGCACATCATGGCATCGCGGACGTGGTACGACATCGAACGGGGCGGCTTGGGCGAGGTCGCTTTGTCGTACGTGCGCAAGCTGCCGCGCTGGTACCTGGCGGTTACGTGCGAGTGGGACGCGATCTTCGACGACCTGACGGTTTCCATCTCGGTCTGGCCGGAGGGCATTCCCGAATGGACGATCGGCTCCCGCCGCTTCACGGGGCTGGGCACCACGACGGGGATTCGGCCGTAGCGGCTCTGGGGGCGTTTGACCAGACCACATGGGGGACCGACCTCCGGTCGGTCGCACGACGTGGCCACAGATCCTGAGAGTGGATTGCCGGGCACATGAGCAACGCGCCGAACAAGCGACCCACACCGCAGGTCATTCGCGTTCCGCGGCCGGAGGGACTGCAATTCAGGCCGACCGTGCCGTTGGTGCTTGCGATTGCGATCTTCGTCGTGGGGCTGCTCCTGACCTGCCTCGGGGCTCTGTTGGGACGTGAGTTGCTCTGCGCTGCCGGTGCCTTGTTTGTACTCAGCTTCTCCCTGCTGATTGTGTTGCCCATCCACGCGGGACGCTGCCGAAGTCGGCACGCCGCGTACATCGCCCGGTTGCGCGACTGGGGCTACTCCGTCGTCGCCGTTGAGCTGGCGGAGCGCTGGACACATTCACACCCACCCATCGCGGACGACACGATCATGGAAGTCCTGGCCGGCATGGAGTCGGACGGGCCACCGGCGGCGCGGATTGTCTGCCTTGGTGTTGTGGATGTGCCAAAGGTCGGCGAGCGGCAGTTTGAGCCGCTGATTATCACCCCGAGCCAACGAGTTCACTGGGCCGGTGGCCTGCTAAAGGTCTTTCTGGCCCTGTTGGTGTGGTGGTTGGTCGAGCGGTCGCAGTTGTTCACGACCCCAATCCTGCCAACTCCGAATGCCGGGCTTGTTTTCCTGGTGCTGGCCGGCGTCTTGGCGACGGTATTTTGGGCGTGGCAATGTCTCGTACGACCGACGTATGTCCGCCTGGCTCCTGGAATGGTCCAGTTGCTTGAGTACCGCTACCGGCGAACCGAGCCGATTGTCCGCAGCTATCCAATCGACTCGGGAACGACCGTGATCGTTAGAGGGGATGCAGCGGGCTTGCTGGGCCGACGCATTTCTGTCAGCCTAAGGTGTGGACAACATCAGGACCGGTTTCATCAACCGGTAACGGATGAGACGCGTGAACTGGAGCGACACATCTGGTACGCGCTGCTCTCGACGGCTCCGACGCCCCCGCTGAGTGATGAACACCTGGTTGGGTAGAGCGGCCGCAGGGGCGCCGCGGCGGCCGAGTCATTACCGGGAGCGGAAATCGTTGGACATGCCAGAGCGGCAATCGTGCGAGTTCTGCCGATGAACCAGCCATGGGATGTGTTCAACAATATCCGCTCCCATTAGTATGTGCAGCGTGCGGCGCGGGCGAGTGTTGTGCCTGCTACCGGTGCAGCACCGGTTTCTCGTGCCAGTCCTTGTCCTTGTCGTGGGCCCACTCCTTGACGCGCGGGCGGCGTTCACGCAGGCGGACGGATTCGATCCCAAGATAGTTTCCCGTCGACGCCGCGTTCTTGCCTACGCATTCGAGCCGCAGCGTGTACTCGCCGGGCGCGGGCCAGAAATCGAGCAGGTGGTATTCCCAGTTGTCGGTCTCGGCCTTGTAGAAGTCCATGACGTCACCAATCTTGATACCGTTGAGCGTCGCCTGGTAGCGCCCGAAGTCGTAGCTACGGGTGACGTTAAGCAGTAGACGCAGCGGAGCTTCCTCATTGACGGTGAACGGGATCTCGACCCAGGCGCTCTCGGCGCCGGTCGGCTTGTAGAGGAGCTGGCCCTTGTCGTAGTTCAGCAGGTTTTGGACCTGGGCCGCACCCTCGCCATGGTGATCATCACCGGTGAAGTCGGCGGCGTAGAAGATCGTGTCGAGATCGGGCAGCTTTCGCTCGCGGGCGTGCGGGGCTCGCGCGGCGAACGTGGGCTTGCCCGTCTGATACCAGAAGGCGACGCTGGAATAGTCGTCCTCGCGCTCGTTCCAACTGTTCGTTTTGTAGTCGGGGTTCTCGTCGGGCGAGATCCAGCCGAAGTGCTCGATCGTGACCTTGATCGCCGTGTTGAACACGAGTGGGTCGTGGATGTGCCAGCGATAGGCGCTGGTGTGGCCGCCGACGATGCCCCACTGATCGAAGCAGGGCGTGCCGAAGTAGGGCGTGCTGGTCGTTTGGAGTCCCCAGGCCGAGAGGAAGTAGTCTTCCGTGCCCGTGCCCCAGATCGAGGCCTTCTCCTCGCCGTCGATATAGATCTTCTCGTCGCCCTCGCCGAACCAGGAAGGGCTGCGCGTGCGGACGGCGAGCACCGTGCCGACGTAGTGGCCCTTGCCCTCGGTTTCGAGAATCAGATAATCCCGCCCGCCGACGGCCGGATACTCCTGCCGGTACTGGGCGTAGAAGTAGGGCGTATCGTCGGGCAGCCGGCCTTTCTTTATCCAGTCGATGTTGTAGTAGAGCAGGCTGATGGGTTTCTCGCTCTGGTTGACGATCTCGATGCGGATGGACTTGCGGAAAGGCATGTGCCAGAAGCAGTTGTACGAGTCGGCGTCCTCGACCACGACCGGCACGCTGATGACCTCGCGACGTTTGCCGAAGCAGTTCGCGAAGAAATCACCCACCGGGGCCTCGACACCCGGGCGCTCGTCGCCGTCATAGAAAACACGCAGGAGCATCTCCTGGTGGTTGGCCGAACCCTGCTTGGCCCACGCCTGCGGTTCCGGCCCGAGGAACGTGATCCACATGTGCGTGATGACGCCGGGCCCGTTCGCCTCCATGAGCACCTTCGTCTCGCCCGGCGGGACGCTCTTGTTGTCCCAATTGCTGTTGGGGTCGAGTTCGCCGTGCGGGTCGTACTTGCCGTCAGCGCCGATACGGTGGGAGGAGGTGGCCCGCATGCTGCGGCCGTCGTGCGGTTTGGCCAGGTCCTCCAGGTCGCCGGCCACGGCGGTTGGCCCCGCGGTCAACAACAGGCCCAGCGCGGTGTATCCCAGCCAGAGGGCCAGCGCGTGCCGTGGTCCACACTGGATGGAAGCCAAGCGGGATGAACAGGCCACGGTCGTCATCACGAGATCCTCCTTTGGATATGAGTAGCGCGGCAGTCGTGTTTTCAACGTCGCGATTCTAGCGGACGCGGGGCCGGCCCGACAAACGCGGTCGGGATCGGGGGCGTTGACGCGCGCGTGATCCGACCGTATTGGTCCGTCTGGAGAGACCGGAAGTCGGCGGCGACAGCGACGTAGATCGCCTACCACGGTTGACTGTGACGCTGGCCGGTGGCCGATCTTGCACTGGCCATTAGCCAGTGCCACACGTTGTGTTGGGCGCACTTATGCGGCGATGGAGAATGGCATGCGAATGACGACGATCTTGACGCGACTCCTGGTAGTGCTCCTCTCGACCGGTGCCGTTCTGGTGCTCGCTGCGGCGCCGCCCGATGGGCGACCCAGCGGCGAGACGGGCCGCACGGCGTTGCTCGACCGGCTTGTGCATCTGCCCGGGCAGGTCCGCGTGCTCCAGGCCTCCAGCCACAACAAGACGGGGCAGAACGGCGATGAGAACTGGCCATTGTACGTGGACGAGCACGGCGACCACGTCATCTTTGACGCCGCCGGTCCGGGCTGCATCCGCAGCATGTGGGGGACACACTTCGCTGAGGACGCGTTGCTGAAATTTTACTTTGATGGCGAGGCAAAGCCGCGCTACGAGCTGCGCGAAGTCGAGTTTTACAGCGGTGGGCAGCCCGATTTCCGCCCGCCGCTGGTCTCGTACGAACGCCGAGGCTACTACGACCAGGGGCTGGCGGGCAACAGCTTCGTGCCCATCCCATTCGCCAAGTCACTGAAGATCGCTGTGGCGGGTGAGTCCCGGTTCTTCCATATTTTGTACGAATGCTATCCGCATGGGACGCCGGTGCAGTCGTTTACGGGAAACGAGCAGTGGCTGGCACTGGAGGACTGTTACACGCACCTTGGGGAGAATCTGCTCCCGCAAGATGCGGTTGAGGCGGTGGAAGTGGTGCAAGACGACAACACGCCCGGTGCCGAGGTGGTGCTATTCGAGCGCCGGGACGGATCGGGGATTATCCGGGCCATCGAGATCGAGGCCGATGGGTCGCCGGCGTGTTTGCAGGAGAGTGAGATTCAGATGCGCTGGGACGGCCACGTACACGCCGACGTGCGTGCGCCGTTGGGGATTTTCTTCGGGTGTGCCAACGCTGCTCATGACGTGTCCACGTTGCCGCTGGTCGTTTCGCGCTTGGAGGGCGGGCGCATCAGGCTACGCTGCTTCTTCCCGATGCCCTTCTGGCAGGAAGCACGCGTGGTCTGGCGGAACGGGTCGCCCCACCGTGTCGGGTCACTGGTATCCCGGATCCTGGTCAGCGCGAACGACCTGGAGCGCGAGCGCAGCGGGCACTTCACGACCTGCTATCGCTCCGGAGAGACGACGTATGGCCGTGACTGGTTGCTGTTCGACCGGGTGGGTACCGGCTGGCTGGCGGGCGTCGTGCAGACCATGCAGCATGGGCACTATTGCGAGGGCGATGAGCACTTCTGCATCGATGGTGCGGTCTCGCCGCAAATCAACGGTACCGGCAGCGAGGACTATTATCTGGGCTGCTTCTGGCCGAACCTGCCGTACAACAGTCCCTTCGCGTCTTGTGTGGGCGATGCACAGGCCGAGGGCGGCGGCCACTTCTTTGGGGCCTACCGAGTCCCGGCGTGCTATGGACGGTTTCACCTGGAGTGCCCGATCCCGTTTCACCAGGTGATCGACGCGCGGATCCAGCATGGCGGGCTGAGTCAGTTGCGATCCAATTACAGCAGCCTGGCATATGCCTACCTGCGCAACCGGCCGGCGCTGCGGACAAGCGACTTCATCGACGTCGGCAATTCGACCAGCGAGACGGCGCATGGCTACCAGGCGCGCGAGTCGGAACTGACGGGTTGGGTGCAGGGGAGTCCGGAGGGTGCGGACTTCACAACGGTCCTTGAAGAACGCGGCCGGCGACACGCGCGGGGCGAGATCACGTTCAGCGTGGCCGTTGACCCGGACAACGACGGTGTCCGCTTGCGACGTCGTCTGGACCAGAGCAGCATGTGCCAGGGTGCTGACGTCTACGTTGACGGTGCCTACGCGGGGACCTGGTACCATGGCTACCACAACGAGCACCTGCGCTGGTTTGACTCGGACTTCGACATTCACCCGCAACACACGCGCGCCAAGCAGTCCTTGCAGTTGAAGCTGGTTGTGAAGGCCGAGGGGATTCATGGCCCGTTCACTGACTTCAAGTACTGGGTGTGCTGCTTTGAAAGCGCCGGTGCAGAAGAATCCGGACGGCCGGATTGAACACGCGCGGGCCGTCGGAGATACGTCGGACGGACCTTGGGCCTGCGCACGAGTACGCCCGCTCAAGGGGTATCGTACAGAACCAGCTCGCGGCTCTCGAACGGAATCGGGTAGGCGGTGAGCCAGGCTTCGGGCTTCACGTTTTCGCCGCCTTTAATGATGAGCACGACTACCTCGATCGCCCGACCGGCCAACGCATCGGACAGCGGGAAATAATACGTGTAGTCGCCATCTTCCTTGACGTTGTAGTACTCCCAGGTGTTGCTGGGATACGACACGGCCCGATCGGGGGCTCCGATCAGCTTCCCATCGACTCGTATCGCCGCGTAGGCCCCCTCGTCTCCGTGGCGGCCGTTGATCGCGACGGCGAGCGTCGCATTCTTCGGGATCTCGTCCAGCCGGCATGAGAGCGTCCAGGCGGCGGTGGCCTTTTTCTTCGTATAGGAGTCGAAGAGATTCGACGCCCGCCACGACGATCGATCGAGCGCCCGCCCCCCGTAATACGCCTCGATCTCGGCAATCCGCCGCGGTGGTCCGGCGATTCTGAAGTATTGCACCGGTTGCTCGGACGGAACGTCAATCACCGCGATCGTGCCCTTGCCCGCCCAAGACGGTTTAAGCACTGTCCAAGTGCGAAGGTCAACCGACACTTCAGCCACGGCGTCCTCGGCGAACCGGTGCAACGCCGGGTTCAGGTCGGGCTCCTCGCGATCGCGAATGCGGATGACGATACGGTCCATGCTCAGCGGCTCGCCGAAATTGACCCGCAACACCCGGTTCTCCAACCTCGCCACGAAGTGCGTGTTGAGATCGCCGTCAAACAGATTGCGATCCCAGATGCCGCGGTTGACGAACATCTTCTGGGCGAAGAATGCCGCGCGCGCCGCCTGCACCTGCGGTATGCTGCTCGGACCTGATCGGTCGATGCAGCGAACCTCAAGCGCATTGCTGTCGGCGGCGAAGCAGGTTGCCTCGTACAGTGCCTCGGCATCCTCCGGCACCGGGCAAGGTTCGAGAGCGCCGATTTTGCGGTGCCACGGCTTGCCTAACCGCGTTCCGCCAAAAGCGATCTTCGTTTCGCGCCCCTCTGTCAGCGCATCATTCTGGACGCCGTCGAGCGCGGCGCGCTTGAAAGACCGGTTTCCCGACGCCAGGCGCACCGCCGCCTCCGTACCCGGCATCCCGAGCAGCTTTACTATGACGGGCTTGTCGGGAACGTCGCGCACGATCTCGTAGTCACAGCCCTCGACGCCGACTTCATCGACGGCGGTACTTGAAGCAAGCAGCAGGCAGGTGCGGAACGGCAGGACCTCGACCTCGACCGCCGTACCTCGCGAGAACCGGCCGAGGATGCGTTCCGAGGGATGCAGCCGCCAAAGCTCAATGGAGTTTCCACCCACCAGTCCGATCGAATCATCGAGCTGAACGGCGTAGGTCACCGGCTCCCACGTCAGATTGCGCAGCGTAATGAGTCGTACCTGCTGATCGCCGCGCGCCAGGGCGTAGGGGCCGTATTGCGTTTCCGGCAGTGCGATCGCGGAAGGCAGGACGTCGCGGTAGCGCCGCGCTAGATTGAACAAGCGGGCCAGCTTCGGAAATTCATCGTCGCGCAGAAACCACGGGTTGCCGTAAATCTGCGGGGATACGACCAGGGCGCGGTTGAACGCCTGGAGCACCAGCTCATCTTCCCAGTAGTCGAGGCAGGATGAAAAGCAGACGCCGTGATCTTCCAGGAGCCGGGTCAGGCCCGGCGTGACTTCGCGCGCGAGGGCTCCCGCTCGATGGTGGATGGCCGTGCCGGTGTTGGACATAAAGACGTCGATGTACGTCTCGGCTCCCTCCCACAGCGCGGTGGTTGCGTACGGCTCGGCTTTTCCGAGCTCGATGCGCTCATTCAGGACAATGAGGTCCGGACAGTAAGACCGGCACGTCCGCAGGGCGTTTGCCAGTGCATCCTGTTTTTCGGGCCGCAACTTGCCGGCGACACCGTCGAGCTTGAGCAGCGCGAAATTGTAGTCACGGCAAAACGCGGTCAGCAGCTCAGTCCGCTGCCGCTCTTCCTCCGGCGTATCGCCGAAGCCGTCCGGGCCGAGCCAGATGCCCAGCCGGCAACCGAACGAGGCGGCCTTTTCGACCAGGGGTGCAAAGCCACGCGGAAACTGCGCCTTGAATTCCTCCGATTCCATCGTGCCGTAATGGTATGGTATTAGGCGGCCGACACCGGCCGTGTACGGCCCATCATCGATGTTCCCGACATCGAGCGAATAGACGTCCAACATCAGGCCATACTCGTCATGCAGCCACTTGAAAAAATCGAGATTGGTCAGCGTATGGGCCTCCGTCGTTCCCTCGTACTGGCTGTTGATCCAGTCGAAGTAATGGGAGCGCGACGGCGTGCCTTGGTCAGCGCCGGCGAAGACGGTGCCCGGCGCTTGTCCGAACGCGCTCCAGCATGCCAAGAGAACAACGCACCGAGCCAGGCGCGCCAGGAACACGCGCAGTGCCCGTGACGCAGAACACGCGGTTGATTTCGACAGCGATAGCGGCATGACGCCTCCTGTTGGAGCGAGGGTGACGAGTTGGCGTACTGGCACATCACACGCGACGTTCCGGCAGCCTGTTACGCGGGTATTCTACGACTGAATCGAGATCATCGCGCGGGGGTCTTGCTCCGTCTTTGGCGCTTCGGGCCGGCTGGGCCCGGGTGGCGGCGCGCTGGCCAGCGATGGAGCGGGATGCCTGGGCTTTCTGGCAGCGGTTGGTCGTTTGATTACGCAACCGCTGTACAATGCCGCCGGGGTGTGAAAACACGGAGACTCGACCATGGCACAGGCACGCACGACACGCCGCAGATTCCTCAAGGCGACTACGGCAGCCACCCTGTTCAGTATTGTCCCCCGGCACGTGCTTGGCGGGCCACATCACACCGCGCCCAGCGACAAGCTGAACATCGCCGGCATTGGTGTGGGCGGCATGGGAGCGGTCAATCTCGCCGCGCTCGAGACGGAAAACATCGTGGCCCTCTGTGACGTGGACGGCGCCTATGCCGCCGGGACCTTCAAGAAGTACCCCAAAGCGAAGGTGTACAGCGACTATCGCGTGTTGCTCGAGCAGCAGAAGGACGTCGATGCGGTGGTGATCGCCACGCCCGACCACACGCACACGGTGATCGCCATGGCGGCGCTGGCGGCTGGCAAGCACGTGTATTGCCAGAAGCCGCTGACGCACAACGTGTCTGAAGCGCGCCGGCTGGCGGAGGCGGCCCGTGCGGCACCCGGCATCACGCAGATGGGCATTCAGGGCCACTCTGGCCCGGGGGCCCGTTTGATTTGCGAGTGGATCTGGGACGGCGCCATCGGCGAGGTGCGGGAAGTGGACGCCTGGTGCAGCTTGTCCTACTACCCCTGGGGCCACGCCGGCTGGAGTTCCAAGTGGGGCGGCGCGCGGCCGGCTGACACACCGCCGGTTCCGGCAACGCTTGATTGGGATCTGTGGATCGGTCCGGCCCCGCTGCGGCCGTACCATCCGGCCTACCATCCCCTGGTGTGGCGCTGCTGGTGGGATTTTGGCTCGAGCATGATCTGCGACCGGGGCACACACACGCTTGACCCCGTGGTCTGGGCACTCAAGCTCGGCGCGCCGACCAGCATCGAAGCCACCTCGGTAGGACAGACGGAGGAAACCCACGCCCTGGCGGCCATCGTGACATATCAGTTCCCAGCCCGTGAGAGCAGGCCGCCGGTGAAAGTCACCTGGTACGAAGGGGTTCGCGCGCCACGGCCGGAGTAACTGGAACCCGAACGCCGGATGGGGGATGGCGAAGGCGGCGTGATCTTCAAAGGCAGCACCGGGAAGATCATGTGCGGCACGTACGGCAACAGCCCGCGTCTGATTCCTGAGAGCCGGATGCGGGTCTGCCAGCGGCCCGAGCAGACCTTGCCGCGCGTGCCCGACTCGCACGAACAGGACTGGGTCAGGGCTTGCAAGAGTGGGCAGCCGGCCTGCGCGCCGTTCAGCTACGGTGGGCCGCTCACCGAAATCTGCCAACTTGGCAACCTCGCCAAGCGCGTCGATGGTCGGATCGAATGGGACGCTGAGAACATGAAGATCACGAATCTGCCGGAGGCGAACAAGTATGTCAGTCCCGAGTACCGCATGGGTTGGTCGTTGTAGCCGGTGTTGAACGTGAGTTGCGGCGCGATGAACGGATTTGAGCGTTACCGGGGCGTGCTGCGTGGCGACCCGGTGGACTTTCTGCCGCGCACGCCGATCCTGATGCAGTACGCAGCCGAGTATGTCGGCTCGGACTATGCGCATTTCGCTGCGGACTACCGCGTGCTGGTCGCCGCCAACGTGGCCTGCGCGCGCGACTTCGGCATCGACCAGTTGAGTTGCATCTCTGACCCGTATCGGGAGGCGCAGGGTTTCGGGGCGCAAATCGAGTATGTCAAGGATGGTGTGCCGCGCAGCACGCACCCCCTGGCGGAGAGCAGAGATCTGCGGTTGCTCACGCGACCCGACCCACTCAGCTCGCCACGCATGCGCGATCGCGTGCAAGCCGTGGAAGCATACCGGGCGCAGTTTGGTGGCGAGTATTCGATCCTTGGTTGGGTCGAAGGCCCCGCCGCCGAAGCCGCTGATTTGCGCGGTGTGCAACGCTTTCTCGTCGACCTGTTGCGGGAGAAGACCTTCGCGGGTGAACTCATGGACCTGTGCGTGGACGTTGGCATCGAGTTTGCCCGCGCCCAGGCCCGGGCCGGTGCGGACACGATCGGGATAGGTGATGCGCTCGCGAGCCAGGTCTCGCCGCGCACTTACGAGAGCCTGATCCAGCCGCGTGAGAAGCGGTTGAGCGAGGCCATCCGACAGATGGGTGTCTACGTGAAGCTGCACATCTGTGGGGACATAACGCACCTGCTGCCGGGACTGGCGGGTTTGCCCATCGACATCATCGATGTGGATCACATGGTGTGTATGTCTGCCGTGCGTGCGGAACTGGGTAGGCAGGTCGTCATTACGGGCAACATCGATCCCGTAGGCGGTATCCTGGCTGGCACGCCCGTGTCGATCCGGGCTGCGATTGCCAACGCCTACGCACAGGTGGGGAACCCCTACATGGTGAACGCGGGGTGCGAGATCCCTTCCCGGACGCCGGCGGAGAACCTCCAGGCCCTGTGCCAGCCTGTGCCGTTTGGCCCCGGCTAGCGCCAAGCAAGCCAGGGGGCTCCGCCAGGGGGTCTGCGACTGCCTGACATTGCCCTATGTGGGACCGGTTGCCAACCGGGCGGATGACAGGTCAGCGACTTTTCCCTCAGGGTCTTGATGGATGTTCTCAGTCCGGCGCGTGAGGCGTCGTCGCGGCAGGCCAGGCGCGGGCATGAGCCTGCGTGCGGCCGCGGCCGCACGTGCAAACGCCGTTCTCGGCCGGTGCCGGGAATGTTGCGTGACCGCGGTCGGCTGGTGTTCTAACCGTACTGCTGGCAAGAGGTTATGAGATGGGTGCGGCGATTCGGGACGCAGGCGCGCCGGCGGCGCGCGCCGGCAGCCTTCCGGTTCGGCAAGGGCGGCAGTAGAATCACACATTCGGCGTTGTGGCACGAAACGTGCCTCGCTCTTGAGTTGGAGATCCGGTTCACGGCGGGGAGGTATGTCTTCTCCGGGCGTGGGCGCTATTGTGCTGCGCCGCCGGAGTGCCAGCAAGGTTTAGGAAGAGCTTCTATGAGCACCAAGCCGTTCAATGCGTTCACGATGGCCCAGGCCCAGTTTGACAAGATTGCCGACGGCCTTGGATTGGATCAGGCCACGAAGGATTTGCTGCGGAGCCCGATGCGGGAGTACCACTTCAGTCTCCCGGTCCGCATGGACGACGGGACTGTGAAGGTCTTTCGGGGTTACCGCGTGCAGCACAACGATGCCCGCGGTCCGGCCAAGGGTGGCATCCGCTTCCACCCCCAGGAAACCGCCGACACCGTGCGTGCCCTGTCGATGTGGATGACGTGGAAATGTGCCGTGGCAAACCTGCCGCTGGGCGGCGGCAAGGGTGGGGTGATCTGCGAGCCCCACAACCTGAGCATGAACGAGCAGCAGAACATCTGCCGCGCCTTCGTGCGGCAGATTGCGCGGGATATCGGGCCGGTTCGCGACGTGCCGGCGCCGGACGTCATGACCTCCGGTCAGCACATGTTGTGGATGCTCGACGAATACGAGCAGATTCATGGCGGGCATTATCCGGGCGTCATCACGGGCAAGCCGGTGGGGATGGGGGGCTCGCTCGGACGGACAGAGGCCACGGGGTACGGCGTCGTGTTTGCGGTGCGCGAGGCGCTGAAGGAGCTGAACGTTCGGCCGCAGGATACGACTGCATGCGTGCAGGGATTCGGCAACGTCGCGCAGTACGCAATCGAGCTATACAACCAGATTGGCGGCACCGTTGTCGCCGTCTCTTGTTGGGACCAGGCGGACCAGCAACCCTACACCTTCCGGAAGAAGGATGGCGTCGATCTGGCGGAGTTGCGCAAGATCACCGACCGCTTCGGCGGGATCAACAAGCAGAAGGCCGCCGAGCTAGGCTACGAGCAGCTTCCCGGGGAAGCCTGGATCGAGCAGGACGTCGACATCCTGTTCCCGTGCGCCCTCGAGAACTCGATCACCGCGGACAACGTCTCGAAGATATCCAAGCGGGTCAAGCTCATTGCCGAAGGGGCGAATGGCCCGACGACGCCGGAAGCCGACCATGTTCTGCACGAACGTGGCGTCTTCGTCATTCCCGATTTTCTGGCCAATGCCGGCGGCGTCACGTGCAGCTACCTCGAGCAAGTGCAGAGCAACATGAACTACTTCTGGGAGAAGGACGAGGTGCTGGGTAAGCTGGATGTGATGATGACATCGGCGTTCATCGGCGTGAGCGAGATGGCCCGCAAGCGCAAGCTCTATATGCGTGATGCGGCCTACACGATTGCCATTGCGCGCGTCGCTCAAGCGTGCCGGGATCGTGGCTGGGTGTAGCGCGCGACGATCGCTGTCCTGAGGGATTACGGGGCCGGGCGATGGCCGAACAGCCAGACTCGAGCAAGTACCCGCCATTCGACCGTAAGTTCTCGGCATCAGACGACGATTTCACGGTCATCGGCAGTGGCGAAGTGGGCGGCAAGGCCCGCGGCCTGGCTTCGATCAAGCGCCTGATTGCGGAGGCCTGCCCGGCGGACACGTTCCCGGGAGTGACAGTCAGCATTCCGCGGCTGACCGTGCTGGGGACGGACGTATTCGAGCAGTTCATGCACCAAAACGACCTCTGCGAGGTCGCCCGCGCGGCCCTGCCCGATGACCGGATCGCCCATGCCTTTATCGAGGCGGAATTGCCGGCACTGGTGGTGGGCGACTTGCGCGCCCTGGTATCCCAGATTCAGACTCCGCTGGCGGTGCGGTCGTCCAGTCTGCTGGAAGATGCCTTGCAGCATCCGTTCGCGGGTGTCTATGCCACCAAGATGATCCCGAACAACCAGGCCGCGGTGGGCGACCGGTTCAAGAAGCTGGCCGAGGCCATCAAGTTCGTTTGGGCTTCGACGTTCTTCCGCGACGCAAAGAGCTACATGGCCACGCTTGACCATCCGACCGCGGAAGAGCGGATGGCGGTCATCATCCAGGAAGTCGTGGGCGAGCGATTCGGCGAACGGTTCTACCCGATCGTCTCCGGCGTGATTCGCACGCACAATCACTATCCTAGCGGCCCCGCCCGCGCCGAAGATGGCGTCGTGAACCTCGCGCTGGGGTTGGGCAAGACGATTGTCGACGGCGGTATCACCTGGACGTACAGCCCCCGCTACCCGAACCATCGTCCGCCCTTCGGATCGATGCGGGAGTTGCTCAAGAACACGCAGACACAGTTCTGGGCCGTAAGTATGGAGCCGGCGCCGTACGATCCGGTCAACGAGGCCGAGTATCTGGTGCAGAACGGGCTGGACGTGGCCGAATGGGACGACGTCCTGCGTTTCACGGCGTCCACGTATGACGGCGGCTCAGACCGCCTGGTACTCGGCACCGGAGTGGCAGGGCCGCGGGTGCTCACCTTTGGCCGGATGCTGGAATTGGGTGACGTTCCACTCAACGATGTCGTGGAGCGGCTGTCGAGGCACTGCCAGGACGCGCTGGAATCGGACGTGGAGATCGAATTTGCGTTGACGCTGGATCGCCGCCAGGGGCTGCCGGCGCGCGTCGGGTTCTTGCAGGTGCGCCCCATGATGGTTGCGCGCGACCTGATCGAGGTGGATGAAGCCGAGCTGCGAAGCGCTGCCGCGCTGGTCGCCAGCGAGACGGTGCTGGGCAACGGTGAGAACGACGCGCTCGTCGACGTGGTCTATGTCAAGCCCGCGGTATTCGAGGCGAAACACACGCGCGCGATTGCCGCCCAGCTTGCGGAGTTGAACAGGGCGCTGGTCGCGCAGGAGCGACCGTACGTGCTAATTGGTTTTGGCCGCTGGGGAAGCAGCGACCCCTGGCTGGGGATTCCCGCGACCTGGCCGCAGATCTCCGGTGCGCGGGTCATCGTCGAGGCCACGCTGCCCGAGATGAACGTGGATGCCAGCCAAGGGTCACACTTCTTCCACAACATGATCAGCTTTCACGTGCAGTACTTCACGGTGCGGCATTCGGGCGCCTACGCCATCGCCTGGGACTGGCTTGACCAGCAGCCGGCCGCGTCGGAAACTGAGTTTCTGCGGCACGTGCGGCTGGGGGCGCCGTTGCGGGTGCGCGTCGATGGCCGCCACGGCCGCGGCGTAATCCTGCACGCTTGAACCGCACGAATCGCGGAGGTTTGTTATGGCCGAACAAGATGCCCGCGTAACCGAAGTTCTCCGAACGCTACAGGAACGGGCCAAGGAGCTCAATTGCCTGTATCGCGTCGAGGAGATCATCAGCGCCAGCGAACTCACGCTGGATGAGGTGTTTCGAGGCGTCCTCGACGCGGTGCCCCCGGGCTGGCAGTACCCCAACATCTGTGTTGCGCGCATCACCCATGACAACCAAACCTACGCCTTTGGTGATTTTCGCGAAACGCCCTGGGTGCAGAAGGCGACCGTGCGCGTGTATGGCGAACCGGTCGGCACCTTGGAGGTCGCCTACCTGGAACAAATGCCGCAGGTCGACGAGGGCCCGTTCCTCAAGGAGGAGCGCCGCCTGCTGGAGACGATTGCCGAGCGCATCGGCAGTTGCATAACGCACCGGCGGTTGCTCGAGACCATGCAGAGCATGCATGCCTCCGAACGGGTACGGGAGCGCGGCGGCCGGGAGTGGTCCGCCATTCTCGATTTGCTGCGAAGCACCGACCAGAGTCTGCTGATGCGCGTGGCGCGCAAGATGATCAACCATCTCTGCTGGAGCGGCGTGAAAGAGGCCGGCCAGTTGCTCCAGGACTTCCGTCCGCAGCGGGAATCGGAGGAGCCGGAAGTCTTCTTTGAATCCAACCGGCCGCGCGGGCGCGACCTGCCGCCGTCGGCCAGCGCGCTGGCTGACAAGGTATTCGTACTCGCCGCGGAACACCTCAGCGAGGGCGAGATCATCTCCTGTGTGCACAACTGGATCAAGCAGGACCGGGCCAGCTTCCTGGTCAGTGCGCTCGAGAACTACCACACGTCGATATCCGAGGTGAGCGACGCCATCCAGCGCTACCAGCATACCGGCCACGGCGAGGTGGAGCTCTCGCAGTCGACGCGCAAGGGGCTCTTGGTGTCGCTGGTGCGGCGGTTTCTTTCGGACCAGCTCGAGTACATCAACGTCGCCAAGCAGTACGTCGAAATCAAGGACTTCCACCAGCTCATTCAGCGGCTGATATACCCGGCGCAGGGCCATGGCAAGACCGGGGGAAAGGGGGCCGGGCTGTTCCTGGCCCATCAGATCGTGCGGCGGCACCGCAGTGAGGACGGACTGCTGGCGGGGATAAAGACGCCGAAGACCTGGTATCTGACTTCTGATGGGATGCACGACTTCGTGTACTGCAATCACCTCGAGGACGTGTTCTCCCAGAAGTACAAGGATACCGACGAAGTTCGTCAGGAATACCCCGACATCGTGCAGGTCTTCAAGAACTCGCAGTTTTCCGCCGCCATCATCAAGGGCCTGTCGCTGGCCCTCGATGATCTGGGCGACCGCCCGCTGATCGTGCGCAGTTCCAGCCTGCTGGAGGATCGTTTCGGGGCCGCGTTCTCAGGGAAGTACAAGAGCCTGTTTCTGGCGAATCGCGGCAGCAAGCAGGAGCGCCTTGAGGCGCTGACGGACGCCATCGCCGAGGTGTACGCATCGACGTTTGGGCCCGACCCGATCCAATACCGCGCCGAACGCAACCTGCTCGACTTCCAGGAGGGGATGGGCGTACTGATCCAGGAGGTCGTCGGGACGCAGGTAGGCGACTACTTCCTGCCCGCCTTTGCCGGCGTGGCCTTCAGCCACAACGAGTTCCGCTGGTCGGCTCGGATCAAGCGCGACGACGGACTGGTCAGGCTGGTTCCGGGGTTGGGCACGCGCGCGGTGGATCGTATGGGCGACGACTTTCCGGTACTGGTCTCGCCCGGACAGCCGGGCTTGCGGGTAAACGCCACGCCCGAGGAAACGGTCCGCTACGCGCCGCGCTATATGGACGTCATCAATCTGCGCACGAACGAGTTCGAAACTGTCGATGCCGTGGAGTTTCTCCGCCAGGAGGGGGCCAACCTGCCCGCCGCCGAACAACTGGTCTCGATCCACGGGGACGGTCATCTGCGGCCACCCATGATCGGGGGTATCGATTTCGAGCGGGACGACCTGGTGGTGACCTTTGAAGGGCTGCTGGAGAGGACGCCGTTCATCAAGCAGATCCACTCGCTGTTGACGCTGCTGGAACGGGAGTTGCGGCACCCGGCCGACATCGAATTCGCCTCGGATGGAAAAGACCTCTACCTGCTGCAATGTCGGGCGCAGGCACCCACCAAGCTTGCCCGACCGGCGCCGATTCCACGCGACATACCCCATTCCAAGTTGGTCTTCTCGGCGAACCGCTATGTCTCGAACGGCACCGTGCCGAACATCACGCACATCGTCTATGTCGCCCCCGAGCAGTACGAACGCCTGGGCAGCCGCGACGAGCTGATCACCGTCGGGCGGGCGGTGGGCAAGCTCAACAAGCTGCTGCCCAAACGCCAGTTCATCCTGATGGGGCCGGGGCGCTGGGGCAGTCGCGGCGACATCAAGCTCGGGGTCCCGGTGACGTATTCGGACATCTGCAACACCGCGATGCTGATCGAGATCGCGCGCACCACCGGCAACTACACGCCCGATGTTTCGTTCGGCACCCATTTCTTCCAGGATCTCGTCGAAGCCGAAATCCGCTATCTCCCGCTCTATCCCGGCGAGGATGACGTGGTTTTCAACGAGGCGTTTCTGACGCGCTCGCGGAACTTCCTGTCAGAGCTCGTGCCCGAGTTTGAATCGGTCAGCCAGGCCGTACGCGTGATCGACGTGAAGCAGGCCGCCGACGGCAAGGTCCTGTACGTGCTGATGAATGCCGATCTGGACGAGGCGGCCGGCGTGCTGACCGAGTCCGCCGAACAAGTTGACTACTGCGCGTACGTCGGGCGCGCTGACTCCGTCCCCGACGGACAGGACTGGCGCTGGCGGACACGCGTGGCCGAGAGTATCGCCGCACACCTCGACGGCGAGCGTTTCGGCGTCGCCGCGCTCTACCTGTTTGGGAGCACCAAGAACGCCACGGCGGGGCCGGCCAGCGATATCGACCTGCTTATACACGTGCGCGGGACGGAGCAGCAGCGGCAGGATCTCACGCAGTGGCTCGAGGGCTGGAGCATTTCGCTGAGCGAGTCCAATTACCTCCGCACCGGCTATCGAACCGATAGGTTGCTCGACGTTCACATGATCACCGACGCGGACATCGCCCGGCGCACCAGCTACGCTGTCAAGATCGGCGCAGTGACCGACGCGGCGCGCGAGCTGCCGCTTGGCCAGTCGCGCTCGCCGGCTAAATGAGTGCCCGTGTTGCTTGTGTTGGCTCAGCGGGATCGAAGCGGACCAGGGCCAACTCCGGTCCGTCGTGGGCGGCGGAGAAGCAGCACGTGCGGCCGATGCGGTCCTGCCAGGTGCCCGTCAGCCGGGCGGACTCGTGCACGTGGCCGTGCAGTGTCACCAGCGGCTGATGCTGCGCGATGAAACGGTGAATCGCCACACTGCCGATGTGCACGTCCAGGGGGGCGTGATCCACCATTTTTCCGTCCAGCGCGGCGCGGTCCAGCTTCGTCTGGTAGGGCGGCGCGTGGAACAGCATGATCGCCCGCGCCAGGGGGCGCGCCCCGACCAAACCCGCCAGATCGTCCTTGATGGTCGCGTACCTGATCTGGTGCTCGGCCAGGGGAACCGAGCGATGCCCGTCCTCCGGCGAGACACAGCCCGGATCGACATAGCGCGAGACGTCGTAGCGTTCCCAGTCCTTCATCAGGAACGGCGTCGGCGGCACACAGGCGTAGCCATAGACGTCGTAGCTCGCGAATGAGACACGGCGGTCGTGGACGTACTCCCAGATACCCTCGGTCGCCGCCGCGATGATGGCGGCCTCCTCCGAGCGGCTGTCGTCGTTCCCCAGAATCACAAACACGCGCGGATACGCCGGGCCCAGCGCCTCGCGCAGGCGCTTCAGATGTCGCACGACGAAGCCGGTCACGAAGTCCTGATGATCGAAATCGAGCGCCTCGAGTGCGGACAGTCCCGCGGGCAACAGGTCTCCGCCCAGGAAGACCGCGCTGGGGTGGTCGGCGTCGATCAACCGGAACAGCTTGCGATACCGTTCGGGGTGTCCGTGCAGATCAGAGACGAAGAAACAGTCCGGCATCGGTTCCCTCAGACGCCACGTTGACCGGGTCGGATGTCCATTCTATAGCACCGGCATGCCAGCAGGCAGCCAGATCAAGCCGACGCACAAGGCTCTCAAAGTGCACTACGCCGCCTTGGAGACGTGCGCGGACCAGTGTGTTTCACACGAAGGTGCCGTGTGCTCGTCACGCGGGTGGAATATCGGCGGAGGGCGCGGTGCGCTCCCTTCAGTTTTCCCGTACCGGCAGCTAGAATTGCCGACATGTTCGCTCGCATCCATAGCATGGCCCTGGTGGGAATCGAGGCCCGTGCGTGTGAAGTGGAGGTCGACGTCAGTGGCCGCGGATTCGGCCATGCCACGCTGGTGGGGTTGCCGGATTCGGCGGTCAAAGAAAGCGTGGACCGCATCCGCAGCGCGTTGTTCAACTCCGGCTACGTTTTTCCGAAGACGCGGAGCACCATCAACCTGGCCCCGGCGGACGTTCGCAAGGAGGGGCCGGCGTTCGACCTGCCGATTGCCCTGGGGCTGATGCTGGCCGATGACCAAATCCGCAGCGAGTGCGCGGAGCAGTTCCTGGTGGCCGGTGAACTGGCCCTGGATGGGCAGGTTCGACCGATCAAGGGGGTGCTTTCTATTGCGCTGCTGGCGCGCGAGCATGACTTCCGCGGCCTGCTTATCCCCCGCGCGAACGCCGAAGAGGCGGCCGTCGTCGAAGGTGTGGAAGTCTATGGCATTGACTCACTGACGCAGGCCGCGGGGTTCCTGGCGGGCGAGCTGGAGCTTGAACCGACCACGGTGGACTTGCCGGCGCTGTTCGAGCGGGCCTCGAGCTATGACGTGGATTTTGGCGACGTGCGGGGTCAGGAGCACGTAAAGCGGGCGCTGCTGGTTGCCGCGGCCGGGCGACATAATCTGCTTCTGCTGGGGCCGCCGGGGACGGGCAAGACGATGCTCGCCAAGCGTCTCCCGACGGTCCTGCCGCCGTTGTCGCTCCAGGAGGCGCTCGAGACGACGCGGATCTACTCGGCCTCGGGCAAGCTGCCCCGCGCGACCGGCCTGGTGGCCACCCGTCCCGTCCGTCAACCGCACCACTCGATCAGCACCGCGGCGCTGGTCGGCGGCGGCACGATCCCGCAGGCCGGCGAGGTTTCGCTCGCTCACCACGGCGTGCTGTTCCTCGACGAGTTTCCCGAATTCAACCGCTCGGTGCTCGAGTCGCTGCGGCAGGTTATCGAAGACCATGTGGTGACGATCTCGCGGGCGCACAGTGCCGTCGATTTTCCAGCGAACTTCATGCTTGTCGCCGCGATGAACCCGTGTCCGTGCGGCTACTTCACGGACCCACGACGTCCCTGCAAATGTTCCGCCCCACAGATCGATCGCTACCTGGCGCGGATCAGCGGACCGCTGCTGGAGCGCATCGACATTCACGTGGAGGTGCCTGCCGTTCCAATCGCCGCGCTGCGCGACCAGCGAACTGGGACCGACAGCGCCTGCACGCGGGCGCAGGTGACGCGCGCGCTCGAAGTCCAGCGGCAGCGATTCGGGGCTGACAGCACGACCACCAACGGCCGCATGTCCTCGCGTGAGCTGCGTAAGTACTGCCGGATCGACGGCGAGGGCGAGCGCATCCTGCGCCAGGCCGTGAGCGAGCTGGGGCTGTCCGCCCGGGCGCACGACAAGGTGCTGCGTGTCGCCCGTACCATCGCCGACCTGGCGGGTGAAGCGAACGTTGGCGCGGCGCATCTGTCAGAGGCGATCCAGTATCGCCGGCTGGATCGGCAGCTGTAGCGCCCCGCGGCCGGGCAGTTGGCGAGGCCGGCTGCGAACCGACATCGCGGTCATCATGGCAGTTCGTGGTAGGCCTGGCCCCTCTCAAAGAGCGCTGCCCGGCGCTCGATCCTCTCAGCAGCTTGCACGTTGCCGGCCGCGCGCGCGAGTTGGGCGGCCCGCCGCGCTGTCTCAACTGCCTCAGCGAACTCACCCGCTTCGGCGCAGGCGACGGCCAATGTGTCGAGCTTGCTCGGATCCGTCGTGCTGATGTTTCCACAGGCGATGCGGGCCAGGCGCACCGCTTCGCGGCCGTCGCGCAGGTCGGCGCGCCAACAGGTCGCGAGCAACCAAGCCAGGTTGTTGGCCAGGGCGGGGTGTTCGGGCTGCCGGGCCAATCCGTCGCGCAGTTGCTGGCGAGCTTGCTCGACGTTGCCCGCGTCGATGAGCAGGTTGCTCAGGCGAACACACAGCTCGACGTCGTCCGGCCGCGTTTCCAACGCCGTCCGACAAGCCGCGATCTCCGCCTGTTGCCGCGCCAGGGCTTCCTTCACGCTCACCAGCAACTGACGTGCCTTCTCGTGCGTCTCCTCGAGTTCGAGCGCCTGCCGGCACTCCGCGGCGGAAGCCGGGAAGCGGCCGCGCAAAGCCAGGACACCGGCCAGGGCGTAGTGCGTGTCTGCATTCTGCGACTCGCGCGAGAGAGCTTCGCTAAGACAACGCTGAGCTTCCTCCAGGCGTCGCACCATCGCGTACGCCCGCCCGAGCGTTTCGATGATGCAGGTTGACTCCGGGCTGCGCTCGGCGCCCGGCTCCATCAGCTCTATGGCTTCCGCCGCGAGCCCCGCGCCCAGCAGGTCGCGTGCCCGGCGATAGTTGACGGCGATCGACACCATGTCCTTGGGGTCTTTGAGCTGAGCAGCCTGAGTCGCCGGCGGCGAACTCGGGGCCACGTAACCCAGGCTGCGCAACGCCGCGCTGGTTCGGCTGTTGATCTCCGCCTCGGCGGCGCCATGCTGCGACATACCTGCCTCGAATCGAGCTAACGCGCGTTCCATGCGCAGCACCACATCGGGATGCTCGGCCGCCTGATTGCGCCGCTCCTGCGGGTCTGCCAGACGGTCGTAGAGTTCGGGGCGAGGAGCGCGGATGTACTTCCAACGAGCGTCCGTCAACGAGCGCAGCTTGCTCCAGCCGTAACTCTCGTACCCGTAGTCCGTTTCGCCGTAGCTCGCGCGTTGCGGTTGCTCCTGCCCGCTTAGGTCGGCAAGTAGACTCTCGCCGCTGACCTCCGTCGGCGCAGGCCAACCCATCAGATCCAAAACTGTCGGGACCAGGTCAACACAACGGACTACGCCGGTGGCAACGTGCGACTCCGGGAGCCGTCCGGGCAGCGAAACCAAGAACGGCACGTGCATGATCCCGTCGTAGAGCAGCAGGGCGTGCGAGTCGTAGCCGTGATCGCCGAGCGCCTCGCCATGGTCGCCGACTGCGATGATCAGTGTCTTGGCCAGCAGTTGTTCGGAGCGCAGCCACTCGACCAAACGACCGATCTGGCTATCCATGAAGGCCACCTCGGCGTCGTAGGGATCGCTCGTGCGGCGGACGAATTCTGGCGGCGCCTCGTACGGCGTGTGCGGGTCGAACAGGTGGACCCAGCACATGAAGCGGCTGCCCCGCTGGGCTTGCAGCCACGCCAGCGCACGGTCGCACACCTCGTTGGCCGGCCGCTGCGGCCGCGGTTGACCAGCCTGGTTGTGGCCGAATTCGTGGTCGTAAACGCCAAATCCCCGTGAGAGACCGTAGGCTTCGTGCAGCACGCCGGCGGCGATAAAGGCCGCAGTCTGATAGCCGTGCTGTTGGAAGGCCTCGGCCAGAGTGGGGACCGTCTCTCCAAGCCGCTCCCGTCCGTTGACGTGCACGCCTGTCTCGGGCGGATACAGGCCAGTCAGCAGGACGGTGTGCGAGGGCAGCGTGATGGGCACTTGGCAGAAGGTCTGCTCGAAGCGCGTGCCGCGCTGCGCCAGGGCATCCAGCACCGGCGTGACGGCTTTCTGCCAGCCGTAGCAGCCCAGCCGGTCGGCGCGCGTGGTATCAAGCGTCAGAAGCAGGACGTTGCAGTTTGCCGCCGCCGCGGCCAGCTTGCCGGCCGGCCGGCGCTCGGTCTTCGACGCTGGACGACAGCCGGTGGCGACCAGCAGCAGCGCGGCGAAACAAATGATCAGGCGTTTGCCATACATGCCATCATTCTAGAGTAGTGTCTCACAATTGCGAGGTCCTTCAGAGCCGCGACCGTCAGGGAGCGGTTGTGTCGAGGATCGGTCGGCGCCGCTGGCAACCGCTCCCTGACGGTCGCGGCTCGGGTTTGTTGGGGTCGTGGCGCGGGCCTGTTAGGATCGCGGCGCGGTCTTGTGCGGGCAGCCGTCCGCCGCGCTTGCCAAAGCCTTTTCGATCAGCGGCCGATACGTTGGCCCGCCGTTGATGGCGCAGAAGGGGTAAATGCCGTCGGGCGTGCTGTACTGGATCACGCAGCGGCGGATGCGTTCGACGTCGAAGTTGTAGCGATCCATGAAGTGCATGCCGGCGGCCATGAGCGTGCGGTAAGTCTTTCTACCGGTTTCGCCGCGCCCGACGTGCTTGTTGGTCATGCCCTTCAGCGCGTGCATGAACGTCAGCGGGGTGACGCGGAAATCACGCTGCCGCCACTGGTAGCTCCGCAGGAATATGAGGGCCAGGTCGAGCTTGTCGCGCAGGTTGGCCATCCCGTCGGGACGCGTGCGGTTGATGCGAGCCGCCAATTCGTTGAAGCCGCCGAACAGGGTTGGCATGTCGAACAGCTTGGGGATTGGAACGGCCTCTCGCTCGGGGGTGACGAAAAAATACGTCCCGAAAGCGCAGTCGCTGTGGCAACTGGGCCGGATCTTGGGTTTGCCATCGAGCGTTTGCAGAATGCGCCCCAGCGGAGCGATGAAGCTGAGTGGGTAGAAATCGCGGTGCGGGTCGGCGCCGCTGCCGCGCGCCAAGTCGTGCGCGAGGTCACCCAGGGTGTAGCGCTTCCGCTCCAGTTCCTGCCGTTTGATCCGCCCCGTAAACGCTACCGGCTGGTAGCTGATGGCACTGATGACGTCGGCGTTCTCGACCGCAAAGCGGAAGATCGGCGTCACCTGGTCATCATTGACCGTCTTGACGATGGTCGGCACGAGGCAGATCTTGATGTCCAACTCGCGGCAGTTCTCGACGCACCGCAGCTTCTTCTCCAGCAGCGGCTGGGCGCGCAGGCGGCGATACATGTCATCGTTCAGCCCGTCGAATTGCAGGTACAGCGTGTGCAGTCCGGCTTCGGCGGCCCGTTGGGCGTACTCGCGCTCCGCCAATGCGATCCCGTTGGTCGCCGCCTGCACGTGCGAGAAGCCCATCTCGTTGGCCCGCTTGACGATGCGGAAGAAGTCGGGGTGCAAAGTCGGCTCGCCGCCGGTGAACTGGATCGCCGTCGCTGGATACGGCTGTTGCTTGCGCAGGGCGCGCAGCATCTCGACGACCATCTCGTAGGGTGGTTCCGCCACATATCCAGCGGCGTTGGCATTGGCGAAGCAGACCGGGCAGGTCAGGTTGCAGCGATTGGTCAGGTCGATCTGCGCCAGGCAGGACGCGCTGATATGCTGGTTGCAGAGGCCGCAGTCACTCGGACACGAGTGGGCGCCGTGGATCTGCGGCGTGTGCACGCCGCGTTCATCCTCGAACGAGAAGCGTGGCCCGCGCAGGTACAGGCTCAGATCGGAGTTGATTCTGTCGCGGAAATAGCCGTGCTCGGGACAGGTCTTGTCTATGAGCACCGCGTCATCCTTGACGTAGTAGCGGCCGAGGATGTTGCAGCCGCACTCCGGACAAAGCGTCTCGACCGTCCGCGGCAACTCGCGCAGCACCGGACGAATCGGGCTGCCGGAATGCGTTCGCCGCGGCTGTCGCCGACGCCGGCGTCCGGGCTGGTTCTTCACGAACAGCACATCGTGGCAGCGCTGCCGATAGTGGCCGCATGTGGGACAGTCGAATTCGAGGTAGATGCGGTCTTGGCCGGCCTCGTAGCAGAAACGCCCCGGGACGGTGTCGTCACATTTCGTGCAGTGAAACTGGCCCGGCCAGGGCAACCCGGCGACGCCTCTTTGCACCGGTGCGTACTTGCGCAGCGAGAGCTTGTACGCCTCCAGCTCCGTTTCAGCGCTGTCCGCGGTGACCGCCGGCCGCCTGATCTCGTCGCTCGGACGGTGCAGCGCGCCGGAATGCTGGGGAGTGTGGCGCACACCCGGGCCGCGTTCAGCCACTCCAGGAGACGGTTGCGTCACCCGCCGTTGACCCGCGCCATGGCCATTGTCCCCGGACGCCCGTACTTCTTCGGCGACGTGCTCGGCGCATGGCTCAAGCAAGCGCAGTTCGCGAGCCAGGGGAGCGGCGGGCACCCCGTCACCCTCGTCCGTGAGGGTTTCCACTCGCTCCATCTCCGACCGCGCCATGCACATCTCCAGCTCAGAACCGTTGCGTGGTTCGCCCGGTCCTTGACCGCTCGGACACGCGCCGCCAGTTGCGGTTGGGCGCGTCCACCGTGTAGCACAGTCTAGCCGCTCGGGCGAATCGGCGAAACGGCCTGGAAGCTCAGCCGAGCCCGTATCTTCTGGTCACTTCCCGGGGCAGCGCGGGTATAATACTCACAGGTGGGGTGTCTCGAGGAGTGCCGTTATGCGCTGCACAACGCTCGGTTCTCGGCTGGGGGTGATCATTGCCGTTGCCGGCCTGCTGACAGTCGCCCACGCTTCGGACGACGACCAGCGCCCGCTGTACGTCATCAAGGATGGCAAACGCGTACCGACGATCGTCATCCCTCCACCACCGGGCGATGCCCCGCGTGTAGAGCACGCTGTGCAGCAGCGCGCCACCGCGCAACAACTGCCCGCCAGCGCCGCGCAGCAGCCGGTGCCCGAGCGCGACGACGCGTCTACGACCGACGAATCACAGCGGCCGTATCTCAATCGCGCCCCCTACTCAGTTTCCGGGCAGCGTCGCTACGCGCCGGGCCACTACGCCGGCTATCCGATTACTTTCGTCCACCGATATGAATTCCATCACTGGTACGGCCCGGGCGCGTCGCCGTGGGAACGGGAAGAGGCGCACTTTGCCCGTCGCGCCTACGATCGCGAGGAAGCCCGGCGGCGCTTCAACCTCGACGATATGAACCGCCGTCGCGAACGGCTGCTCAGCACGCAGGAGCGCGCGCTGCGGCTCGGCGTTTCGCAAATGCGGGCCGGGGATTACGTCCGCGCCCTGATCACGCTGACGATGGCGGCCGAACTCGACAACGGTGACCCCTCCTGCCGCATCCATCTGGCCCAGGCGCGCCTGGCCCGTGGCCACTACGAGGAGGCGGGTAAAGTGCTTCGCCGCGCTCTCCAGTTGCAGCCCAAGCTGGTCTACGTACCGCTGCATTTGCAGGCGTGTTATCCGGACGCCACCACGTTCGATGCGCACGTGGATGCGCTGGCGGCTCATCTCCAGCAGAATCGCGCCAGCGTCGACGCGTATTTTCTGCTGGGTTTCCTGGAGTTCCAACGCGGCAACTACGACGAGTCGTACGCCGCCTTTCGGCGTGTGGCGCGCGTATGGCCCGAGGATGACCTGACGCAAGCGTACCTGAAGGTCACGAAACCCCAGACCAAGTAGGGGGTCTGAGCGTTCTCATCGGCCGCGTTCGGGGGCCACTGTGCTGCGCCGCTCCTGCGCGCGTGAATATTGCACTTCATAGATGCCGCTGCGCGCCCAGACGCTGCGGAAGGTGTGCCAGAGAATGCCCAGATCGGTGCGCAGGCATACACTCTCGACGTAGCGCACGTCCCACTCGAGCTTTTCCTCGATTGTGATACTGCCGCGCCCGTTGATCTGTGCCAGACCGGTGAGCCCCGGTTTAACCAGCAAGCGACCACGTTGACGCGCGCCCCACTCCACCATCTGCTGCAAGTACAGCGGCCGTGGGCCGACCAGCGACATTTCGCCACGCAGCATATTCAGCAACTGCGGCAACTCGTCCAGGCTCGTTTCCCGCAGCCAGCGCCCCATGCGCGTGATGCGCGGGTCGCCGCCGGTCTGGGGCGAATCACCGAACGGGTCGGCGTCGGTCCGCATCGTGCGGAACTTCAGCAGCGTGAACGGCCGCCCGTGCAGCCCGGCCCGCGTTTGTCGAAAGAACGCTGGCCCGGGGCTGTCCCGGCGCACGAGCCAGGCCAGGGTTGCCAGGAGCGGCGCCGCCATGACGAACACAACCAGGGCAACGTAGCGGTCAATGACGGCCTTCAGCCATAGGTACGATGGCCGGGCCGGGCAGCGAACAGGCGTGTCGGGCGGCTCTGTGGACATCTCTCAAGCAGTCTATCGGCAGCGGCACGGCGTGCGTAGCCCGCCAGCCACGGCTCGCACACCAAACCGGCGTCAGGTAGGGGTGCTCCGCAAGTGCCGCGTCCTGGCCCTGTGAATGTTGTGGCTGGGCCAGTGTCCCAGACGCAGGCCACCAAGACACTCCCGACCCCCAAACCGCTACCGCGCCGCAACATGTGTCGCGATTACGGTCGCTGCACTCGTGGACTGCGCGGGTATCGAGGCACCGCTGAATCGGACCAGAGCTAGCACCTCGGCGAGGCTTGGCCGCGAACCGGCCAGCGGGGCGGGCGATAATCGCAGACCTGCCGCAGTCCACGCCGCGATCAACCACCGGCGGCCGCGCAGATCCCCAGGCCGCTGCCGGACGAACATCGTTTTTTGGACTTGCAAAGCGCGGCGACCGAGTATAGATAGGAGCCGTCGGTCTGCGACTTTGACCGGCAGCCGCCCATGCGGGTGTAGCTCAGTGGTAGAGCGTCACGTTGCCAACGTGAATGTCGTGGGTTCAAATCCCATCACCCGCTTCTGTGAATCAGGATGAACTGCGGCGCAAGTCGCGGTTTTTTCATGCACTTGTGAATCGTCACCCGTAGCGGCCGACTTATCCGATTCAGCGCACCCCGTTGCGCCCGAAAGCGCTCCCGAGTGCGCTGCGCATGCGCTGCGCCGGATTCACACGTCCCGGTCGCCCCGCCTACATCATCATGACGGCAAACGACATCGCCAAGCTGCCGCCCGACTTTACGCGGAAGGGTCGTGTCGATGAAATCTTCGGCGTCTACTTGCCGACGACCGCGGAGCGGCGAGAGATCTTCGCGATTCACCTGCGGCGCAGGAAACGGGAAGCCGAGTTGTTTGACCTCGAAGCCATCGCGGGAGCTACCGGCGATTACAGCGGCGCGGACATCGAGCAAGTCGTGGTCGCCGGTCTCAAGCTGGCGTTTTGCGACGGTCAAGAGCTGACCACCGAGTACCTGCTGCAAGCCGTGCCCGAGGTCCGGTCGCTGTCGCAGACCGATCCCGATCGTGTGGCGGCGATGACGGAGTGGCTGGACCGGCACACCAAGCCCGCCAGCGCTGCACGACGCGGCAACAAGGTGCAGGCAGCGCGCACTAACGGGCGGAAGCGTCGCGTCGCGATTTGACATGGGCGGCGTAGCGGTGGGCGCTGCGCAATTACCGGATGACGTTGTCCCCCGGCCAGCCTTGCGGATCGAAGCTGGCGAAGATGGCTGCGTCGAGCACGCAGGGGTAGAGGCCGCACTGTCGGCGCAGTTCCTGGACTCCGTCCAAACGAAGTTGCCCGCCGATCACGCCTCAGAATCGAACACCCATATTGGAGATTCGCCGTGACGCTTCTGACCACGCCCAAGGTGCAGCCCGACACCGTCGGGGACAACGACGCCGAGCCCATCGACCTCTACAAGCTCGGCATGCTGTTCGTGATCGAGTGCCGCTACTGGTCCTGCCGGGTGGGCAACGATCCTGACGATCTGGAGCTGAGCCAGGACCGGATCGACGCCAAGGCCATCGCCAGCTTCAGCACCAAGGGCCTGCTCGATCCCGAGAAGACTCGCAAGGTGTTTCAGCAAATCGAGAAGAGGGCGCGACATGCCCTGGAGAAGCACTCCGGGTCGTTCGCTGCCGCCAACGCTCACTTCGTGCCGTGGAACCACGTCCAGACCGTCATCGAGCAGTTGGAGACGTTTAGGGCCGAGTTCGACCGGGCCGTCCAGCAGTTCCTGTCCGACTACGCCTGCCTTCGGGCCGATTGGCAGGCCCAGCACCCCGAGATACCCGACGCCTGCTACCCGCTGCCCGTGGCGTTGCCCGCCAAGTTCGGTTTGTCGTGGCATGCATTCAAAGTGGCCGGGGCACCGGAGCTGACGCCGGTCGAGGACATCGAGCTGGAGTTGGAGCAGCGGCGTGCCCGTGACGAACAGGTCAACCTCATAGAGGCCAATCTCAAGCGAGAGTGCCAGCAGTTCGTCGAGCAGTACGTGCTCGGCTTCCGCCGGAAAGTCGCCGAGTTCTGCGATCATGTCATCGCCCAGAAAGGCCAGGTCCACGGCAAGACACTCAACAGCATCCGTGACCGCATTGATCGCTTCCACAGCATGAACGTCTTCGGCGACGGGGACGCCGCGGGCAGGCTCACGCAGTTGAAGCAGCAGATTGCGGGACTGACGGGCCAGGACCTGGCCCAGCAGCCGGACGTGGCCGCCAAGCTCGGTCGGGCGTGCCAGGCGTTGAAGAACCACATCCTCAACCCAGACGCCGTCAGCCAGCTCACCGGGCGGCTCAAGCGGCGAGTGGTGCTGGATTGACTCTCTTTGCTGCGACGGCGGGGTGTCTCGGGTGTCGCGGGCGTCGGTGGTGGTGTTCCCCTCTCGCATGAGCACCGACAGAATCGTGCTGATGACGTTGCGGGGCGGGCGGGCGGCAATTGGAGGCTCTCGGCGAGGTGATTTCGGGGTGGTTCGGTGGAAATCGGACCTTTTGGGGGCATATTATCGATGACGCTGCCAAAAGCTCACAGATCGGGGATCCCCGCGTGGGGCGGGGCGACGCTGCGGCAGCGACCGACAGATCGGGCTCCGAGCCCGCCACCGCCGCGTCCTGGGAGGCGCGGCCTCACGTGAAGGCATGGGCAGCGGCAAACTACGCAGACCATCCCGGCTCAAGGCGGCTGCGCCCGCCG
>JAHJAR010000352.1 GCA_018814045.1 Planctomycetota bacterium | reverse complement strand
GCGGCAGTGCCGCGCGGGCGGCAGTTGCGAGGGGCGAGTATACCCAGGCGTGCACATGCTAAACCCTGGGGAAATACATGTGGCCCGTGGTGCTACAGTCAAGCCCGGGGTCGTATTGGATGCCGAGATAGGACCGATACACATCGAGCACGGCGCGCGGATCGAATCGAACGCGGTCGTCATCGGGCCCTGTCACATCGGTGCCGACAGTGTCGTGCAGCCACTGACGCACATTCGCGAAAACACCAGTGTGGGGCCAGCGTGCCGGGTCGGCGGTGAGATTGCCAACAGCATCATCCACGGCCGCAGCAACAAGCAGCACGATGGTTTTCTGGGGCACAGCTACGTGGGGGAATGGGCGAACCTCGGAGCCGCTACGGTCACGAGCAACCTCAAGAACACCTACGGCACGATCCGCGTCAGCATCAACGGCGTCGGGATCGAAACGGGACAGACGTTCGTAGGGGCGACCATTGGCGACCACGCCAAGACCGGCATCGGCACTATCCTGCCGACGGGGGCCGTGCTGGGAGTGGCGGCCAATGTCTTCACCACGACCGCTGTGCCGAAGTTTATGCCGTCGTTCTCCTGGTTGACCGAAGCCGGCTTGGTCAACTACCGCATCGACAAGGCGTTGCACATCATCCGCACCGTGATGGGCCGGCGACACGTCGATCTGAGCGCCGAGGAGGAAGAACTGATTCGATACACGGCGGAGCGGGCCCGGGAGATCGAGGCTGCCGGCTGGTAGTAGCACACGCGGTGTCGGTCCTGAGGGGGGCTGGGGGGGCTTGTCGGGGTGGCTGACCACGTTACACTAACGCGCGTAAGCCGTGTGGCGCGGTTCGGATAGCGTTTGGAAGATTCCCACTGGTGACAGCGAACTGAAGCAGAAGGGAGTGTGCAATGGTTCACCGACTGACAGGGATGGTTGCGCTCGTGGCGTGTGTCGGGTTCCTGGTTGGCTGCAGCGGTAGCGGGGCGGCGATGACTGGCGGCCGCATGGGTTTCAACCTGATGAAGAAGGACAGCTACCTCAAGATCTGGCTCGACGGAGAGCAGGGCAAGCAGAACAAGGTCAAGAAGGCAGCCACGGGGTACTCGCGTTGGACCATCAAGGAGCCGACCAGCACAGGGCCCAAGCTGCAGTTCGAGATTGAAAGCCCTGACAGGTTCGGCCGGATTACC
Source organism: Planctomycetota bacterium (assembly GCA_018814045.1). Classification (GTDB taxonomy): domain Bacteria; phylum Planctomycetota; class Phycisphaerae; order UBA1845; family Fen-1342; genus JAHJAR01. Next base: position 18,718 of record JAHJAR010000352.1, on the reverse strand, counting down.
ATGGTCTCATTGCAGATCCACCAGAAGTTCGAGGCCGACTACTCTGATCACGCGGAGTTTATCGTGGTCGCCAAGGACACCAACAATCCCCAGGCGCAGATGAAGCCCGGCGTGGAGTACGATCTCGGTGCCCCCGGGGAAGAGTTCAAGGTGTTCAACTACAAGAGCGAAGAGGTGAGTGGCGTCGAGCTGAAACCGGGCGTGAAGTACATGCTCGTGCTGACAGTTAAGGCCGATAAGAGCGAGACGGCGCAGATATTCTTCGAGACAAAGTAGCCCACCGCGAATCACAAGAAGACAGTCTACCCGCCCCTGATGGGCGATGGCGGGTGCCAGCAGAGCCCGTGACCGTGACCGCTTGCGCGCCTGTCAGCGCCGGCGCATGCTTCGTCGCATCAGAACCGGTGTCTTATCGTAACTACTTCGTGATAAACAAGATATAGATATCGGAACCGCGTGCGGGCGTATGTCGGAACTGGTATTCGCGGCTCCCAGATAACCCTTGACACCAGCCGATGCCAGACGTACCGTGAGAGTGTGAAGCAGGGTCGTGGCAGGAGTAGCGACTATCCGCGTTCGCGGGAACCGTCTGCCACAGACTAGGCACGTCGAGCGGAGTCTGGTTATGAAGGTTGCCTGTCCGCATTGCCGTGGTCGCATGGATGTCCCCGAGGTGTACATCAGCCGCTTGGTCAAGTGCACCAAGTGCCAGGAGCAGTTCGTTCCTGAGCACAACGGCCGCCGCGGGGACGTAACTACGGCACACATTACCGAGAAGCTGCCACGGGAGCCGGATCCACGCGAATTCTGCGGCATCGACACCGACCACGAGCGGCTGCTGGCGATGTGCGTGCACGCCAAGGCCCGCGGGAACGCACCTCGCTATTACTTCCTGGCGGCGTATTCCAACGCGCAGACCGCGATGCACCGCGACACCTGGCAGGCCGCTATGGCGGATTGGAAGATAGCGCACGACCTGCTGGGGAGAGTCCAGAAGGAACGTGCCAAGCCACTCGTGGAGAAGGCCCGGCGGGAGTTCTTCGAGCTCGCCTCGGACCAACTGGTCGACATCATCGACCAGATGCAGCATGAGCTCGCCGCCGAGGCGGCACGGATGCCCGAGCGCGCCCGGCGGCTCCAGCAGGGACGCGTGGCTAACACGCTGCGCAATCTGGTGAGCCCGGAATCGCGCGGGCTAGTCGCGCCGGAGGTCGTTCGTCAGGTCGAGCGCGCCGCGGACAATTGGGAGGCTCGCACGTACGTCTAGCGCCGGCTGACAGAGCATCTGGCGTTTGCCGAGCGGGCGAGGTACCTGCCGTGCCGCCCCGAAGAGACGTGCTTTTCCTGAGCCGCGCCCGCAGTCGCGGCCATAGCTGCTCCGCGGCTTGGCCGACCGGACTTGTGGATCGCGCGAGTTCGGCTCGATCGCAAGCATGCGCGCTGCCCGATCACTCTCCGTTTCACTTCTCGCCTGGCGTCGCTTCACTTACGCTGTCAGCCCGAAACGGGTTGCACTGAGCATGGACACATTAGTGGGATGCTGCGATGAGCGAACAACAGGTCCTGGTAACACGGCGCATGCCGCCGCCAGCGGAGCGCCTGCTGCGAGGCGCTGGTTTTGCCGTCGAAGTGATCGATAGTGAGGAACCGCCATCGCGGGCGCAGTTCCTGTCGCGTTTGCGAGGAAAGGCCGGTCTGCTGGCGATGCTCAGCGATTGTGTCGACGCCGAGGCGCTGGAGGCAGCGGGCCCGGGCTTGCGTGTGGTAGCCGACTACGCTGTTGGTTTCGATAACATCGACCTGGCGGAGTGCACGCGGCGGGGCGTGCGCGTGACAAACACCCCCGGCGTGCTGACGGATGCCACAGCCGACCTGGCCTGGGCGCTGATCTTGGCGACAACGCGGCGAGTGTGTGAAGGCGACCAGCTCGTTCGGGCGGGAGGATGGCGCGGCTGGTCGGGGACACAATTGTTGGGGCTGCAACTGAGTGGGGCCACGTTGGGCCTGTTGGGAGTGGGCCGCATCGGTACCGCGGTCGGGTTGCGTTCGCTGGGCTTTGGGATGCGCGTGCTGTACACCGATGCGCGTGTGAATGACGAACTGGAGCAGCAGGTCGCGGCACGCCGAGTGGGATTGGAAGAACTGGTGACCCAGTCGGACGTCCTGAGCCTGCACATACCCTTCGCGCCCGAGAGCCGCCACCTGATCGGAGCGCGCGAATTCGACCTGATGAAACGCAGTGCAGTGCTCATCAATACGGCGCGCGGACCACTGGTCGATGAGCCGGCGCTCGTAGCGGCCCTGCGCGCGGGGAATATTGCGGGTGCGGGACTTGATGTATATGAAGACGAGCCGCGCCTGGCCGTAGGTCTGGCGGAGTTGCCGAACGTCGTGCTACTGCCGCATCTGGGCAGTGCGACCACTGCAACGCGCGAGAGAATGTCCGCGATGGCTGCGGAGAACGTCATCGCCGTGCTGCGCGGAAGCGATCCGCCGAATCCCGTTAATTAGCATTTTGGATCCCCGGTGCGGAGGCGGTCGAGTTCGGGTGGGCAAGGTTGGCTTTGCCGACCCCGGCGCTGGGTGTCCAGGATATTAGTCCTATAATAGTGTGGCATTCGGATCTATGGAGGGGTTTTCGCCCGATCGAAGGGCGAGACTGGGGACTCCGGCGCAGCCGGGCCTCGAAGATCGGCCTGATAGGAGCAGGGAATGTGGCTGAGATCGGGCGCAAAACTTGCTTGAATCCTGGAGACGTGTGGCTTATCCTTACGAAGGAGTAGAGGGTATCGGTCTCTGCAAGCGCCTAGCGCGTGTGCTTGCGAGCAGAGTTTCGACAACTCAAGCCATGAGAACGAGCATCGCCACATCACGGAGCGATCGCGAGGGGGGGGGACGCGCCCTTACGCTTGCAGAATTGCTCGTGGTCGTTGGCGTGATCGCGCTGCTAATCTCCGTGATGTTCCCGCCGTTGGAGTTGGCGCGCCGGCAGGCGATGCGGACGCAGTGCAGCGCTCAGTTGCAGCAGTTGGGACTGGCGCTCGAAAGCGCGCGGAGCGAGTACGAGTTCTACCCGTTGTGGGACGATCGGGGAACACGTTTCCGCTACACGTGGATCGACGTCCTCGTCCAACGGCGTTTTCTGGGAAGCTATCGGGCGGGTTACTGCCCGGACGATTTACTGCCGGACCCGCTGAACGAGGCGCGGGGCCGCGCGCTAAACCTCATCTACCCGCGCGATTTCAGGCGCGCGGGCGTCGACTACAGCTATGGGATCAACGCGGTGCTGTCAGCCGGAAGTTGGGCGTGGCGGCCGGGGCATAGCTATCAGCGGCCGCTGGACGAACGCTGGCGGCGGTTCGAGGAGCATGAGCGCTCACCATCGCGGCGCGTCCTGGCCGGGGATGCCAACTGGAGCACCATCTACAACCTCAGCGGCGACGCCATCGTATCGGGCGTGTGGAACGACCCGACGCAGTATGACAACACTGTTGGCTATCGGCATCCAGGCTGGTCCGCGAACCTGCTCAAGCAGGACGGTCACGTCGAGCGGGCTTCGTACAACCCGGCGATACCGGGGAACCCGATCAGCACGGGTCAGCATTTCGTCTGGTATCCGAACGAGCCTCTGACGGTCAATCCCGACGACCAGCACGGCAAGAACTACTATCCCGACGTGCCGCCGCCGTTTTCGCTGACGACGCCGGTCGGGAACGTGTTCCCTGACGATCTGGTGCCGCAGTACTACACCAAGCGGCAGCTCTGGACGCTGATCGAGCACAAGTACGCCCACGAGCAATAGCCGGGCACCACTCCCCGTTTAGTTGCGTTTGTGTTGATCCGTGCGCGCAGACACGTACGCCGCGTGGCACGCTTGGCCTGCGGATCGCGCACGGCGCTCACCCTTTAACGCCACTCACCACCACGCCGCGGATGAACGCCTTCTGAGCGAGGAAGAACAGGATGACGCTGGGTATGACCATCATGACCGAAGCGGCCATGAGGAGCTGCGGGTCGTCATACTGAAAGGCGCTCTTGAAGCTCTGGAGCCCGAGGGCGACGGTCTGCTTCTCGTCGGAGTTGATGTACAGGAGCGGATAGAGGAAGTCGTTCCATACGCCAATGAAGGCGAAGACGGCGACGGTAATGACGATCGGCTTGGCCAGGGGCATCATGATGAGCCACCACGTTTCGAGGTACCCGCAGCCGTCGATGCGCGCCGAGTCTTCCAGATCGACCGGGATTGTCAGCATGAACTGGCGGAAGAGGAAGACGAAGAACGCCGACTGGGCCAGCAGGTGTGGCACGATCAGCGGGTAATAGGTGTCGAGCCAGCCGAGCTTCACGAACAGCACGAAGGTCGGAATGCTGGTCACCTGGCCGGGGATCATCATCGTGGAAAGCAACAGCAGGAACAGCCCATCGCGACCGCGGAACTCCAGCCGCGCGAACGCGTAGCCAACCAGGCCGCAACTGAGCACCGTTCCAACTACCACCAGAGCCGCTATGAAGAGCGTGTTGACCACGTACAGGTCGAACGTCTGCTCCTGCCAAGCCAGCTTGTAGTTGGCCCACTGCGGCTCCAGCGGGGCTTGGGAGCGCATCCGCGCCGGTGCGACAGAGAGCGCGCCCGGCACGCGAAATGGCACGGGCCGCTGCGGATCTGTCGGAAGCGGCGTGACGAGCGGCTCGATCTGGCGCCGTTCACCCAGGATCGCCGTGGAGTACTCGTGGCGAGTTTCCTGTTCCAACTGGACGGTGGAGACGATGACGGTCTCCGGTTCGTCAAGCACTTCGACCAGAGCCGTCCCCTGCTCGTGGTCAACACGGATGAGCTTCACCTCGCGCCGGCGGTCATCGATCGTGGCGAAACGGCGAGTCTTGTGCTCCTGACGTAGCTCGCCGGTGGGGACCGCGAGCGCATCGGGCGGGCAGACGAGGCGGATGACGGCGAAGCCGCCGGGCGTCTCGCGGGCCAGCAGTTCGGCGGGCAGAGTGCGGCCGGCCCAACTGACCTGCCCCGTTGCCGCGCCGCTGAAGAGGTGTGGGGCGACCTGGATCGGCGCGGTCTCGTCTGTCCAACGGATGGTGACGTCGCCGGCGCGGGGCAGTTGCTGCGATTCCGTCTGGACGCGCAGCTCGATCCCGAGCACGCTCCAGAAAGTGCGCGGCTCCGGGTGCTCTTCCAGGCTCGCCAGCGGCACCGTCTCGGTGCGCAATGTTCCCAGCAAGGCGACTTCCGTCTCGCCGGCGGAGGGGGCGGATTGCGGCTGCCGGGGCTGCACGCGACGACGCAGTCCATCGATCCTGGCGTAGTACTCATGGATCGTCTCGTGCTGGATCTGTCCGGCTGGCGCGGTGGGCAAGACGTCCTGGTCGCGCACCAGTTTCACCCGGCAGACGCCAGTGCCAGAGGTCTGCCCATCGTCGAAAACCGTGACCTGCAGTTCCTGACCGGCGATGGTCAGGAAGCTGCGTGGAACGACGGGGGTCCAGTCAGGCGGATAGGCTTCGACACGCTCCTTCGTCTTTAGGCTGGATAGCAGCATCCAGTAGAACGGGAGGAGAATCGGGAGCGCACCGGCGAAGAGGATCAAGTATATCGCTGTGCGATAGGCGCGTGATTCGCGGCGGCCTTCGTTCATACTCGGCGCCCCCGTGCAGCCTCGTAATGCACCCACATCGGTGAAGACCGAAACACCAGCCCCGTGAAGCCAAGAATGACCACGAAGAGGATCCACGCCAGGGCGGACGCATAACCGAGGCGATACTTGAAGAAGGCCTCGCGGAACAGATGCAGTCCGTAGAACAGGGCCGAGTCGCCCGGACCAGTCTGGCCGTCAAACAGAACGAAGGCCGTGTTGAAGACCTGGAACGAGCCGATGATGCCCATTACCAGGTTGAAGAAGATCACGGGCGAGAGCAGCGGCAGCGTGACATGCCGCAGTTGGGCCCAGCGCCCGGCGCCGTCGATCTGGGCGGCCTCGTAGAACTGCGTGGGGATGTTCTGCAAGCCGGCCAGGTAGATGATCATGCCGCCGCCGACGGCCCATAGGCTCATAACCACGAAGACATAAGGCGTGAAGATGGGGCTTTCGAGCCACGCGATCGGGAAGGACTCGCCGAGCAGGCCGGCGCAGCGCGTGATCCAGCCGCCGAAGTTGACCACCGCGAGAAGGCGGTTCACCCAGCCGTGATTGACATCGAACAGGTGCCACCAGAGCACGGCGGCGGCGACGGAAGGCAGGATGGCGGGGACGTAGTACAGCGTGCGAAACACGTTGATCCCGCGGACGCGTTGGTTCATCAACAGCGCCAGGGCGAGTCCGGCCACCAGACCTGCGGGTACGGCCAGCAGCGCGTAACGAAACGTGACCCACAGCGCGGTCCAGAATTTGGGGTCGTCGCCCGAGAGGGCCACGCGGTAGTTCTCGAGGCCGATGAACTCGCAGCGCGTGAAGTCGGAGAGCGACTGCCACTGTGCGAACGAGAGTGTGGCCGAGATGAGGATTGGACCGGCGGCAAAGAAGAGAAAGCCGATGAGCCAGGGGGAAATCAGCGCGTAGCCCCAACGCGTTTCCCGCCGGGCGGCGATGGACAGCCCGGACCGGCGGTTCGCCACCCGCCGGGCCAGGAGCAGCATGGGGATCAGAGCCCCGGCGAGGGCCAGGATGCCGAAGGCCGTCGAACGCCGCGCCGGCCGATCGCGGCGCAGGATTGTGTTGCCCTCCTCGGTCATGGCGGCGCATGCTTCGGCGGGTGTGACGGCTGGGTTTTGGCGCGCCAGTAGCTGGTCGAAGTGGTAGTTGATGGACTCGTAGACGTCGTCGTAAAACGCGACTGTGCTGAAGGGCGGGTGGGCGTAGCCATGGTCCATGTCGTGCGTGAGGACCCAGGTGCTGCGTGGTTTGCGGGTCGGGTCGGCGGCGATGGTCTGCCGCACCATCGAGCGGCGGGCCGGCAAAAAGACCTGGTGTTTGCCGGTGATGGCCAGCCCCTGGGGACTGACCAGGAATTTCAGGAACGCGAACGCCGCCGCCGGGTTCTGCGATTTCTTGGTGATTCCCCAGCCGTTCGCGAATACGATCGAGGCACGCTGCCCGTCGGGCCCGCGCGGCAGCGGCGCAATGTCCCAGTCTAGGTTGGGAGCCTGCTCGCGCAGGGTGGGGATGGCGAAGACGCCCCAGAGGTACATGCCGAGCGTGCCCTTGCTCAGGCTGACATCCTGGGCCGACGGGCGCTGCCCGGGCGGACAGACGCGGTCGCGGTACTTGAGGTCGTACAGAAACTGAAGCGCTGCCACGGTGCGCGGATCGTCGGCGACTACCCGCGTGCCCTCGTCGTTGACCAGGCGCCCGCCGTTCTGGCGGATGAAATTCTCCACCCCGTGCTGCCACTTGGCGTAGTGGAATCCATAGGAGACGACGTCCGAAGGGTCGAAGCCGGGTTGGTCCGGGCGGCGGCCATTGGCGTCCCGCGTCAGCGCCAGAGCGCGTTGCCGCAGACCTTCCCACGTCCAGTTCTCGTCGGGGTAGGGGACGTGGTACTTGTCGAAGAGGTCCTTCGAATAGTAGACGACGAAGGGTGTGTAATTGACCGGCAGAACATAGAGCCGCTTGCGGCCGTTCGTCTCCCGGACAAAGGGCGTGATAGTCTGCTGGAAGAAGTCGCCCGCGGGCAGCGTCGGGTCGTCGAAGAGGCTGCGGCCGAAGGCTCGCCGCAGCTCCGGGTCTTCCGCGATAAGCGGGACCAGGTCGAGCAGGGCACCGCTGGCGGCGTAGTAATCCACCTTGTCGCACAGGACATAGACCAGGTCCGGCGGCACGCCGGCCGCGATCATGGTGTCGGACTTGCGTTGCAGGTTGCTCTGGATGACGTTGATGTAGATGTCAGGCCGAGCTTCGGCGAACGCGGCCCGCAACTCCTTCATCTCCACGCGGTCGCGTTTGGGGCCGCCCTTACAAACCGTGACGACCGTCTTGTCGGTGGGGATCGGGCTGGCCTCGCGCATGACGAAACGGCAACAGGCCGCGATGACCAGAAGGCCAGCGACCATTCCCAGCAAGCCGGGATCACTGCTGCCGAGTGCTTGCAGAAGCCTGCGCATCAGGGGAAGAATAGGAGGGCGGCGGCGGCGAAGCAACGCGTACGGCGCAAGAGAACGCCGGGCCGCGGTCCAGTGACCGCGACCCGGCGTATGATTCACATTCGCCGTTTCACCACGGCTTCAGCCGGTCCTACGGATCCCGCGGGAACCAGAGGGTGGTCCAGTCGGTCCAGAGGTTCTGCATAAGCGTGGTTGTCGGGCCGCGGACGAACTTGTCGTAATCGGAGTTCACGACCTGATCATCGAAGTAACGGTCAGAGATATCACTGATCGCCGTAGTCCCGAGCGTGTTGAAGTACGTTACGAAGTTAGCGTTGTCACCGCAGCCCCAGCCGGGGAGACCGCCACCACTGGGCAGGCCACCCCAGGACTCCCACGAGATCGACGGGAACCAGAACATCCCCAGCATGGTGCCGCCGACGGCCATCAATTTAAGTGAGCGTTTCCATCCGCCACGATCCTTGGTCATCTTGTACTCTCCTTGAGAAGCTCGTTGCCACTCGCTTGAGTGGTTTAGTTTATGTTCCTTGCAGCAGCGCCCAACTAGAACGCAACCTGCAACTGCACGCGCCAGACGAGGGCGTCATCATTCAGAGTGGCCAGACTAGAGTACTGGTTCTGGATCGGCACCTCATAGATCTTGGTGACGTCGGTCTGCAATTTGACCTTGTTGCCCTCGAAGTAGTAGTTGAGGCCGCCGGAGTACTCCCAGCTACCTTGCGAACCACCGGCAGTGGTGGAGATGCCGCCGACGCGGGCCACGGCTTCGAGCTTCTTCTCCATCCCGGGGATCGGGAGGAAGTAGCCGGCCTGCAGGTAGGCACCATGCATCACGGCGGTGTGGTCTTCACCCGTCATGCGCCAGAGGTTGGTGAACGGGCGCCGCCAGGCGCGCCGCGGATCGAGGGTGCGGAAAACGTACTCACTTTGAAGTGAGAAGCCCTGGTACTTGAAGTGGGCATCGAGACCGAGTTGGTGAACCTGGCAACCGTTGGTGTTGGTCAAGCCGTAGCCGCCACGCCCGTTACGCCGCGACAGGGAGTACGGGATGGCGGTCGTGATCTGGTCGCCTTCGTCCTCGTTAAAGGCGTAGTGCAGGCCGATGTCCAGGCCGGGCGATTCGTGGAATTCGAGGTCGGCCTGTTGAGAGAAATCGCTGCCGTCGCCCTTGCCCAGTGCGTGCCAGACGGTCCGGAAGACCAGAGCCGGGTTGCTGTCCATCTGCGTCCCGACCTGGCTGGCAGCCACGTCCTGCCCGATGGTTACGTTACCCTGGCCGTTCAGAGCGTTGAGCACCTGGACGTAGTACTCGAGGCGCTTGTCAAAGAGCTTGCCCCAGAACTGCGCCCCCACACCGAGGCCGAGGCCGAAGACCGCATCGACCATGGGCCGGTCGGGGAATTGTCCGACGCCGTCGGACTGGTGCTGGATCCGCAGCGAGAGGATCCGCATGAGACCGCCCTTGAACTGGAACTCATCGCTGAAGCGATAGTTCGCATAGGCGTAGAAGGGCCAGAAGTCGCCCGAACGGGTACTGAAGAGGTAGATGCCGTACGTCAGGTTCGGGTCGTAGGCATGGCCAGTGAAGTTGACGAAGATGCGCTCCACATCGAAGCCCGTGCGGTCGTTCCGCTGCAAACGCGGCGCGTTCCAGCGGTTGTCCGAGCGGGTGGCGTAGTGCGTCCAGCGAAGCTGCAAGCGGCCAGTGATCTTCAGCATGAACTTGTCGTCACTGCTGCGGATGAAAAAGCCCTTGTCGTAGCCCGCCTGCATCATGGAGGGCATGAGGCTCTCGCGGAACTCCTGCTCGCTGAGGACCTCACGAATCTGCTGCTTCATCGCTTCCACTCGTGCGGCATCCTGATCCTGAGCATTGACGGCAGCGATTTGCTCCTCCAACACTTCGATCTGGCGCTGCTGTGATTGCAGCAGGGTTTTTAGGCGTGCGACGTCGTCACCGCCCGGGTCTGTGTTCGACGACATCCTGTCGTCTGCGAACGCCAGACCAGTGAGCATGGCACACGCCAATGCTCCAGCCAGGCATCCACGAGAAAGGCGTCCTGACATAAGCTGCTGTCCTCCATAACCAGGCCGGCATATGCCCGATCACCGGTCGGCATAACCCGGCACGATCCCATGTATCGTTCAAGAATGTGCGACCGATGTGGGCGCACACCTACATTCTGACCGCCACTAGTACTACAAGAGGCGTGCCAAATCACCGACAGTCTCGATCAACACTGTAAACTGCTTTAGTAAAGCCAGTTATGTGGCAAAGATTAGCCTTCGCGGATAGGCTGCCGAAATGCCATTGTTGACGGAAATACGTCGCCCAAAGCTCGCGTCATGACATAAGCATCTAAAAATCATGCCGTTACAGTCCAATGTGCACCGTTTTGGCGAGCCCGGCAGGTGGCGGATGAGCGTCACCGGCAACTCTGTTCGGGAGCGGTTGCGGCGGCGACTGCCGCGCCGGCCGCCGCGCCGCACTTGCAGGCCGCCTCCTCTTGCACGAGAAGCATGCCTACACGCGCCGCGACGTAAGGCCGGCAAGCCCGCCAGCGGCGAACAGCATTTGAGTTTTGCCGCCGCTGGGTCCAGAATGCGGCGCGTTTCGATCAAGCGACATCAGAAGCAGGAGGCTTGCTGTGCGGAACACATGGCGTTTGCAGGGGGCATTGTGGTTGGGCACTCTGATGGTTGGTTGTGCGACGCCGGCGCGTACGATCGACACGCGGGCGCTGCTGGGCGAGATGACGGATCTGGGCGCGCTGGCGGAGTTTCCACATCCGGCGTACGCGTGTCGGCAGTTCTCCAGCTACGACCGTGCATCGGAGACGCCGGACAACCACGAGCAGTGGTTCGCCAACGCGGACTGGGGGAAGTTCCTGCGGATCGAGGAGCACGGTGACTCGAAAGAATACGTGATGGTGGACGCCGACGGCCCCGGCGCGATCGTACGAATCTGGTCGGCGAATCCGAAGGGTACCGTGCGGGTTTACCTCGATCACGACGACACGCCCGTCATCGAAGCGCCGCTGGCTGACTTGCTCGGCGGGAAGTACCCCGGCCTGCCCGTCCCGATCGTCGGCGAGCGCAGCCGCGGTTGGAACAGCTACATGCCGATGCCGTACGCAAAACACTGCAAGATCACGTGCGACGAAGGCGGTTTTTATTACCACGTCAACTACCGCACCTACGCACCGGGAACGAGCGTCGTGAGTTTCAAGGCGGCAGACCTGGAAGCCTTGGCCCCAGAAGTCCAGCGCGTGCTGCGCTGTCTGGAATCGCCACGCACGGGTGGCGTGCCGGCGGTGCGGCAGCAGACGGTCTCCTTCGGCGAGCGGCTGTCGACCGGCGACGAGCGCACCTTGGCGGAGCTGAAGGGGACGCAGGCGATCGGCGAGTTCACAGTGCTGGTCGAGGCGGCGGACATGAACCAGGCCCTGCGCGAGACCGTGCTCATGATGACGTTCGACGGCGAGGAGACGGTGGCGTGTCCGCTGGGAGATTTTTCGGGGGCAGCGCCGGGGGTGTGCGCGTACGAGTCGTTGCCGCTGAGCATGACCGAGCGCGGCGAACTGTGGTGCCACTGGGTGATGCCGTTTAGCCGCCATGCCCGCATCCGAGTGCACAACCACGGGCAGCAGGAAGTGCGGCTGACCGGGCATGTGACGACGATACCGTATCGCTGGACGCGGCGGCCGATGCACTTCCACGCGAAATGGCGGACCGAAGCGGACGTGCCCACGCGGCCCATGCAGGACTGGAACTACCTGCAGGCCAAGGGCCAGGGGGTCTTTGTAGGGGCGGCGTTCGCGATCGCCAACCCGGTGCGAAACTGGTGGGGCGAAGGCGACGAGAAGATCTACGTCGATGGCGAGACGTTCCCCAGCCATTTTGGAACCGGGACCGAGGACTACTACGGCTACGCCTGGTGTTGCAACGAGCCGTTTACGCATGCGTACCACAACCAGCCGCGCTGCGATGGCCCGGGCAACTATGGCCACACGGCGGTGAACCGCTGGCACATCATCGACCGCATCCCGTTCAAGAAGAGCTTCCGCTTCGACATGGAGCTGTGGCACTGGCAGGCCGAGACCAACGTGACCATGTCGATCGTGGCGTATTGGTACGCGCGGCCAGGTGGACGTGACGGTTTTGCGCCACTCAGCGCCGATGACCTGCACCTGCGCATTATTCCTGAATACGTCGCCCCGCGCGTGGCCGGCGCGCTCGAGGGCGAGGAAATGCGGGTGATCGAGCACACGGCCGAGATCGGGCCGCAAGCCATCTATGGCTGTAGCAACGACAGTCACCTGTGGTGGCGCGACGGCGGGCAGCCGGGTGACAAGCTGGTGCTGGGCTTTTCGGTCGCGGAGGCCGGCGACTATCGCATCCGGGCCCGTTTTGTGCGCGCTAACGATTACGGGATCGTACGGCTCGCGCTCAACGATGATCCGGCCGGCGAGCCGCTCGACCTGTACAACGACCGCGTGGCGGTCTCGGACGAGATAGACCTCGGCGTCTTTGAGCTGCCAGCCGGTGAGAACCGTATTACGGCCGAAGTGCTGGGAGCGAACGACAAGGCCTTGAAGAAGTACATGTTTGGCCTGGATTACATCCGGCTCGAGCGTGTGCCGTAAGGCGGCGTTTACGCGCGCCTACAGCGGGTGGATGGCATGCTCTCGCCTCTGGACGTAAGCAGGCATGTTGGCGACCGCAGGGCGGCCCGCTGCGCGTGATGGGATGCCACCCCACGCGCGGTAGCGCCTATGTCCCACCCGTGCCTCGCAGGGACATGGCACCACGCGTAGGGCCGGCTGTGCGGGCCATTTTGCTCAGAACGGCCAGATCAGCGGAGCGAGGCTGACGGTCGTGATCCACATCAGCACGTTTAGTGGGATGCCGATCTTCAGGTAGTCGGAGAAGCGGTAGCCGCCGGGGCCGTAGACCATCAGGTTCGTTTGGTATCCGAGCGGTGTGGCGAAACTGGCTGAGGCGGCGATCATGATCGCGACGATGAAGGGCATGGGGTTGACAGCGAGCTTGTCGGCCGTGGCGATCGTGATCGGGAACACGAGCGCTACGGCGGCGTTATTGGTGATGATCTCGGTAAAGAGCGTCGTGATGCCATAGACCACCGCCAGCGCGATCCAGGGGTTGTCTCCGCCGATCTCCAGGAGCGTCTCGGCGATCACGCGGGCGGTACCAGTCTCTTCCAGCGCCCGGCCGATACCGAGCGCGGCAGCGATGACGACCAGCACCGACCAGTCCACGTTGCGCCGCGCGGCGCTGGCCGAGCAGCAACGGGTCATAATCATCAAGCCTGCGGCCAGCATCGCGGCCACGAGCATGCTCAGCCATCCCAGGGCGGCGACGGCGACCATGGCTGCCAGGATCGCGACCGCTAGCCACGCCTTCTCATGACGGCGTGGGTTGGAGTCCGGCATCGCGCTGACGAGAAAGAAGTCGCGCGAGTCGCGCTGCTGCTCCGCGAAAGAGGGGGATGCCTCCATCAAGAGCGTGTCACCCGGACGCAGGACGATGTCGCCGATCTTGGCCCGGATGCGCTCGCCGTTGCGGGCGACGGCGACGACGGCCGCGTTGTAGACGCTGCGGAAGCGGCCCGCGCGAATCGTCTTTCCCAGGAGCGGACAGGTGTCCGAGACGACTGCCTCAATAAGACAACGTTGGTGACGGGGAGCGTCCAACTTGAAGACCTGCTCGGTGGCGGGCTTGAGGCCGCGGATCCGGTTCAGGTCCTTGACCGACTCGACGATTCCGACGAAGACGAGCCGGTCGTGGGCTTGCAAGTGCTGTTCGGAGCCAACCGCCACCAGCACTTCGTCCTGTCGGTGGATTTCCATCAGATACATACTCGGCAGGTGGCGCAGGCCGGCCTGCTCGAGCGATTTGCCCACCAGCGGACTGTCGGGCTCCACGAGCATCTCGACTGTGTATTCGCGCGGGTCCTGCATTTTGCTCATGACGGGTTTGCGTTCCGGCAGCAGCCAACGCCCCATGAGCAAAACGTAGCCCACGCCCACCACGGCGCAGGGCACGCCTATCCAGGTGATGTCGAACATGCCCAGTCCCGGCCGATCCGTGCTCGTGACGATGAGCCCATTGACCACCAGGTTCGTGCTCGTGCCGATCAGGGTGCACGTGCCGCCGAAGATGGCCGCGTAGCTCAGCGGAATCATCAGTTTGGACACGCTCAGGTGCAGCCGTTTCGCCCAATCGTTGATGGCGGGAATGAGCATGGCCACGACCGGCGTGTTGTTTAGGAATGCGCTCAGGCCGGCCACCGGCCCCATGATCCGCAGTTGCGCCCCCATCAGTGTGCGGGGTCGGCCGAGTAGCCGTTGTCCCAGCCAGTCAACCCCGCCCGTTTCACACAGCCCCGCCACCACGATGAAGAGCACGCCGACGGTCACCAGGCCCGGGTTGCTCAACCCCGAGAGCGCTTCGGCCGCGTTCAGCACGCCGAGCCGCCAGACACCGTCCACCTGGACCGGGACAACCATCAGCAGCGTCAGGCCGCCCAGCAGCACCACGTCCGCGGCGAAGCGGGTGAAGATGAGTAGCCCGATCACCAAAGCGAGTACGGACAGCGTCGTCCAGCCGTCGAATCCCACGATTGCCGGGCCTCTGTGTGCCTGCTCCCGTAAGTCCGCCGCAAGAGTCCGCGGACGCCAGATTCCAGCCGCGCCGCCGCGCGGAGTAATCCCGGTTGCCCGGATCAAGCGGTTCGCTCAGCGCTGCCCATCGCCGCGTGCATGATTCGTTCCTGCGTCGCCTCGGCGGCGGTTAGCTCGGTCACGATTTGTCCGCGGTGCATGACCATGATGCGGTCGGAGAGGGCCAGCAACTCGGGCAGTTCGCTCGTGATCAGCATGATAGCCATGCCGGCCGCGGTCAACTCGTTGAGCAAGGCGTAGATGTCCGCCTTGGCCGATACGTCGATGCCGCGTGTCGGTTCGTCCAACAGCAACACGCGCGGCTCGGTCATCAGCCAGCGGGCGAACACCACCTTCTGCTGGTTGCCGCCGGAGAGCGTCGTCACTTCCGCGCCGAGCGACGGTGCCCGCAGGCTCATGCGGCGGATGAACGGCTCGCCGTGTTGACGCTCGACCGCCGCGTTGAGCACGCCGCCGCGCCGGCAGCGCTCCAGGGTTGCGAGGGTGAGATTATGCAGGACCGACATGGGCAGCACGAGCCCGGTGGTCTTGCGGTCGTTGGTCAGCAGGGCCACGCCGCTGTCGAGGGCCTTCCGCGGCGCGGGGTGAGTAATGGCCTGCCCGCTGACGTGGATCGCGCCCCGCGCCAGCCGGCCATAGCGTCCGAAGATAGCCCCGAGCAGTTCGCTGTTGCCCGAGCCCACCAGGCCGGCGAGGCCCAGGATTTCGCCGGCGCGCAGCCGCAGGTTGGCATCCTGCACCAGCCAGCGCTGCCCGCCGGCTTCGCGTAGCCAGAGCCCCTCGACGCGCAGCAGCTCCCCGCCGGGCGCGGTGTGATGCTTGGTGAGAAACTGATCGATTTGCCGGCCGACCATCCACTGCACGAGCTGCTCGCGGGGCAATTCGACCGCCCGGGCCGTGCCGACACCCTCGCCGTCGCGCAGGACCGTGATCTGGTCGGCGAGCTCGTAGATTTCGTCCATCTTGTGCGAGATGTAGACGATTCCGACGCCGCGCTCGCGCAGTTGCCGGATCACGACAAACAGGTGGGCGGTGTCGGCCTCGGTCAGTGCGCTGGTGGGCTCGTCCATGATCAGGATGCGCGCCGCGCGCGAGAGGGCCTTGGCGATCTCGACCATCTGCTGGAGCGAAATCGGCAAATGGGCCACGTGCTGCGACACATCGAGTTCCACGCCGAGTTGCTCCCGCAGCACCTGCTCCGCCGCTCGCCGCATTCGCGCGCGATCCAGCCAGCCCAGCCGGTTGTGCGGCTCGCGTCCGAGGAAGATGTTCTCCGCCACGGACAAGTAGGGCACGAGTGACAGCTCCTGATGGATGACGGCGATTCCACGGTTCTCGGCGTCGCGCGGCCCGGAGAAGCGCACGGGCCGGCCATCGAGGAGGATCTGCCCGCTCTGATCGCGATGCACGCCGGCCAGGACCTTGATCAGCGTGCTCTTGCCGGCGCCGTTCTCGCCGACGAGGGCGTGCACTTCTCCCGCCTGGAGCGTGAAATCGACACCGCGCAACACCTCGACGCCGGAGAAAGCCTTGCGAATCCGACGCATGGCGAGCAGTGGTGCTGGCGGCGATTCGGGCATCTGGCTCTCTCGGATGAGTACGGGCACGGTTCCTGGTTCACGGTACTCGGACAGGCGGCGTCGGGGCAAGTCCGGCCTGGCACGGCGGTGCCAGCACGACCGGCGGCGCGCTCCAGCTTGCGGGCGCTGGTACTGACACTGTATAAACGGGGAAGCCGGTCCACGTGGGCGGATGCGCCGTGGCCGGCCTCCGAGAAACGCTGATCCGCGGAGGCCAACGATGAAAGCCGCTGTCACTCTAACGACTTGCGTCGCTATCCTGCTGGCGAACGTCGCCTACGCCGATCTGGAGGTGGGCGCCTACGCCCCCGACATCGAGGCCGAAGAATGGCTCAACACTGATGATCCGGTGTCACTGGGCGATCTGCGCGGCATGGTGGTCGTGCTGTTCTTCTGGGTCTCCTACCACGGCGGCGGCCAGGACGTCATGCAGACCATCAGCCTCGTCGAGGCCAACCCCGGCCTCGGCCGCGCCCGCGGCGTGATCGTCATCGGACTGACCGAGGCAACGCGCGACGCCGTGCAGAAAACGCTGGAGGACGAGAAGGTTTTCTTCCCGGTCGGCGTGGGCTCGAAGTCGCACGAGGACTACAAGATCAACTCGTTCCCGCGCGTTGTGATAATCGATGCCAACGGGAAGGTCGCCTGGTCCGGCTGGCCAGGACAGGCCAACGAGATGGTGCAGGCGGTGCTTAGGGTTATCGGCGAGACTCCGCCCCGAAAGACGCACCCGCTCGAGGCGGCCAAGTGCCACCAGTTTCTCGACGAGGCCCGCACGGCCCTGCGTCAGGACCATTATCAGGATGCTTTCCAGGCCGGCCGCTCGGCCTTCGAGCACGCGTTGACCGGCGACCCGCTCAAGACGCTCTGCCAGGACATGCTCGACCTGGTCGATGCCCTGGGCGAAGACCAGTTGGCCGCGGTCGACGACCTCGTCGCCAAGAAGGACTTCGCCGGCGCGGTTCGTTCGCTGCGCACCATCGCGCGCGATTTCCGCGGGATGGACGTCTCAAAGGCCGCCAAGGACCGGCTCGACTCGCTCAAGAAGGAGCACGACGAGGTCGCGACCATCTTGGCCAGCCAGCAGTCCGAAGCCGAAGCGCGGGGGCTGCTGCTGAAAGCCCGGGAGGACACCGAGGGCCGCCAATTCGGGCCGGCGTACGAGAAGCTCGAGCGAATTCTGACGGAGTTCGGGGACACGCTGATCGCGGCCGACGCGGCCGCAGTCAAGCAGCGCATGGAGCGGAACGAGGACATAATGGCCTACGTGCGCGACTACCGGGCCTCGAAGGAATGCGATTCGTGGATGGCGCAGGCCCGTAGCTACGAACGCGCCAGCCGCTATGAGCAGGCGCGCCAGATCTATCGGCGTATCCTCGACAAGTACCCCGACACCAAGTATTCCGAGCGCGCCTCCCGGGCACTCATCGATCTGCCGTAGCCGCGCGCCCGATTCACGCCTGCGGCGGCGACGGACTCGCGGCGCGCCTACGCTTGCGGGCGAGCAGCGAACCGGGCACATGCGACGTCGCTCCTCACGCGCAGCGGATGTCGCGGCTGACCGCTCTTCGTGCAACCTAGGCAATGAAGCGGACCGGCGCCGGCGAGCAACTGCAGTACGGACCGCTCGCGCCCGTGCAGCCGCCCCTGGTTGCCCCAGGCCAGGACCGTCCTGTCTACACTGGCGACGACGCGCCGCAGGTAGTCGTCGTTCTCGGGACCGATTGGGTCGGCGACTCGGCACAACTCGGCCGGATTCGTCGCGCGGTAGGCAAACAGATTGACCACGTCGATTCGGCCATGCCCCCAGGCCCGCGCGAGGCCGATGCACCGGCGGACGGTCGGGTCGTCGCTGGTCGCGTCCGCGGTGCTGGGATTGAGCATGACGAACGCCACGCATGATAAGCCGGAGTTCCAGCAGCGCCAGAGGTGATAGCGGTATGCCCCGGTCGAGTCGAGTTGTGCGCCGGCGTCCATGGTTGCCCTCTGGTCCGATCGACGGCGGTTCGCCGCCAGCAGCGCCCGGCCAACAGAGCCCCGAGCGCCAGCGAGCGGGTCCCGGCTGTTGGCGAGTATCGTAACCGCCCGGGCGTCGGCCGTGCCCCCCAATCCGCGTCGCCAAGGGCCGCGGGCGCGTTCAGACCGCAGCGCAGGTTGGCGTCACGGCCGGCGCGCGGAGCCAGGGGCTGATACCGATCCCAGATAGAAGTCGCGCACGCGGATGTAGCGGCCGGGCCCCGTACCGGCCGTAGCTTCCCCGGCTCAGAAACGGCCGGTGCCGGGCCCGGCCGCTACCTTTGAGAGCGCAACTTCTACGTGGATTCCGT
>JAHJAR010000351.1 GCA_018814045.1 Planctomycetota bacterium | reverse complement strand
GGCACAATTGTGACCCACTACACTATATACTCTCTGGTAGGGAGTGTGCCAACGGCGTTCGTGTCACGCGTGGCGTTGTCGTGTGGTCGATTCCGCCGCTGCGGAACGGGGCACGAGCGGCGTTGGATGACGAGACTGGCTCTGAGAGCAGCGAGACCCGCCTCTGGGAAGGCGGCAGCGCTCAGCCCCCGCAGCCATCCTCAACCGGCCATCAGTCGACATTGTGAACAGGGTCATGTCGGAATTCCAGATCGCACCAGAATCTGTCGGCCAGCAGGTTTGCAACGCGGCGCGTCCCGAATGGGGAATCGGCGAGATCCTGCGCGTGGAACAGACGCAGGTAGGCGGTCGACCCGCCCAGCGCGTGTCGATTCAGTTTGCCACGGGCCACCGCACGCTCATCGTTCCGCCCGCGCGCCTGTGCGCACCACAACCGGAGCCGCAGCGTGAGCAGGGTTGGCTGGACACGCTGGGCAAACGCACGCCCGACGATCGCCTGCGGAGCCTGCCCGCCAGTGTGACCGACGTACTCGGGACGCCGCGGCAACGCATCGCCGCCGTGCTGCCCCTGTATCTCTATCGCGAGGACGCATCCTCACTGGCGAAGTGGGCCCGCGCGCAGACGCAGACCGCCGACCCGCTCACGCATTGGTCGCGTGACGAGTTGCTGGCGGCTTTTCGCGACTTCTGCCAGGAACGCGACGCGTACTTGCGCATGCTGATGGCCACGTTGTGGCAGGCCGAGGGCGCTGAGGCGATCGACGAAGTCCTGGAAGGCCTTTCGGACGCCGCCAACGCCCAGGTCCGCGCTGCCCTCGCCCGTCCGATCTGACCGGCCAGCCGTCGTCGGCAACTGGTGTAGTCGGTCATACGTGGAGCGTCATTTCTGAACCGAGCCGCGCCAGTGAGAAAGCGGTTTTTGTGTACGCGGGGCACCGCTCTTACGGTCGCGGCTGCGGATAAGCTGCAAACAGCCTGAGAAACAACAGCAGCGCAACGGTTTTCAAATCCTGCGCCGCGTCGCGTATACTCCCAGCATGCGTTCCATCGCCATCATCAATCAGAAGGGCGGCGTGGGAAAGACGACGACAGCCGTCAATGTCTCCGCTGCGCTCGCGCGCGCCGGCTTGCGCACCCTGCTGGTCGACCTCGACCCGCAAGCCCATGCCACCATACACCTCGGGCTGGAAGTGAGACCCGAAAACGGCAGCGTCTACGACGTGCTGGTCAACGGAGCGGCAGCGCGCGACGTGACACAAATCGTCACCGACAACCTGACGGCCATCCCCGCCCATCTCGACCTGGTCGCGGCGGAGCTGGAGCTGGGGAGCCGGCGTGAACGCGAGCTGATTCTGGCCCAGGCTCTGGAGCCGCTCCGCGAGCGTTTCGACATCCTGTTGATCGACTGCCCGCCTTCACTGGGGCTGCTCACTATCAACGCGCTGGCGGCGGTCGACGAGGTCGTGATCCCGCTCCAGCCGCACTTCCTCGCCCTGCAAGGCCTCGGGCGCCTGCTCGAGACGGCGTCGCTCGTGCGCGGTGTGCTCAAGCCAGGACTGTGCGTCTCGGGAATCGTGCTATGCCTGTACGATAGCGTCACGCGCCTGGCCCAGGAGGTGCGCACCGACGTCAGCCAGTTTGTCCGCGACGCCGAGTTCCAGGACGCCTGGTACGGGGCGCGCGTTTTCGACACGTGTATCCGGCGGAACATCAAGCTGGCCGAATGTCCCAGCTTTGGCCAGACGATCTTCGACTACGCCCCCCGCAGCAACGGGGCGGAGGACTACGCGGCCCTGGCGCGCGAGATCATGGCCATGTCGCCGGCCACCGCTGCAACCTCCGCCGCTGTAACGAACGGTACTACCGGTCCCGCTGCACCGGAGCCATCCGCCGGTCCGATCGTCACGGTAGACGCCGACGCCATCCCGCTGCTGTCCACAGAGCTGCTGCCGGGCAGTCCGGTTCAGCCAGGGCACGGACACTCTGGCGAGGCGGCGTCGCCGGCCCAAGATCCCCAGGACGCCCCCCTACCGTGAACGCCGACTCCAAGCCAACGCCGACCTCTGGCTGGGTGAACTGGTATCGGCGGGCGTTGCCGGCTTATTGGATCTTTCTCTTCTGCGCCACGCACTTTCCACGGCTCGTCCTGGAGGGTCCCATCCCACAGACGGACAAGGTCGCGCACAGCGCGGCGTTCGGGCTGCTCGCGTTTCTCTTCTGGCGTTTCGTCGAAACATTCCGCTCCAGCCTCGGGAGCGGCTTTGTCTGGTTTGCCGCCGGTCTCCTCATTGCATATGCAGCGGTTGACGAATACCTGCAACTGTTCGTCGGTCGCTCGGGCGATGTGCGCGACTGGATCAGCGACACCGGAGGAATCGTGGCTGTGCTCGCCGCGCTCGAATGGTGCCGGCGCAAGAACACGCCCGTCAATCCGCGACAGAAACCACCCACCGCCAGGCCGCAGTAACCCCCGGCTGACGGCCAGGGTTTCGGGCAGAAGCAGTCCGCGTTCTCGGCTCCGGACGGTCCGGTTTGACCGCCGCCGCCGGGGTCGGGCGAACTAACGACCACTGGAATCGTACCGATCCACACCCTACGATGGGTAGCGCGCGCCTTACCCTGGAACGGAGAAGCAATGCTCTATCAGGCCCCGCTGCCGGCCGAATACTCCCGGCGGACAGATGCACAGTTGGCCGAGCGCATCGGCCAACTAAAGCAGCATTTCGGCCAGCGGCTGGTCATCCTCGGACACCACTATCAGCAGGATGACGTCATCGCTTTCGCCGATTTAACGGGCGACAGCCTGAAACTCGCCCAACTCGCCGCCGAACAGGAAGCCGCCGAGTATATCGTCTTCTGCGGCGTGCACTTTATGGCCGAGTCGGCCGACATCCTGACCAGCCAGCGACAGCAGGTCATTTTGCCGGATCTGTCGGCGGGATGCAGTATGGCCGACATGGCCGATATCGACGACGCGGAGGAGGCCTGGACGCTGCTCTCAGAACACGCCAAGCAGCCCATCACGCCGATCACATACATCAACTCGTCCGCGGCGGTCAAGGCCTTCGTGGGCCGCAATGACGGCGCCTGCTGCACGAGCTCGAACGCGGCACAAGTCG
>JAHJAR010000350.1 GCA_018814045.1 Planctomycetota bacterium | reverse complement strand
GCGGCATCCATGCCCAGATCCTCCTGTGTTCTCGCTCAACCCACAGGAATCTTGACCCCGACCGCCGCGTTTGTCGAGCTTTCGTAGCGTTGTAGTACTAAGCCCATAATAGGCAGCGAGCGGAGGACTTCGTCTTCTGGCCGGTGCAGGAATGATGAATAGCGACAAAACGCCCACTGCGCACAGCGCTACGCCCGGCGCGATCCTGACCATCGCCGACGGGGAGCAGGTGCGTGAGGTGCTGCTCGATGTTGCGGGTGCGATCATTGGCCGCAGCGCGGCGTGTGACGTGGTGCTGGCGAGCGAACGCGTCTCACGCCGGCATGCGCGCATCTTCCAGGACCCCTTCGCCCGCTGGATCGTCGAGGACCTGGGCAGTCAGAACGGCGTGTTCATCGGCGAGCGGCGCGTGCAGGCCCATGCCGTGTTGCCGGGTGAGCGGATTCACATCGGGCCCTTCGTGCTGAACCTGACGCAGCCGGTGGAGCAGGACATCGCGCCCGACCGGGCCATGCCGTCTTCGACGACGCTGCTCCAGGGGGCGGCGGACATGCAGGTTGTGCGTGAAGGGGCGGCGGAGGAAGCGCCGCTCTCGCGGGCATCACTCAAGGAGTTGAACCGGCTCGTCGATCGCCTGTCCGAATTAACCCGTCCGGCCGACCTGTATCCGGAGGTCTGCCGTTACCTGGCGAGCGCGCCAGGCACCGCCGCCCTGGTAGTGCGGCTGCCGAGCGAGAACGTCGCGCTGCCCGCGGCGCCCGAGATCCTCGCCGGTCATCTGGGAGGGAAGGCCGCCGGCAGCTCTGCGCCCGATGCCACGAATCTCTATTTTTCACGTCGGGTGCTCGAGGCCATGCGGTCCAGCCGGGAACCGGTAATGGCCAAAAGCGCGCACACGGCCGACGCACACATGTCGCTGACGATCACGGACGAGGCGGCCCCGCGCGCCGTGCTCTCGGTGCCCGTGTGTGAGGCGGCGGAGTCGCTCGACGCCTTGTATCTCGATCTGCCGCTGGAGCGGACACCGCCGGACCTGTTCGATTTTGTCCAGGCGGTGGCGCGCCAGGTGCGGTTTGTGCGTAAGGGCCTGCTGTTGCTGGAGGCGAAGGCCCAGCGGCAGACGCTCGATAGCCAACTGGCCCTGGCCCGCGAGATTCAGACACGGCTGATGCCGAGCACGCCTTCCGATTTGCACGGCGTCGATGTAGCGTTGCACTACGAACCGGCCATGTGGGTGGGGGGAGACTACGTTGACATATGGCGATTGGCGGATGGGCGACTGGCGTTCGCAGTCGGAGACGTGTCGGGCAAAGGGCTGCCCGCGGCGATGGTGATGTCCAATCTCCAGGCCGCCTTGCGGACGGCTACGTCTTTCTGCCCGGCGGCCGCGGACATCCTGGAACACGTCGACCGGCATCTGGAACGGCATCTGCCGGAGTCGATGTTCGTGACGTTGTTCTTTGGCCTGTTCTCCGCGGAGGATGGGCGGTTGGAGTATGTAAACGCCGGTCACATTCCACCGCTGCTTGTACACCCGCAGGTGGGTGCGGAATGGCTGGAATCGGCCAGCCATATTGTGCTTGGTGTGGCGCGCGAACCGTTCACGCCGGGCGTCGTTACGATCACGCCGGGGACCGGCCTGCTGGTGGTGAGCGACGGGATCACCGAGGCGATGTCGCCGGCGGGTGAGGAGTTCGGGATGACGCGGCTGGAGAAGCTGATGACAGCGCTGGAGGGCGCCGATGCGCGGCGTATCGTGCAAGCCACGACTGAGGCCGCGCGTCGCTTCCGCGGCTTCAGCCCGCAACGCGACGACATTACCGTCTTCGCGCTGTGCAAAAAGTAACGAAGTGACGAAGGTGACAAAGTGACAGAGTAGCGGTGGGAGGCCGGTGCCAGACTGGGGGTGGTTCAATGAGCTTGATCGGGCGGAGACGGGCGTTCGAGCTTGCGTAGGTGGCGGCGGACGGCCAGCAGTTCGGCCAGCACGCGGAAGACTTCCCGGCGGGGCTTGACGCGGCTGTCAGGGTGGTGCCGCCAGACCACGCCGACCTCGTCGATGCGGTAGCCCAGGCGGTCGGCCAAGGCGAGGATCTCGCAGTCAAAGACAAAGCCATCCAGCGTCTGGCGGGCGAAGACCTCCTGGGCCACGTCGCCACGGAAGCACTTGAAGCCGCACTGTGTGTCACGGATGGTGGGGATCAGCAGCCGGCGGCGGAGGCCGCGGAACAGCCAGGCCATCAGGCGGCGCGGGAGTGGCTGCGGCGGATCGAGCTTAGACTCGGGCAGATCGCGTGAGCCAATCGCGATGTCGGCGCCCTCCGCGATGCGGCTGAGCAGCTTCTCGATCTCCTCGATTGGCGTGGACAGGTCTGCGTCGCACAGCAAACGCGTTTCACCGGACGAGGCGAGCATCCCCCTGCGCACGCTGAACCCCTTGCCACGGTTGCGACCGTTTTCCAGTACGCGCACGGCGAGCGGTCGCCAGGTGCCGCGGCGGACGAGAGCGGCGGTGCCGTCGTGGCTGCCATCGTCCACCACGATCACTTCCCAGATGGCGGCGTGCTTCTGCGCGTACGTCCGAATACCGGCCAGCGTTTTGCCCAGGCGACGGGCTTCGTTGAAGGCCGGGATGACGACCGACAAGGTGGGGTTCGCGGGTTGTGCGGTGGTTGCGCTGTTCATAGTGGTCGGCATTCGCGGGGCCGGGCCCGCTCGGGGGCGGAAACCGGGGCAACCCGTTTGACGGCGCCGTGCGCCATTCGCTAGATTGTCCAGAACGTGAGACGATTTAACAACCGACTTTGGTCGACGCACCGGCGAGGTAGTCAATGAGCAGCAAGATACTGGGATCGGACGGGGTGGCCTTGAATCGACGAGAGTTCGTGCGGGCGGCCGCGGCAACCGGGGCGGGCTTGATGATGAGTATGCCGGCCTGGGCCCAGGACCCGGAGCCGGACGAGAAGCCCGAGGATCTGGCCGTGGCGATCATCGGGCCCGGCAGCCAGGGCCGCTTGCTTATGACCATGTGCCTGAAGATCCCGGGTATCCGCTTCGTGGCGGTCTGCGACATCTGGTCTTACCACCAGCGTTACGCGGCGAACATCCTCAAGAAGTACGACATGCCGGTGAACGTCTACGAGGATTACCGCGAGATGCTCGAGAAGGAGAAGAACCTCGACGCGGTGATCGTCGCCACGCCGGACTGGATGCACGCCGAGCATTCGATCGCGTGCCTCAAGGCCGGCAAGCACGTGTATTGCGAAAAGGAGATGTCCAACACGCTCGAAAAAGCGGCGGAGATGGTCAAAGCCGCACGCGAGACCGGCAAGCTGCTGCAAGTTGGCCACCAGCGCCGCAGCAGCCCGCGTTACTGGCATTGCCTCAAGATGATCGAGAAGGACAAGATCCTCGGCCGAATTACGCATACCTACGGGCAGTGGAACCGCGCCCGGTTGCTCGAGCTGGGCTGGCCTAAGAAGGAACCGTTGCCGCCCGAGACACTCCAACGCTACGGCTACGGGTCGATGGATGAATTCCGCAACTGGCGCTGGTATCGCAAGTACTCCGGCGGGCCGATGTGTGACCTCGGCTCGCACCAGATCGACGTCTTCAACTGGTTCTTGCGGGCGCAGCCGAAGGCCGTACTGGCCAGCGGCGGGCTGGACTACTACAACGCGCAGGCGGGTCGCGACTGGTACGATAACGTGCTGGCGATCTACGAGTATGACACGGCGCCCGGCACGGTACGCGGCTTCTACCAAGTGCTTAACACCACCAGCCAAGGTGGCTTCTACGAGCAGTTTATGGGCGACGAAGGGTCGCTGGTCGTCTCGGACGACGGCAAGACCGGGTTCATCTTCCGCGAGGTGCAGGCCAAACAAAGGGAGTGGGAGGACGAAGCCGACAAGGTCGAGAAGATGGGCAAGGACGCGATCGAGCTCAAGATCGGCGAGACGCTGACGCCCGAGGGCGAGAAAGACCCCAAGGCGGAGCAGCTCAAGGCCGAGGCCATGAAAGACTCGCGGCTGCTGCACTTGGAGAACTTCTTCGCCGCCGTCCGCGGCAAGGCCGAGCTGACCTGCCCGGCGGAACTCGCGTACGAAACCACCGTTTCGGTGATGCGTGCGAATGACGCGGTCGAATCCGGCCAACGTATGAAGTTAGAGCCGGCGATGTTCGAGGTCTAACAACAACGCTCGGGGATTCTGGTGCGCGTTCAAACCAACTCGTTGCAGGCGGATGCCGGGGGATGTGCGCGGGTGTGTCGACAGTGCAACGGGGCCCTCGCTTACGCTTCGAGTTCTGACTGGGTGCCCCATCCCTTTCAGGGGCGGGGGACTGACTCGACTACCGGGTGCCACTGGTGGCTTGCCCACCAGCGCGTCTGCGGAGCACGCTACCGCCTGTCTGCCGTGTTACTCCTGTTCGTCCTTCTGTGCTCTCCGGCATCTCTGACGCTGGCACAGGAGCCAGCCGAGGAAGCGACGAAGCTACTGCGCAGCGACAGCCGGGCACCGTACGTACACCGGATCACCCTCTACGACCACGACGGGACGGCGATCAGCCCGGAGGATGAGCCGGCCCAGCCGTATTCTCCGCGGGCGACCTGCGCGAAGTGCCACGAGTACGCGTTGATCAGCCATGGCTGGCACTTCAACGCGGACAAGCCGCAGATCGCGCCTGGCCGTCTGGGCGAGCCGTGGCTGCTTGTCGAGCGTGCCACCGGCACGGTCTTGCCGTTGTCCGGACGGAAGTGGCCCGGGACGTTCACGCCGGCCGAGCTCGGACTGACGAACTGGCAATTCGTGAAGCAGTTCGGAGGGCACACCCCGGGGGGTGGGTTCGGCGAGCCGAGCCAGGAGGTTATCGACGCGGCGCCGGAGGCGCTCCGTTGGGGTATCTCCGGAGCGCTCGAAATCGACTGCATGTTCTGCCATAGTGCCGACTACCAGCACGACCCCGCGGAGGCGGCGCGGCAGATCGAGCGCGAGAATCTCAAGTGGGCGCCGACGGCGGCCCTCGGCCTGGCCGTGATTCGCGGCGAAGCACGCAAGATGCCGGATGACTGGGATCCGTTTGTGCCGCCGGACCCGGATCGCCCCGAGCAGCAGCCGCCGACCGTGGACTACGATAAGCAGCGTTTCGACGCGGACGAGCGTGTTTACTTCAACATCACGCGCCGTCCGGCGGCGGAACGCTGTTACTTCTGCCATTCGGTGCGCGAAGTCGAGTTGGGAGAGGACGGCACGGCGACGCAACTGGCGGACCGCTGGCGCAGGGGACGGGACGTGCACCTGGCGGCCGGGATGACCTGCGCCGATTGTCACCGCAACGATGTCGCACACATGATCGTACGAGGTTATGTGGAGCATAGCCCGGAACCGGGGGAGGCGCGCGCCGCCGTGTATTCCTGCTCCGGCTGTCACCTGGGAACAGAGGACGGCGCTGGAGCGGAGGCGCTCGGCGGCCGTTATGGGGCGCCGCATCCGCAGCATCGCGGGTTGCCGCCGGTGCACTTCGAGAAACTGGCCTGCACGGCCTGTCATTCGGGGCCGTGGCCTGAGCCAAGCACGCGCTTCGTGCAAACCTCGCTGGCGCACGGGCTGGGCATCGCGACCAAGGATCGCCGCGCGGACGACTGGCCGCAGATCGTCGAGCCGGTCTTCGCACGTCAGGCGGACGGGAAAATCGCGCCGCAACGGCTGGTGTGGCCGGCGTATTTCGGGTGGCTGGGTGGGCAGGGTGTGCGGCCCGTGTGGGGAACCGCGTTGCGCAGCCTGGTTGGTGATGCTCTGCCCGATGCGACCGATCGGCTCAAGAACGAACAGATCGCCGCCGTGCTGGAGGCCATGGCGGCCGCGGGGGCGAACGACGGTGCGGCGATCTACGTGCAGGGTGGCCGTTTGCACCAGCGGACCGAAGCCGGCAAGCTGACGATCACGGCGTATCCGGGGCAAGCCGAGCCGCATGCAGTCGCCGAAGAAGGTGCGTACGAGGCGAGCACGCGCGCGACGGCCCCGTACGTCTGGGCGTTGGCCCATGACGTGCGGCCAGCGACGCAGGCGCTCGGTGTTCGGGGGTGCAGCGATTGTCATGGCAGCGGGGCGCCGCTCAACTTCGGCCAGATCTACCCGACGGGATCGTACGGGGATTGGGGGGGGGGCCAGACAATGCTCGAGCTGCGCGGCGACAGTGCCGCGCTCGCGCACGCCTGGGCGCTCGGATTTGTGTTCCGGCCGGCTTTCAAAGTGTTCGGGTATGTTTGTGCCGGATTGGTGATTCTGCTGCTGTTGCGGCATCTGGCGGATGGTTTTCGGGCCGAACGTGTCCCGGCCAGCGCGGCCCGGCCGCTGGACTACGTGGGGCACCATTTGGTGTTGGCCGGACTCGGCGTGCAGGTGCTGACGGCCTTCATTCTGAAGTGGATCACAGGCGATTTCGGGGACTGGCTGCTGCTGGTGCACATGGGTGGGGCGTTCCTGTTTGTTCTCGGGCTGGCCCTGACCGCGCTCACCTGGGCACCGCGCTGCCGATTTGGGCCTGGTGCAGCGGATGGTCTTAACGCGGGTCAGAAGATCATGTTCTGGCTGGCCCTGGTGCTGGGGGTGCTGGTGGCTGGGGCGATGTTGGCGGCGATGGTGCCGGTCTTCGGGTATGCTGGGCAGGAGTTGTTGCTCGAAGTGCATGAGATTGGCGCGATCGTGTTGGTGATCGCGATGGTGGTGCATACGCTCGTGTCGGTGAAGGCCCGCCGAGCGGAGAGGTGAACGGACGATGAACGGTCTCAGATCAGTCGTAAGCGGCATCGTGGTGCTCGTCGTGGCTTTGGGGGTGATGAGCGCCGGCGCGGCTGAGAAACAAGAGCAGAAGACGAAGAAGGACGAGCCGGCGGCCGAGAAGGGAGTGCCAATCCCGCTGAAGCTGCCCAAGCCGGCGTTCAAGGGCACGCCCAAGCACGTGCCGCCGGGCACCAATCTCGAGCAGCCGCGCAAGGGTCCGCGGCCGGAGTTCCTGGCCCCGCAGGGCACGGTCAACGTCTCGAAGGGCAAGCCGGTTTCGGCCAGCGACGACGATCCGATCATCGGCGAGATCAAGATGGTGACAGACGGGGACAACTCGGCCAACGAGGGGAGCTACGTCGAGCTTGGGCCCGGTTTGCAGCATGTTCAGATCGACCTGAAACAGAAGTACAGGATCCATGCGGTCGTGATCTGGCACTACCACGGTAACGCGCGCGTGTATCACGATGTCGTCGTGCAGGTCGCCGATGATGCGGATTTCATTACGAACGTGCGGACGGTGTTCAACAACGACCACGACAACTCCTCGGGCCTGGGGCTGGGCGGTGCCAAGGAGTACTGGGAAACGTATGAAGGCAAGCTGATCGATGCGCAGGGCGTCACCGCCCGCTACGTGCGGCTCTACAGCAACGGCAGCACCGAGGACGACCAGAATCACTATACCGAGGTGGAGGTATACGGCCTGCCGGCGAAATGACACGGTTGACGTTCGCCGATCGAGTTGGTTTGTGCCAGGACGGTCGCAATGCTGACGAGGCTCAGGGTCCGGAACTTCAAACGCTTTGACGAGGCGGACATTGAGCTCGGACAGTCCGTCGTTCTGATCGGTGCCAACAATTGCGGCAAGACGACGGCCTTGCAGGCGCTAGCTCTCTGGGACATCGGTCGGCGGCGCTGGTTCGAAAAGCGTGAGGGGAAAACCTCGCCGGAGAAGCGCCCCGGCGTCACGATCAACCGGCGCGACCTCATCTCAATCCCGGTTCCCAATGCCAGTCTGCTATGGCGCGACATGCGCGTGCGGAGTGGCGAGCAGCTGTTGGTCGAGGAGAAGGGCGAACGTAAGCAGAAGACGAAGACAACGAATATCCGCGTCGATGTCATTGTCGACGGTGTCACAAATGGGCGGGAATGGTCCTGCGGGTTCGAATTCGACTACGCCAACGAAGAGTCCTTCTACTGCCGACCCTTGCGATCAGCCAATGGTGAGCGTGTGGATCGGATGCCGGTTCCACTTGAGTCGAAAACCGTTTCCGTCGCGTTCTTACCCCCCATGTCAGGCTTGGCTGGAGTTGAGGCTGTCGCCGAACCGGGGCGCATCAACGTCCTGATTGGGGAAGGGCGCACCGCAGAAGTACTGCGCAACCTGTGCTACCAGCTCTGTCCCCCACAGGGACCGGAAGGTACCTGGGAGGCATTGGGCGGTCACATCAAGGCGCTGTTTGGCGTCGAGCTGTTGGCGCCGAAGCACATCCCTGAGCGGGGTGAGATCACGATGCAGTACAGGGAGCCGAGCGGCACGCGGTTGGACCTCTCGTCTTCCGGTCGCGGTCTTCAACAGACCTTGTTGCTTCTGGCCCATCTCTACGCGAATCCAAAAACGGTGTTGTTACTGGACGAGCCGGACGCGCACCTGGAGATCTTGCGCCAGCGCCAGACCTACAAGTTGCTGACGGACGTCGCGCTGGAACAGGAATCGCAGATCGTAGCCGCGAGTCACTCCGAAGTGGTGCTGAACGAAGCCGCTGATCGCGACGTCGTGATCGCGTTTGTCGGCAAGCCCCATCGTATCGGTGGGCGCGGCTCGCAAGTGCTAAAGGCTTTGTGCGAGATCGGGTTCGAGGACTACTACCAAGCGGAACAAACTGGATGGGTGCTGTACCTGGAGGGATCGACCGATCTTGCCATCCTGCAGGCATTCGCGCACGCGCTCGGGCACGACGCGGTTGAGACGCTCAACCGACCGTTCATTCACTATGTTGGGAACAACCCCCGGGAAGCGCAGCAGCACTTCTTTGGATTGCAGGAAGCGAAGAGCGACCTTCTGGGCGTGGCGTTATTCGATCGCCTTCCGCAGGAACTGCCCGCTGATTTTGGTGCACGCGGCTTGACTGGTCTCGTATGGCGCCGGCGCGAAATCGAGAATTACCTTTGCTCCGAGGAGGTCCTTCTGGCTTATGCCCGGCATGATCTGGGGGATGACCTTTTTGGACAGGCCGAAGCAGACCGCCGGGTGAAGCTGATGTCGCAGGTCATCGACGAGGTTAGCCAAGCGTTGGAGACACTTGGCAAGCCTGCCCCATGGTCACCGGATACCAAGGCCACCGACGATTTTCTAGACCCGCTGTTCCAGAAGTACTTCAATCGCCTGGAACTTCCAAACCTCCTGCGTAAGAGCGACTACCACGTTTTGGCCAGTCTCGTGCCCAGTGATGAGATCGATCCAGAAGTCCGCGAGAAGTTGGATGTGTTCAGGGCAGTCGCCGCTCGGGCTTGCCCGCGCAGCGACTGAGCCCGTAGGGGGTACGAACAAGGCCAACCTTGAGCCACAGCGCGCATGATGACCCGGAAGACGTTTTTGGCGCTTCTCCTGCTGATCGCCGCAGGCGCGCTGGCGTTGCGGTTGGTGCGGCTCGACTATCGGCCGATGCACTGTGATGAGGCGGTGCATACGCTCAAGTTTGATACGTTGTGGCGGACGGGGGTTTATCAGTACGATTTGAACGAGTATCACGGGCCGACGCTCTACTATTCCGCGCTGCCGGTGGCGTGGCTGAGCGGCGTGAGAGAGTTCACTGACACAAGCGAGGTGATGTTCCGCCTCGTGCCGGTCTTGTTCGGTGTGGGGCTGATCCTGCTGCTGGGTCTGATCGCGGACGGACTGGGACGCGGGGCGGTCCTCTGGGCGGGGGTGCTGACGGCGCTTTCGCCGGCGATGGTGTACTACAGCCGGTACTACATCCAGGAAATGCTGCTCGTTTTCTTCACTTTCGTGGTGCTAGCGGCCGGTTGGCGGTATGTGCGCAGCCGGCGCGTCGGCTGGGCTCTTTGGGGGGGTGCGGCGGTCGGCCTGATGCACGCGACCAAGGAGACGTGCATTATCCAGTGGGGCGCGCTGCTGATGGCGCTGGGGCTGACGATGTGGTGGCGGGGATGGGGGCGCGCTGATGCAGGGTCGCGGCGGCCATATCTCCGCCCCGCGCCGCTGGTCGGCGCGGCCGCGGCCGCCGTCTGCGTGTCGGTGTTGTTCTTCTCCGGATTCTTCACGAACCCCGTTGGACCGCTGGACTCGCTCCGGGCCTTCGGTACGTACTTCGGTCGCGCCGGCGGGGACGGTATCCAAGAGCACCCGTGGTATTACTACCTGAGGATGCTCGCCTACACACGCTACCCGCCGGCCCCGGTGTGGACCGAAGCACTCGTCCTGGTTCTCGCGGCGGTGGGTGCGGCCGCGGCAGTGCGCGGGATACGCCTGGGAGCGGCGAACGTCTGGCTGGTGCGGTTCCTGGTCTTGTATACGGCGCTTATGATCGTCGTTTACTCGGCGGTGCCCTACAAGACGCCGTGGAGCATGCTCGGCTTCCTGCATGGGTTGATACTGCTGGCCGGTGTCGGCGTGACTGTGCTGCTGGGCTGGGTGGGGCCTGTGTCCGGGAAGGTCGTAGTGGCCGTGGTACTTCTTGCTGGCTTGTGGAACCTGGGCGGGCAGGCGTGGCGTGGGGCGTTGCGATTCTCGGCCGACAACCGGAACCCATACGCCTATGCTCACCCGGTGCGGGACGTACTGAAGCTGGTCGGCTGGGTGGAGCGGCTGGCGGCGGTGCATCCGGACGGTCGTGACATGGTCGTGAAGATCATCGCGGACGACTACTGGCCGCTGCCCTGGTACCTGCGCGGTTACGGGAACGTGGGCTATTGGGAGCAGCCGCCGGCGGACGCCGACGCGGACGTGATCGTGGCGGGGACCGGCGTACAGGCGAACCTCGCGGCGCGGCTCGAGCGTGACTACCTGGTCAGCGTATACGGCCTGCGCCCGAGCGTGAAGTTGCTGGTCTACGCGGATCGGAGATTGTACGAGGCCTTCGCCGCGCAGCAGCCGCGCAGCGCCGGGGAGATCGATGCGGGGGCAGCCGAATGAGTTCTGAACAGCCACCTGGTGCCTTTGCGGTGAGCGTCCCGGCGGCGGGGGAACTGCACCTTTTCGAGCACGAGGCGATGGCTTGTACGTGGGGGATCCAAGTGCTGGGGGAGGACGCGGACTATGCCCAGCAAGTGGCCAACGCCGCCTTCGAGGAAGTCGACCGGCTGGAACTGGAACTAAGCCGCTACATCGAGCGGAGTGACGTGGCCCGGCTGAATGCGCTGCCGGCCGGGCGGCCGTTGCGCGTGGGCCTCGACCTATTCGAGTGCCTGGAATTGGCGGAGCGCGTGCGTGCTGAGACGGGGCGGGCGTTTGATGTGACCGCCGGTAGCGTGTCTGAACACGCACGCCGCCTGATCCTCGATCGCGCCACGCGAACCGTGACGAAGCGGGCGGACGCCGTCACCATCGATCTGGGTGGGATCGGCAAGGGCTATGCGCTCGACCAAGCCGTTGTGTTGCTGCACGATTGGAGCGTAGAGGCGGCCCTGATTCACTCGGGCCAGAGCACGCTCTACGCCCACGGTACGCCCCCCGGACAGGCCGGTTGGACGGTTGCGCTGCGCGATCCGGTTAACCCGGCGGTCACACTGCGCAAGGCGCTGATTCGCGACCGTGCCTTGGCCGGTTCCGGAATGTTGCTGCATGGCCCGCACATCATCGACCCGCGCACGGGCCAGCCGGCCCGCGGCGCCGCGGGCACCTGGGCGCTGGCCCCCTCCGCTGCGCTGGCCGATGCACTCTCGACGGCCTTCATGGTTATGGGGGCGGACGAAGTTGAGCAGTACTGTCGGCAGCACAAGGATGTGGCCAGCCTATTGTACCAGGATGTGCCGGCCGAGCCCCGGCTGCTACACTGCGGTGCGACCGTGGACCTGGCGGAAGCAGGGGAGGATCCCGCCGCGTCTTCGGCTTGACCGGAGAGCGGTGGGCTTTCGCGGCTCTGACGAGTTGCGTACGATGCGCGCTGAAGTGGCAATCCGGCTTTCAGGGAAGAGGCATGACTATGCCCACGCAGAAACTCACCAGACGGAGGTTCATCCAACGTGGCATCACTGCCGGAGCGGTGTTCTACATCGTTCCCCGGCACGTACTCGGCGGGCGCGGGTACACGCCGCCGAGTGAGGTGCTCACACGGGCGGTGATCGGCACAGGAGGTATGGGGACGGCGGGGCACGTGACGGTCAATGAGGAGGGCCGGCCGCCGGTTACGCTGGCGGTCTGCGATGTGGACGAGCAGCACCTCGCACAGGCGTTACAGAAGGCCGGCCGTAGTTGCGAGGCCTATCGCGACTGGCGGAAAGTGCTCGATCGGAAGGACATCGACACGATCCACATCGCCACACCGCCGCATTGGCATGCTTTGATCGGCATCGCCGCGGTCCAGTGCGGTTTCGATGTTCTGGGTGAGAAGCCGATGACGCGCACGATCGGCGAGGGTATCGCACTCCAGCGTGAGATCGAGCGCTACGGCCGAATCTACCAGGTCAACACGCATTCCCGCTTCGGCAACTACTATCGCTTTGGAGCATCGAAGCTGCTGCGCAAGCTGGTGCAAAGTGGCCTGTTGGGCCGGCCGCTGCGTGTGAACGTCACGCGGCATAACGGGTTCAACTGGAAGATAGAGCTGTGGAGCGGGCGGCCCAACCTGACGCCGCAGACCGTCCCCGCGCACCTGGATTACGACATGTGGCTCGGTCCGGCCCCCACCAAGCCGTACCACCCGCATCGCGTGCATGGCAGCTTTCGTGGTTACTGGGACTACGACGGCGGCGGCTTGTCAGACATGGGCCAGCACTACCTCGACCCGGTGCAGTACATCCTCGGCAAGGACCATACTGGGCCGGTGGAAATCTCGGCCATTGCCCAGTGGCCGCAGCATCCGGACGCCGTGGGCCTTTGGCAGGAGATCCTGTTCAAGTACGCCGACGGCGATGAGCTGATGATCAACAGCGGGGAGTGGGGCGCGCCGGCCGCGGCGGACCTGCCGTTCTTGGTTGGGCCGCGGGGCAAAGTGTATGACAACTACCGCACCGATCCGCCGGACTTGTTCACGCAACTGGACCATCTGCCCGACCCGCCGCCGCTGATCGACTTTGAGACCGCGGTGAAGACGCGGGAGAGAACCGGTGGCAATGAGGCGGTCGCACATCGCTCGTGCTCGCTGGTGAACCTGGCGAACATTGCCATTCGCACCGGGCGCATGCTGCGTTGGGACCCGGACCGGCAGGAGTTTGCCGGCGACGAGCAGGCAAATCGGCTGGTGCATCAGCCGCTGCGCGCGCCGTGGCATTTGTAGGGAGGGGCAAGACTATGATATCTGACGCAATGATGGAGCGAGCGAGTCACATGTGGACGACTGTGGGCCGCCGCGTGCTGGTTTGGGCTGTGATTGGCGTAGCGCTGGCGACGTTCGCCGCTGACGGTCGCGCGAACGAAAAGGACCCGGATCGTGTTGCCGCCGTCCTGGAACTGCTGCCAGCGGAGACGGCCAAGCAGATGACCGGATTACAGGCCGGGCTGGCGCGGTTGGACGCGGGTGACATCGAGATGTTGTGCGGCATGCTGGTCGCGCCGGGAACCGGCGATGACACGAAGCCGCGGCTGGCGCTGCATGCGTTGACGTTCTACGTTGGTGGGCCGGGGCACGAAGCCGAGCGCGGGCGGTTTGTGCGCGCGCTGGGCGGCTTCCTGGAGGGCGATGCGCCGACGCCGGCGAAGGCGTTCCTGGTGCGGCAGCTTCAACTGGTCGGCGATGAGACGGCGGTGCCGTATCTGGCGAAGCAGCTCGCCGACGAGGACTTGTGTCTGGCGGTTGCCCAAACGCTCGCCGTGATTGGCGGCGATGAGGCAAAGAAGACGCTGCGCGACGCGCTGCCGGAGGCTGGGGGGCGAAGTCGTGTGGCGATCATCGACGCCCTGGGGCTGTTGCAGGACCACGCGGCGCTGCCGCTGCTGCGACGGCTCGCCGACAGCGACGACGCCCAGACGCGGCTGGCCGTGGCTTGGGCCTTGGCCAATCAGGGCGAAGAGCCGGCGCGCGACGCGGACGCGGGCACACCAGCGTCACTGTACAGCCGTTCGCGGCAGGACGCACTTTTGTTCCGCTCCGTCGAACGTAGGGGGGAAGACCACGACAGCGAGCAGGCTGCGGATTGGCTGCGCGCGCAGTTGGTCCCGACACCTGCTCGATCTCTGGCGGCACATCTCCGCTGCGCGGCACTCTGGACGGCGGCGGAGATCGGCGGCGCCGCAGCGATCGAAGCCATCGTATCGGGGATTGCTGACGGTGATGCCGAGGTGCGCGCCGCGGCGATGAACATTGCGGTCGGCCTCGAAGGCGCTGGAGTGACGGAAGCGTTGGTTGCCCAACTACGGGAGGCGGCGGTGGATGCGCGCGCTGGCCTGCTCGAGGTTCTGGAGCGGCGCGGCGATGCCAGCGCGCTGCCGGCCGCGATCGAGGCTTTGCAGGATCAGCACCAGGCCGTGCGTCTGGCGGCGGTTTCCGCGGCGGCGGCACTTGGTCAGGAGCGGGCCCTGGGCGCGCTGGTCGCGTTTCTCGAAAAGGCCGAACGCCCCGAACGCGACGCGGTCAAGCAAGCCCTGGTTGGGATGCGCGGCGCGGAGATCTGTGAGAAAATCGCGGTCCTGCTGCCCGAGTCTGCGGCCCGGGTACAAGCGGTGTTGCTGAATGTCTTGGCGGATCGCCGGGCCACGGGCCAGCTCGACGTCATCTTCGCCGCGACGACGCACGCCGACAAAGCCGTACGCCTGGCTGCGGTCGAGGCAGTTGGTGACATGGCGGACGAAACCATGGTGCCCAAGCTCCTGAGCCTGCTAAACAGCCCGCCAAGTGCGTGCGATCGCGATGCCATCGAGCAGGCCCTCTCCGCAACCTGCAACCGCGCCGAGTCGGGGCAGCGGACGGCGCCGCTTCTCGCGGCGCTGGAACCCGCAGAGACAGCGCACTACTGCTCGTTGCTGCGCGTGCTCGGGCGCGTCGGCGGCGCGGAGGCGCTGCGGGTAGTCAAGCAGGCGCGCGGCGACAGTCGTAACGAGGTCACGGACGCGGCTTTCCGAGCGCTGTACGAGTGGCCCGACGCGGCCGCCGCCAAGGACATGCTATCGATCGCCGGGACGACAGAGGAGCTCAGGCACCACGTGCTGGTGATGCGGTCTTTTGCGCGGCTGGTTGGCGAGGACGAAAGCCTCGCGGTGCAGGAGCGCCTGGCGCTGTACCAGGATGGCATGGCGGCCACACGCCGCGCGGACGAGAGGAAGCTGTTGCTGGCCCGACTGGGCGAAGTTAGGGACGGGCGCGCTGTCGCCGTGCTGGAGCCCTACCTGACGGACGGCGAGTTGGCGGGTGAGGCGGCCGCGGCGCTGGTGAACGTGGCGGATGGACTGCTGCCGGCGGGTTGGGCGGATGCGCGCGCCGCGTTGGACAAGGTCATGGCGACGTGCGACATTGAGTCCGTTCGCCAGCGCGCTGCGGAAGTGGAGCGGCGTGTGGCTGAATTCGAGGGTTTCGTCACCGACTGGATGGTCGCCGGTCCGTACATGGAGAAGGGCAAGAACGGGCAGGAAGTGTTCGACGTCGCTTTTCCGCCGGAACAGCCGGGGGCCGCGGGTGTGGGATGGCGGCCGCAGCCGGTGACTGAGGATCCCGAGCGCTACTGGTTCATCGATTTGAATCGATCTGTCGCCGGCGACAATCGGGCGGGCTATTTGCGCACGCGCGTGCATACGCCGACAGCACAGGATGTAGTGCTCGAACTCGGCAGTGACGACGGCCTCAAGGTCTGGCTGAACGGCGAGGTGATCCACGCCGCCAACGTGTTGCGTGGCTGCGGGCGCGCCCAGGACCGCGTGCCAGCACGCCTGGAGGCGGGCTGGAACGAACTGCTACTGAAAGTCACCAACAACGGCGGCGGGTTTGCCGCGAGTGCACGGCTGCGGGCGCCGAATGGCGGTTGTCCGGCGGGATTGAAGATCGACGCCAGTGCGGAGCCGTAGACGGGCTTCGTGGTCGTTTTCCGCCGCTGGACCGAGAACGTATTCTAGCGCGGTGTCGCGCAATTACGGCTATCCTCCCGAACCGCGACGGTGAGGGAGCGGTTACTGGCGGCGCCGAGTGGTTCTCGACGCAACCGCCCCCTGACGGTCGCGGCTCGGTTCCTGCGGTCGTGGCTCGGAAGTGCTCTTGGGGTATCTGATCTCGTAGGAGACTCATCATGCGTCTTGCGAATATCGCCAGGTGGGCTCTGATCGTTGCTGTAGTCGGCCAGTTCGGATCGGAACCGGCGGCCGGGAAAGACCCGACTCCTGAACAGATCGAGAAGATGAAGGCCGCCATGCCGGCCGCCGCCGTCGTCGAGCCTGCCCAGAAGCGGACGATGCTGGTCTTCACGCTGTGCACGGGCTTTCGGCACAGCGCGATCGAGTGCGGTGCCAAGGCGCTCGAGATCATGGGCGCCAAGACCGGCGCGTTCAAGGTTGTCATCAGTGATGACGTTGCGTACTTTGCACCCGAGAAGCTGCGCCAGTTCGACGCCGTCTGTTTCATGAATACAACGGGTGAGCTGTTTGACGACCCGCGCCACAGAGCGAGCTTTCTCGAATGGGTCAAGAGCGGCAAAGGCGTCGTCGGGATTCACGCCGCGACGGACTGCTTCTACAAGTGGCCGGAATTCGGCGAGCTGATGGGGGGCTATTTCGACGGTCATCCCTGGGGTGCGAACGACACGGTCACGCTGAAAATCGACGAACCCGACCATCCGCTCAACGCCGCTTTTGGCGGACAGCCCTTCGTCGTGACCGACGAGATCTACCAGTTCCGTGAGCCGTATTCGCGCGAGAGGCTGCGGGTCCTGTTGAGCCTGGACACGGCGAAGACGGACATGAAGAAGCAGGGAATCCACCGCGCCGACGGCGACTTCGCGGTGAGTTGGGTGCGTGAGTATGGCCAGGGGCGCCTGTTCTATTGCTCATTGGGCCACCGCGAGGACATCTTCTGGAATCCGACCGTGTTGCAACATTATCTGGCGGGGATCCAGTACGCGCTTGGCGATCTAGAAGTGCAGGCCAAGCCCGCTGCTGCCGCCGGTTCAGAAGACTGGGTCACACTTTTCAACGGCAAGGACCTGACCGGCTGGAAGGGACTCGTCGGTAACCCCGCCACGCGTGCCAAGCTGGGCTCGACGAAACTGGCCCAGTTGCAGCAGGAGGCCGACCGCCTGATGCACGAGCATTGGCAGGTTGTGGACGGCGTGCTGGTCTTCGACGGCAGCAAGCAAGGCTCACACCTGTGCACGGTCGAGGACTATGGCGATTTCGAGCTACGCGTCGATTGGAAGATCGAGGCCGGCGGCGACAGCGGCATCTACCTGCGCGGTGCGCCGCAGGTGCAAATCTGGGATCCGGCGCAGTGGCCGGAAGGTTCCGGCGGGCTCTACAACAACCAGCGCAACCCGAGCAAGCCGCTCATGCGCGCGGACAAGCCCATCGGCGAGTGGAACACGTTCGACATCAAGATGATCGGTGAACGAGTGACGGTGTGGCTGAACGACAAGCTGGTGGTAGCCGATGTGCCGCTGGAAAACTACTGGGCGCGCGACCGAGCGATCTACCCGACTGGACAAATCGAGCTCCAGAGCCACGGCAGCAAGCTCTACTTCAAGAACATCAAGCTGCGCCAGATCAGCGACAAGGAACGGGCCCTGGCCGCCGCACTACCTCCCTGGCAAGAGCTCTTCAACGGGCGCGACCTGACTGGCTGGACCTGCAACAACGAAAGTTGGGTAATAGAGGACGGCGCCCTGGCACGGCGGGGCGGTGGCGACATCTGGAGCGCGGAGCAGTTCGGCGATTTCATCATGGAGCTCGAGTTCAAGCTGGACGAAGGCACCAACAGCGGCATCTTCGTCCGCACCGCGGACGTCAAAGACTGCGTCCAGACCGGGATCGAGGTGCAGATTCTCGATTCGTACGGCAAGGAGGAAGTCGGCAAGCACGACTGCGGCGCAATCTACGACATCAAGTCCCCGACGAAGAACAGCGTGCGTAAAGCGGGCGAGTGGAATCACTGCGCGCTGGTCTGCAAAGGCAACTTCATCGGCGTCAGCCTGAACGGTGACGAGGTCATCGCGCTCAACCTCGACGAATGGACCGAGCCTCACCGCAATCCCGACGGGACAGAGAACAAGTTTGGCACGGCGTACAAGGACATGCCCCGCGTGGGGCACATCGGCTTCCAGGATCACGGCAAACCAGTCTGGTACCGCAACATCCGGATCAAGCCGCTGAAACCCTGAGGCAGAATCCGCCTGGCGTGTTTTCCATCTTGACGTAGCGTTCGGGCTCCGTCCCGAACGTGGGAAACCAACTTGCTTTCCACGGCCGAGACGGAGCTCGGGCGCCACGATTGAAGGTGAATCGCTCTAGGCAGGTGGCGCGTCGGGTGGCCCACCTCTTCAGAGGTGGAGGACACGAATTCGGCGCCGATTCGCGTCCCCCCCCCGGCCAAAGCCACGGGCTACCCAACTGTATCCGTCAATGCACGTGGGGCGAGGTACCAGACCCTGTCCCCAGGCTTCTTTCGAGCCGTGACCGTAAGGGAGCGGTTGCCGAAGAACCACTTGCTCACGCGCGCGGCTCGGTTCTGTTGCCCACCTCTGGACGGTTCTGGGATAGGTTCTGGTGTGCTCAGGCGCTTCGCTCTCTGATTGTGGCCGGGTCCCGCGCTGCGGTCAGGGCCGCGTCGTAGCTGATATCACCCCGCTGGTAGGCCTCCAGCAGGGCGTGATCCATGGTGATCATGCCGTGCTTGCGCCCGGCTTGCAGCTCGGAGTAAAGCTTGTGGATCGCGTTCTCGCGAATGTTGTGCCGGACCGCTTGTGTGCCGATCAACACTTCGCAGCAGAGTACGCGCTGGCCACCGTTCGTTCCTGACAGCAACTGTTGCGACAGGACCCCCTGAAGCGTGTTGGACAGCATCAGACGCACTTCGGATTGCTGGCCTTCGGAGAAGGCCGAGACGACACGCTGGATGGACTGCACGCTGTCCGGCGTGTGCAGCGTGGCGAGCACGAGATGGCCGGTCTCGGCCGCCATCAGGGCCGTGTATATCGTCTCCCGGTCGCGCATCTCGCCGATGGCAATAACGTCGGGGTCCTGGCGCAGCACGTGCACCAGGGCCTGCTGGTAGGAGCGCACGTCGGTCAGCACTTCCTGCTGGATTACCAGGGCGCGCTGCGACTCGTGCGTGTATTCGATCGGGTCCTCGATCGTGATGATCTTCTTGCGGCTCTCCGCGTTGATCAGGTTGATGATGTAGTGGAAGGTTGTGGTCTTGCCGACGCCGGTTGGGCCGGTGATGAGGAACAAGCCGCTGGGTCGCCGGGCGAGCTCGTCGATGACAGCGGGCAGGCGCAGCTCCGCGCGGCTGCGGATGTTGTTCTCACTGAGGCGAATGGACAACTCGGGACAGCCGTTGCGGAAGTAGACCGTTACGCGGGCCCGGTCGCGCGCGCCGAAGGTGGTGGAAAAGCACAGTTGCCAGGTGGCCTCGAGGGTCGCTTTCTGAGCATCGTTCAGACATTCAAACGTCAGGTGCCGCGCGCTCGTCTCGGTGATCGCGTCGCTGGTCGTGGCCATGACTTCGCCATGAACGCGGAACAGGGGGGGCATGCCCACTACGATATGGATGTCGCTGGCGCCGGTCTTACGGCCGGCCCGCAGCAGCGTCTGCATGTTCATTGCCGCCTCCAGCGCCGGACCACGCCGCGCAGCCAGCCGGTGAGTGGTACGCCGGAAGTAAGCTCGTCCAGCGCCGCCTGCGCGGGTTGATAGTCGGGCCGAATTTCGAGGCAGCGCTCAAAGCTGGTCTGCGCCGCGGGTAGCAGGCCCAGCTTGCGCTGGCAATAGCCGAGCTCGTGCCAGATGAAGCCGTGGGTTGGCTCCATGGCGACGGCCTCGTTCAAAAGGTGCAGCGCGTTGGTGACCCGGCCGTAGAACGCATGGATGCGGGCGATCACGACGCGGTCGAACCAATCGGCGGCCGGTTCGATCAGTGCCCTCTGGAAACACTGTTCGTAGTGACTCTGGCGCTTGGCGAGCAGCGCTTCGCCACGCACCTCCCAGCGCCAGGGCGAGCTGCCGGGGGCCTGGAGGGCAGCGTCGCTGCATGCCAGGGCGGATTTGATGTCGTTCAGGCGCGCACAAGCCTGGCTCTTCGCCGCCAGCAACTCGCCGTTGTTGCGGAATAGTTCGAGGGCCTTGTCGCTCCACATGCGCGCCTCACGGCACTCGTCGAGTTGGACCAGCATCTGGACCTGACCCACCCAGGCTGGAACAGCGGCCCGATCCTCGGTGAGCGTGCGTGTGTACAGACGCAAGGCCGCTTCAAACTCACCCCAGCGGCAAGCCGCGTGGGCCCGGGCGAGCAGCTCTGGGGCCTGCTGCGGCGGCGCGTTGTGCTGCTGGCGTCGCCGCGGAACCTGTTCGGGCTCGTGCTCGTGCTCGAACTCCAGATTGGCGAATCTGCCGGGCATGGCGGGCCTCACTTTGTCCAGCCGAAATGCGACCAGGGACGCAGGCGAAAGAAGACGCGGCCGATGATGTCGTCGTGCTCCACCAGGGCAACCCGGCGATATACCTCGGCCAGGGCCGTATGACCCTGCGCGTTGTCGATTCGCAGACGCGTCGGGAGTATGCAGTACTGCTGATCAGCGAGCTGGATGTCCAAGCTGCTCGTTGGCGGCACATAGCCCAAGGGCGCGAGGTTCCGTTTCGGTGGGAGTCCGTTCACGCACAGCTTTCCATTCGCCATGGTCACTCGGTCGCCCGCCACGCCGATCACGCGATCCAACCCGATCCCGCGGCGGACGACGACTTCCCCGGTTGAGGCGCCGATGTGGTACGCGACCAGCGCTCCGCGTTCGAACGTCTTCGGTCGTAGCCACGGACCATATGCCAGCAGACCATCCCCGCTGGAGAATGCGTCGCAGGACATCAGCGTCGTGGTCGGCAGCGGCACGAGGATCCGGAGGCAGAGCCAGCGCAGCGGCATATAGACCCAGAGCACGAGCAGCGCATAGATCAGCAGTCCGCACAAAGCACGTTTGAGCAAGGAGTAGTTGGCCAGGGCCATGGCCCACAACGTAGTAATCGAAAGACCGTGGACCGCGATCATCGCGGCCAGGCACATCCAGCTCCACTCCGTGGCCAGGCTGGCGACCATCAGCAGCAGAAACAGCAGCCACAGCCCCAGGAACAGCGTTCCGGCGAAGCGCAGACCGGCCCGGAGATGGCCCAGCCCTGGCAAGACGCACCACGCCAGGGTGACGCTCCTGTCTGCGGCGTTTGGGATGAAACGCACCTGCTGCGCGGAGCGCTCCGCCGCGTTCCAGCCGGACTCGGCCGCAGCACGCACGCGATTCACAAGCCGCGTCAGTGCGGTTGCGCCGGCCCGGTGGGCGGTGCGGCGCGGGGGCTCGATCGCCACGTCGGCCAGCTCCAGCGCGCTGGAGCAGCGCGAACAGGCGTGCATGCCGGGGATGTTCTCGAAACCGCAGTTCCAACACTGCATAGCTCGCTGCGCTCCCTGCGCTGCTAGGGTCCGGACCGCTCGCGCACCTCGGCGTTGATGCGGACCTTCGTGTCGGGGGCGTAGTATTCGGTCGTCAGCTCACGTTGCTCCTCGCGGCCCACGATTTCCTTGATCAGGTCGGCGTATTCCAGGCAGCGGGGGCCCTTGACGCCCACAACACGGACCGTGACCTGCCCGGTCTTGCTGATGTTGACGTCGAATTCCGGTCGTTCCATGACGTTGCAGCTCCGACGGAGGATGGTTTCTCAGAGGCGAATGCGCAACTGCACCGATTCGTCGCGCAACGTGCGTTCCTCGACCACCGTGTAGTTCCGGTCTTTCAGCTCACTCACCAGCCGGTGGTAGGCGAATTGTTGCACCACGCGCCCGGCCACGTCCTCGCCGATTCGCCGCAGTGCTTCCGCCGAGAGCTTCTTGCCGCTGACGCATGCTGTGCACTTGCCGCGGGCGTCGGGCGCGAACTCGATCGTGACGTCGCCGCGGTGGACTACGATCTTCTCAGCCGGCGCCATGGCGTCGGCGACAACTTCGCTGTTCGCGATTTCGGTCTCCACGCTGCGGCGCCGCGGTTGCCGTTCGCGCGGCAGATTGGAGCCCTCGACGGCGAAACCCATGGCGGCGGCGGCGCCGGCGACGGCGGCACTGATCGCCGGCCAGGAAGAGATGACCAGTGGGGTTAGAACACATACGGCGCTCATGGCAGACTCCATAGATGTTCGGAGGCTATACTTCGAGCTTACGTCTCAGTTGCGGTGCGGTCCCTTCAACGCGCTGCGAGGCAAAGCGCGCCCGGCCGTCGGCCCACGCCCGCAGCGCTGAGATACCCTCGGCCATGGTCTTGGAAAGCGGGACGGCCTCGGCCAAGCACTTGAGCAGGTCGCTCGTTTCCAGTTCCTTCTCCAGATAGAACACGTCGTAGAGCGAACTGATCACGGCCTCTTCGATTTCCGCCCCGCTGAAACCATCCGCCGCCCGCGCGAGCTGGTCCAGATCAAAGGAGGCCGGATCGCGCTGGCGTTTGCGCAGGTGAATATCGAAAACCTGCACCCGCTCCTCGGCGTCTGGAAGATCGACGAAGAAAATCTCGTCCAGCCGGCCCTTGCGTAGCAATTCCGGCGGAAGCTGCGAGATGTTGTTGGCGGTGGCCAAGACGAACACGGGCTTGTGTTTCTCGCTCAGCCAGGTGAGGAACGTGCTCATTACCCGGGCCGTCGTGCCGCCGTCGGTGTTCGCCGAGCCCTGCGAGCCGGCGAAGGCCTTGTCGATTTCGTCCACCCAGAGCACAACCGGGGCGATGCTCTCGGCCACGGCGATGGCGCGGCGGATGTTCTCCTCAGATGAGCCCACCAGACTGGCGAACATGCGGCCCATGTCGAAGCGCAGCAGCGGCATATTCCACATGCGGCTGACGGCCTTGGCGCAGAGGCTCTTGCCGCAGCCCTGCACGCCGACAAACAGGACG
The DNA here is from genome assembly GCA_018814045.1 of Planctomycetota bacterium. GTDB lineage: Bacteria > Planctomycetota > Phycisphaerae > UBA1845 > Fen-1342 > JAHJAR01. The sequence continues at coordinate 4,214 of JAHJAR010000350.1, read as the reverse complement.
CCCTTGGGCGCGGGCAGCCCGAACTGGCGCGCCCGTTCCGAGAACGCCAGTGAGCGTCTGGTCAGCCAGTCCTTCAGGTTGGCCAGTCCGCCCACATCTTCGATTTCGATCTGAGACTCGTAGTACTCGAGCAAGCCGCTCTTGCGGATGATCTGCTGCTTTTCGGAGAAGACCACGGAGATGTCGTCGGCGTTGAGGGTCCCGTCGTTGACGATTGTCTTGGCAAAGACGTTCTCGGCTTCCTGAAGCGTGAGGCCCAACGCGGCCTGCACCAACTGTTCGCGCGCCTTGGGATCGATGTTGAGCGACAGATTCGTGTGTTCGGCCACGTCCTCGCAGATGCGGTGCAGCAGGACGGCGAAATCGTCGTTGTCCGGCAACGGATAGTCGAGCACGCAGACGTCCTTCTCAAGCTCAGGGGCCATCTCCAGCAGGGGCGAAGTGATCACCAGCGTCTTGTAGCTGTCGCTCAGCGCCTGGGACACTTCGCGCAGCTTGCGAATGACGGCCACGTTGCAGTCGCGCGCGCGCATGAAGCTGTGGAAGTCCTTGAACACGTAAATGGCCGGTTCCTTGTGCTCGATGACGGCGTCGAGGGCCTCGACCGGGTCGGACAGCTTCTTGTTGCCGCCACCGGTCTGGCCGCTGGCGGCGTTGTACAGTCCGCCGGTTACCGACCAGCAGAAGAGCCGCTTGTTGCGCCGTTCGGCGAAGGCCTGCAGTTGTTGCTCAACCCGTCGCTCTTCCCAGGTGATCACGTAGATGATCGGGTAACGGGCCCGGATCAGGATCTCGAGTTCGTCCTTCACCGAGCGCTCGCGGTTTCCGTGTACCTTGGCTTTCGAACTCATGTCTGGTCCTGGGGCTGGTCGGCTGGGCAGAAGGTCGCCAGGGCCGACGCCAGTGCCGGGGTCAAATCGTGGCAGTAGATGCAGCCATCCACGCCGATGGTTATACGGGCGATGCCCGCGCAGGCGCGCTGCGCGCCACGCTGGCGCAAGGCCGTCGTGGCGGAGGGTGAACCGCAGTTGACCACGCGGTCCTTGAGATAGTCCTGAGCGCTAGTCACTTCTTCCGGCGTATTCAGACGCGCCAGCGTGTGCTCGGTCGCGTCGTCGCACGGCACGTAACCCGGGTAGAGCTGAAAACGCACGTTGGGCAAGTGCTGCACGACCCAGTCAACCACCGGGCGAAAACAGCACTCCAGGTGGCCAGGCAGCAGGACGTGACGCACGATGACCCGGGCCTGCTGGGCGGCCGCCCTGATGTTGCGCTGCACGATTGCGGTGTAGTGCTGCACGCCGGCGAAGCGCGCGGCGCAGGCGTCGTTTCCGAACTTGAAGTCGGCCAGGTACCAGTCGACCACGCCGGCCAACAGGTCGAGCACGGCGGGCGTCATATACATGTTCGAGTTCAGGGCCAGTGGCAGCGGCCGCGGAGAGGCCGCGGCCGCTTGCAGAATGGTGTGCGCGTGCAGGCTGGGTTCGCCGCCGAGCAGACTTATTGCCCGCGCGCCGACCTTGGCAGCCTCCGCCCATTGCGCGGCCCAGGTTGCGGCCTCGATGCGGCGGCCGGCCCCGGGCCGAAATGCCAGTGGGGCCTCGTCACAGTACTGACAGCGGAAGTTGCAGCCACCGAGAAACAGCCGCAACGCGGGCATCAGCTCGGGCTCTTCGTTCAGGCTCAGGTAGTGTTTGTAGAGGAAGGAATCGGGTCCCAAGCGGCAGCGCCCCGGCTGTCCCGCAAGCCGGTTCGTCCCGCAGCGGAGCTCACACAGCGTGCAGTGATGCAGCATGGCCCGGGCGGCGCGGCTGCGCTCCAGCAAGGCCTCGGGGTCATATTGGGCACCAGCGATCATCGTGAGCGTCCGATTATGTTTGCCTACGCTACGGGCGGACCGGCCAGTATTGGTGACGGCTTCCTTGCTGTCGCGGCTCGGTTCAGGCAACCGCTCCCTTACGGTCGCGGCTCGGTTTCGCGCGGGTCGCGGCTCGGTTTCGCGCGGGTTGCGGCTCGGTTACGCACAGGTAGCGACACGGTTGTGCCGCAGGGTCTTTGACACGCGCAAACGTCTGTCCATAAAATCATTACGTAGACGGCGAGCGAAGCCGCAAGGCATTGGCGTTTTTCTTCCCGGCTCGGCGGAACGCGGCATGGACCCACCTGACGACCGGCAACGCGCTGCGACGGAGGCAATGCTGCCGCTCGTTTACGACGAACTCCGCCAGATTGCGCAGAATTATTTCCGCATGCAGCCGCCGGGTTTCACCTTGCGGCCGACCGACATGGTCAACGAAGCCTGTCTCCACCTGATCCAGCACTCGCGCGTGGAATGGCGCAGCTCGGAGCACTTCCGGGCCATTGCAACGAAGAAAATCTGGCAGATCGTCGTCGATCACCTGCGCAAACGCCGCGCCCAGAAGCGGGGCGGCGTCGGGGCTCGGCCATCTCCGACCAGCCCGGTCGTTGATGACGATGGCGCTGCTGCGGCCCAAGCCCCCGCCGGCGACTGGAAGCGCGTTCCGCTCGAAACGGTCGTCGTCGAATGGCGCGACCGGGCAGTGGACCTGCTCGATCTGGCCGATGCGCTTGAGGCGCTGGCGGCGGAAAGCCGGCGGCTGAGCGACGTCGTGAAGCTGCATTGGTTTGGCGGACTGCCCTATGCGGACGTTGCCCGTTTCCTGGACGTGAGTCTCAGCACTGTGGAGAAGGACTTCCGTTACGCGCTGGCGTGGCTGAACCGCCGATTGGGCGGAGACCGAGATCATGTCGACTGAGTTCCACCGGCGGGTCCAGCAGGTGCTCGAAGAGGCGGCGGGGTTGGAGCCCGGACAGCAGGAGCAGTGCATCCAACACGCCTGCGCCGATGACCCGAGCTTGTTGCGGGAAGTACGCTCACTGCTGCCGCACTATCAGAAGATGGAGGACTTCGAGCCCGAGCGCCCGGCGGCCGGGTCGTCCTGGCAGATGCCCGGGACGGTGGCGTTTGCCCGTGCTGGCGAAGAGGCCGCGGCGGCGGGCCTGACCGAGACCGAGCGGCAGCCGCCGTTTGCCATCGATCATTACACCGTGGTCGAGCTGTTGGGTCATGGGGGGATGGGGGTGGTCTATCGGGCGATGCACCCCACCCTGCAACGGGATGTCGCCATCAAGCTCTTGCGAAAGGGCTTGCTGACGCAGGAGGATCGGCGGCGCTTCACGTTCGAGGAGGAGATTCTGCGGCACTTGCAGCATCCCGGTATCGCACGCTTTCTCCACGCGGGTTTGGCGCAGATCAGACCAATCGATGCGAGTGCGACGGCTGGAGAAGAACTGCCGTATTTCGCGATGGAGTACATCTCGGGGCTGTCGCTGAGGGAGTATGCCGGCGCGCATGCCCTCGATACGCGGGCGCGGCTGGCGCTGTTGACCAAGGTGTGTGAGGCGGTCGACTATGCTCATCATCGCGGTATCGTGCATCGCGACCTCAAACCCGACAACATCCTGGTCGAAGAGTCCGGTCAACCGAAGATCCTCGACTTCGGCGTGGCCCATATCCTGTCGTTTCAGTCAAGCCTGGTCCGCGACAAGGATGGGTACTTTGCCGGTACGCTGGCATACGCCAGTCCCGAGCAGGCCGCCGGGCGCATCCAGAACCTCACGCCGCGTTCTGATGTCTACACGCTTGGGCTGGTTGCCCACGAGCTGTTGACCGGTGAGCTGCCGCGCCGCGTGAAGGGACACCTGCGTCTGGCGCTGGGCAAGGTGCGTCTGGATGCGAATGTACGGCGGCCGAGCCAGCGCGAGAGCGAGTTTCGCTACTACCTGGCCGCGATTCTGGCGACGGCCTTGCGCAAGACCAGGGGACAGGTCTACTGCTCCGCCGGTGAGTTCGGCGCGGACCTGGAGAGCCTGCTGGCCAGCTACCCGCCGCGCTCGCTCTGGTACCGCCTGGTGCACGGCCTGTCGGGTCTGTTGGCGTCGCCTTCGCCGGCAACGTCCGACTCCGCCAGTCGCCCGTTGCGGGCCGTGTTGCGCAAGCGTATCGCGATGGCGCTGGAGTCCGAGGACTATCGCTCCTCAGTGTCCGATGACTGATACCGATCCCAGATAGAAGTCGCGCACGCGGATGTAGCGGCCGGGCCCCGTACCGGCCGTAGCTTCCCCGGCTCAGAAACGGCCGGTGCCGGGCCCGGCCGCTACCTTTGAGAGCGCAACTTCTACGTGGATTCCGT
>JAHJAR010000349.1 GCA_018814045.1 Planctomycetota bacterium | reverse complement strand
TCTCGGTCGCGCCCCGGCGCGGCGGCGCGGGCCGCAGCGGCCAGGGCGGCGGTCCGAGCGGGATTCGGCCCAGTGGCGGGCGTTCCGGAAGCAATCGCAGCGGTGGCGCTCGCAACGGACGTGCGGGAGCATCTGGTGGTGGGGAGAGCGGCGGAGGCTCACGCTACACCATCGAAGACCTGATGCGCCTCCGTGACGAGTTGCAGCGCGAGCAAGGGGGCGGCTGATGCAGACCCGCCGGGGCACAACTGGCAGCACGCTCTGCGCGTCGTCCACGCGGCCTCAGCGCCGCCGGGCGGGCCGGGCCCTGACACTGCTGGAAGTGCTCGTTTCGGTCAGCCTGATCGTTTTGCTGCTGAGTGCCATGTTGTCGTTCTTCTGGCAGAGCATCGCGATTCGCGAGGAGGCCGCCCGTAACGCGAACCGCACGCAGATTGCCCGGCAGGTGCTGGATCATCTGGCGTCCGAGCTGCGCGGCTGCATCGGCGTCGACCAGGTTGGCTTTCCGGTCGAGTATCGTCTGATCGGTGATCGCCGCAGCATCACGTTTCTGACCACGGTGTTGCCGGAGAAGTTCCAGTACGAGTTCTACCGCGAGTCCGACGACTTGCCGCCGGCGCAGCACGACTTGCAGGAGGTCAGCTACAGTCTCTGGATCGATCCCGACGAGACGACTGAGGAAGGTGAGCCGATTGTGGGTGGGATCATCAGAACGGTGAAGAAGACGCTCAACCAGTTCATCGTCGACGAAGAAGACCCGTTGGATTTGCGGACCGACCTGTGGTCGCCGGAACTCGGCTACCTCGAGTTTCGCTATTTCGATGGCGTGGAGTGGGACGTCACCTGGGACATCACCGAGGGGAACTCGCTGCCGCAGTTGATCCAGGTCACGGTGGGCTTCGACAGCATCACGAATTACTCGCTCGAGGACCAGGACCTGGAGGAGTTTCCGATCGACCAGTGCCCTCTGGGGGACGAGCTGTATCATCCGGATCGCTACAGCGTCATGGTGCGCATACCTGCGGCCGACCGCATGTTCGGCAGCCGGATCCAGCGGGTTGGCAAGCAACTCAGCGATCAGCTCGGTGTGGAGGGTGGCTTCTGATGCGCGGGGCGCGAGCGATCATCCTGCCGGTGGTGTTAGTGCTGATCGGCCTGTTGTCGCTGACGATGGCGGGTTTCATCTTCTTTGTGCGGGCCGAGATCGCGGGAACCGCCGCCCACTGCGACGCGCAGCAGGCCCGCCTGGCGGCCGAGTCGGGGTTGGAAGAGGTGGTGGCGATTCTGCGCGAACACCCGCACGATGCGACCGTCTGGTTCGAGGCACCGGACCGCCTGCGGCACGCCCTGGTGTGGGCCGAGAGTTATGACCGCGAGTCGGACCCGGTGCGCGAGATGGGATCACGTCAGGAACTGCTGGAGGGCATGGTGACGCCCGTGTCGGCGTGGCGCTACAGCGTCGTGGCGCAAGCCTACGATACGGTGGAAGACACCGTCCGCTACGGGATCACGCCCGAGGCCGGCAAACTCAATATCAACGTCGCCACGGAGGAACAGCTCGAACAACTGCTTATGCCGCTCTTGCTCGGCCTGGAAGTCGAGAACGCGCCGGAGCTGCTCGAGGCCCTGTTCGACTGGCGCGACGATGACGACCAGCCGCGCCCCAGCGGGGCCGAAAACGACTACTACAACACGCTCGAGCCGGCCTACCTGGCCAAGAACACGGGGCGCTTCGACACAATCGAGGAACTGCTGCTGATCAAGGGTTTCAACGCCGCCATCCTGTACGGCGAGGACGTGAATCGCAACGGTATCCTCGACACCAACGAGGACGACGGCGAGGACTCGTTCCCGTACTACGACAATGCTGATGGCGTGCTCGACCGCGGCCTCGCGCCGTTCCTGACCGTCTGGTCGCGCGAGACCGATGTAGCCCTGGATAACAAGCCGCGCATCAACCTCAATGCCGACCGCGGCGTGATCGAGGCGCAAATCGCGACGTACTTCCAGGAAGGCGAGTTGAGCGACGAGACGATTGGCTTCATCCTGGGACTGAAGGACGACAACTTCAACTTCGCCGATCTGGGCAGCCCGGCCGAGCTGTACCAGGGCATCGATCTGCCGGAACTCGAGGACGAGGAACGTGTGACGGAAGGAGCGCTGGCCAGTAGCCCGATCACGGCCGGCGAACTGCCGTATTTGCTGGATCGCTTCAGTACGCGGGCCGCGAACGAGAGCCAGCAGGTGATCGAAGGGCTGATCAACATCAACACGGCGCCAGCCATCGTGCTGGAACTGCTGCCCGGTCTGGACGCCGAATCCGCCGGCATGCTGGTGGCCACGCGGCGGGACTTGGACAGGGAAGCGTTGCGGACGCCCGCGTGGGCGCTGACTTCGAGTGTGGTTGGGCTGGCCGCGTTTCACCAAATGGCCCCCTACGTTACGACCAAGGCCCACCAGTTCCATGTGGAAGTGCTGGGTTACGCCGACCATGCGCGGCTCTCGCGGCGAACGGAGTGGATCATCGAGATGGCCGGTCCGTTGGCCCAGATCAAGTACACGCGTGACCTGACGTCGCTGGGTATGGCGTGGCCGGTAGATGATGATACGATCGTGGTTACAACGGATTGAACGGTGGTGACAGGAAGGAACGTCTGGTGACGAAGCTGCCCCGCACAGTCCTGTGCCTGGATTGGGACAAACGTGCCCTGCGCATGGTGGTAGCGCGCACCGTCAGCGGCGCGCTGGAGCTGGAGGACGCGCATTCCCATCGCGTGTCGGCCGACACGGACACCGACGATCCCCAGGCGATGGGGGCATTCATCGCGCAGATGGTGCGGCAGCACCGCTGGCACCACAAGCGCGTGGTCGTGGATGTACCGCGCGACAAGGTCGTCATCAATCGCCTGACCCTGGCCCCGACCCCGGTCAACGAGGTGGCGGCGGCCGTGCGTTTTCAGGCGCAGAAGGAACTACCGTTTCCGCTCGAAAGCGCCGAGATCGACTTCGTGATCATGAAGCACAACGAGCGGGGCTTCGTGACTGGAGTGCTGCTGGCGGCCGTGCGGCGCGAGGTCCTGGATCGCTTGCGCGAGACCTGTGCGGTGGCGGGGCTGGTGCCGGCCCGGATCGGCCTGCGCCCCTACGCCAACCTGATGAGCATCATGCACCTGCCCGAGTTGGAGCCGAAGTGCGTGCTGTTCGTCGAGGTTGGGCCGACCGTGACGGAAATCGACGTGATGCGGGAAGGAGGCCTGACCTTCTCGCGGGCCGCCAACATCCAAGTTCCACTGGTGTCGAGCGCCGCGCCGGCTGCGGATGAGAGCACGCCGGCCGAGTCGGGGCAGACGCCTGCGGCCCCGTCCGCGGACGTTGTGCGCGTGGCGGTAAACAGCCTGCTGGTCGAGATCACGCGAACTCTGCAAGCCTACCGCGCCAGCGAGCCGGACGCCGTCATCGATCGCATCGTGGTGGCCGGCGGCACGGGCTTGGAGGCGGACTTGCTGAACTCGCTGGAAGGCCGCTTCGGGCTGGCAGCCCAGCTTTTCGACCCCACCAACGCTCTGAGTGTGCCCGCGACCGACGCCGCCAAGCTGCAGTCGTTCTCGGCTCCGCTGGGGCTGGCATGGGGCCTCAGTCGTGAGGGGCTGCTCGAACTTGACTTCCTGAACCCCAAGCGGCCCATTATTCGACGGGAGGTCATCCGGCGCCGCATGCGGCTCGTGGGCAGCATCGTGGGCAGCGTGCTGGTGGTGGCGGCCGGCAGTTGGGCAGCCTACCTGATGTACGAGCGGGGGCTGCTGAAGCAGGAGCAGGACACAGTGGCGAAGCTGCTCAAGGAGGTCAGGGACCTGGAGAGGGTGCGCAACCGGGTGGAGGAAGTGACCGACGAGTGGGCGGTCGAGGCGGTTTGGCCGGACCACCTGCTGACACTGGCGCGGAGCATGGATGAACCCGGCAAGAAGATGGTTGTGCCCCAGGTGACGTTCGATGCCCGCCAGACGCTGATCTCGTTGCGCGTGATGGCCTCCGACATGAAGACCGCCAACGAGTTTATCAAGAAGCTCAACGACCTTCGTCGCGGTGATAGACCGATCTACCGCGCCGCGCAGGGTACCTGGCAGGAGCTCAAAGGTGGCGACTCTGGGCTCAACGGCACGGTTGACGTCAAGATCGAGCTGCTCGAGCTGCGCGAACACTACGATGGGGCGAAGAAACGTGCGTTGGCGCGCAAGGAGAAGCTCTCGAAGATCTAGATTCCGCGCGGTGCGATTGAGGTAAGTTATGACGCGACGTGAGCAGAGGTTGGCCACGCTGGTGGGAACGGCGGTGGCCCTGTTGGTGCTCTACCAGGTAGCAGGGCGGGGCGTGGTGAATCCGTACCAGCGCCTCCTGAGCGACCAGCAAAGCACCGCGCAGCGCAAGTTCGACCTGGAGGTGATGTTGCGGGGTGGTGACGGTATCAGGGAGGCCTGGCAGGCCGCGACGGCGGCCACCCTGGGGGCCGATCCCCACGCCGCGCAGCGCGTCTTTCGCGAAGATATCGGTCAGCTACTCAGAAAGCACGGGCTGGAAGAAGACCTCAAGTTGCGCTCTTTGCCACACCGCACGCTCAAGAACGGTTTCGCCGAGGTGCCCGTTTCCATCAGCGTCAAGGGCGAACTGGATGAGATCGTGGATTTCATGTGCGAATTCTATCAGCGGCCCTACTACGCCAAGCTGACGCGCGTCAAGCTGGTTGGTGACGAGAGCAGCCTGCGCAGTTCGGCAAGCGTGAGCAGCACGGGCAAGAAGGGACGTAAGTCGAGCCGCCACGCGAACCGCGAAGGCCGGGGCTCGACCAAGTTGTCGGTGACCATGACCGCTGCTGCTCTGGTGGTCCCGCCGGAGAAGGGCATCCCGCACATCGAATTCGACTGGGAGCGGGTGGGCGCGGATGTTCCGGCGCGCCTGGCAGCCGAGCTGGACGCATACGGCGAAGTGGTTCAGGCGAATTTTTTCGAGAAGTACGTCAAGCCCGCAGAGCCCGCGCGGCCCCCGGCCGAGACGGTTGCCACAACCGACAGGCCACCGCCGCCCCAACCTCCGCGCGACCCGCGCCCCGACGCTGGCAACTTGCACCTGATTGCGACGATGGCGACTTTCGGCGAGTACACGGCATACGTGCAGCACGACGAGCGCCGCGACCAGCCGCCGGAGAGTTACTCCGTGGGTGATGCGATCGACGATGGGACTTTGGTGCTCGTGCATCCCAAGGGCATGGTCGTGCGCGTGGAGAATGGCGCGGAGGTCGGGGCGCAGTATTTCTACCCGCTGGGGACGAGTTTCAAGGAGCGTGAACGACTCGACCCGGCCCTGCACTCCGACGTGATGCCGTTGCTACAGCAGGCCCGGCGGCCCTGACCGGATCGGTTTGGGACCGGATGGGGGATTCCGGTAGCGATTACGCGCGTGAACCGGGCGGCGCGTGTCGCTAACCGTGGTCTGCACCGATGGTTGCGGCAAAAAGTCGCCTTCTGTTTACGCGTAATGCGCTGCCACCTTGACCCCGATTCCGGGTATAAAGCTCAGGTGTGCCCGAGCATGGCGGGCAAGCGCGCGGTCGGTACATCCGCTGGTCCGCCGGGAGCGACCATTCTCGAGCCTGGGCGCGGCGCGGCGGCGGGTTGCCGGGCAGGCCGCAAGTAGAGGGCGGCCAGCGCGGCGACCCTGACTAGCTGGTCGGAAGCGAGTCACGCGGGCAACCGCTGACCGAGTTCAAATAGCGAAGAGAGGTAAGAGCATGGTACGCCTCATCCAGATGTGCGGTGTCCGTGGTTGGATTCTGCTGGCGGTCTGTGGCCTGCTGCTGACCGGGGCCGCCTTAGGACAGGATCCTCAGAAGCCTGGAGCGAAGCCGGCCGAGAAGGTCGCCGACAAACCCGCCGCCAAAACGCAGTCACCCACAACGCAACCGACGACGCTGCCGGCGACGCAGGGGATTCAGGACGATCCCGCCGCCAAGCTCCAGGCTCTGCGCGAGATGAAAGAGAAGATCCGCGCGCTGCGCGACCAGCGTGAACGCGAGTTGGTCGAGAAGCACAAGCTGGAGCAAGAAGAGGCGCGCGGCGCGACGGGTGAACGCCGAACGCAGCAGCCGGCGACCCAGCCGGCAGAGCGGCCTGCCACCGCGGTGGACCGGAAGCCCGCGACGACCGAAACGAAGAAGCCGACGCCACGCCCGACGATCGACGAACTTAGGCGGCGCGCCGCTCTATCCACCCAGGAAGGTGTTACAGAGCCGGGTCATCCTGACGAGGACGAACAAGCCGCGCACCCGGACCGGCGGCGCGAGCCACCTCCTCCGCTTGGCGACATTGAGCGCCCCCCCGGACAGGAAGCGCCCCAGGTAACGCCGTTGCCCAAAGACCCGGAAGAGGAAGTGCGCGAGGTGCCCACGCCACGCCGGCCGGAGGGAGTCAGCCAACCGTCGGGTGAGGAGCCGGCTGAGCCGGGGGCCAAGGGACCGGAGGGTGAGTGGTTTGCCTTCGACGGTATGCCCTGGGAAGACGTCGTGCGCCATATGGCCCGGCGCATCGGCAAACCGCTGATGTACGAGGACCAAATCGTGATCGGCGGCGAGCTGACCTACCATAACGAGCGCATCTTCAC
>JAHJAR010000348.1 GCA_018814045.1 Planctomycetota bacterium | reverse complement strand
GCAGTACGTGTTCTCGCCCGGGTGCATCGGGACGTTGCCCGCATACACATAGTGCACCCCCGCGCCCAGCGCGATCTCGCGGCAACGCTCCAGCGTCTTGACCGGCGTGCGCGGCAAATTCGTCACGCGGTACGTCGGGTGAAAACGCGTGAAGTGCATGGGCACATTCGGCCCCAGGTACGCGACCACCCAGCGGCTCATCTGCTGGATCTCATCCGGTGAGTCGTTGAGCGTCGGGATGATGAGAATCACCAGCTCGAACCAGATTCCAATCTCCTTCAACGTCTCCAGCGTGGCCAACACCGGCTTGAGATGTCCGGCGCACCACTCGCTGTAGAACTCCTCGGTGAATGCCTTGAAGTCGATCTTCACTCCGGTCAGGTGCCGGCAAAGTTGCCGCAGCGGCTTCTCCTGGATGTACCCGTTGGAGATCATCACGCTGCCGATGCCCTGCTGGCGGGCCAGCGCCGCCGTGTCGTGCATGTACTCGTAGAAAATGACCGGCTCGGAGTAGGTATAGGCGATCGTCAGACAGCGCTGCGCGCCACAGGTGGATACCAACCGGGCCGGCGTGGTCAGCGTGCTCTCGACCTGCTCCGGACGGAACTGGCTGATTTGCCAGTTCTGGCAGAACTTGCATTCGATGTTGCAGCCGGCCGTGGCGATCGAGAACGCGAGCGTACCGGGCAGGTAGTGAAAAAGCGGCTTCTTCTCGATGGGGTCGATGTTCGCCGAGCAGAGCGTGCCGTAAACCAGGGTCTGATACGCCCCGCCCTGGTTCTCGCGCACGCCACAATAGCCGCGCTCCACGTCGGCCACCTGGCACTCGCGCGGGCAGAGCGTGCATTTGACCTTCTTCTCGGGCAAATGCTCCCAGAACTGCGCCGCGTGCCGGGCTACCCCCTTGAAACGCGGCCCCACCAACTCGTCAATCCCGGCGACATCCTGCTGGGCGACGGCCAACAGATCGCCGCCGAAGACACACGCGGCCCCGCAGGTCAGACCCAGGCGCAGCAGGCCTCGTCGCGATGGAGTGTTGAGCGAGTCCCAGGAGTCTCTGCTCGAGGAGCCGCAGACTTCAGCCTGCGCGGCGCCGCGTGGGCTGAGGTGCGTAGCTCTCCTTGTTTCCCGATCGTGAGCCGACACTTAGACCTCAACGCGTTCTATCCGCCCCAGGTCCGCCATGCCCAACCCGCGAGCCGCGGCGGTGGCGATGTGCCGCGCGGGCCGCTGTTCCTCCGCCAACGTCTTGAGCCCCTGCTCCTTGCGCTGCTTCTCCAGCAGATCCGCCGCGACGGCATCTGCCGCGACGAAGTCACCACTTACGATCAACCCTCCGAACGGCCACGCATAGCCGGGATGCCTGCCCGGGCCGGCGTGGTACTGCGCGCGCGTCGCATCACAGACCGTGAGCTTCCACTTCGGACGGATGAAACGATGTGAGACCACATCCACCACATAGGGGTCACAGTTGTTCTCGTGGTACTTGTTGGGGTTGTGAATCGCACCGTAGAAGTTCTTCATCCCCAGGCTGACGCCCGCCAGGTTGTGGTCTTTCAACACCGGCACGCACACCAGCGTGTCAACCTGCTCGGCGACAATCCGCGAGAAACACGAGCCTATCTGCCCGCTGGTCTCGACGCGCTCCTGATATCCGCTGCTACTGCGGCGGGCCTGCGTCCCGCGGCACTGCACCCCATCGCCGGCGCGGTTCAGCTTGAACCCGGCCTGTTCGAGCTCCTCGTCAAACCGGTCCCAGATGATGATGTTCTGCGCCGGTACACCCGCCTGCCGCAAGCCGGCCACCAGTGCCTCCACGACCGCCGGCTGTGTCGTCAATCCCAGCGTGTTGACCTTGATGCCGATGCGATTGGTCGGTGTGAAGAACTGCCGCCAGGCCCTGGCGGCGTCCGGGGCATTTGTGAGTTTCTGCACGGACGCGTCGAGCAGCTTGCGCACCAGCTCGCCGTGCTCGGCCACCTCCCCGCGTGTCAGCTTCTCATCGCGCGCGATCACCACACGCGCCCGCGGTTGCCGGGTTTCATGGGCGTGGGCAAACAGCCTCTCAACCGGCACAACCGCGCTCGCCGCCACCGCCCCAGCCCGTGCAAGAAACCGGCGTCGGGTGCTTCGTTCTGACATAACGGTACGCCTTGTCCAGCCTATCGTAGGGTCCGCTGTGCGGGCCATTCCAGGCGGGTCACCAGAATGGCCCGCACATCCGACCCTACTCCGGCTCGCCGAACACCTCTGCCTCGAACGAGTATATCTCCGCTTCGGGGCGTCTCCAAGCATCCCCCGGCAACCCGGCCTTGCGGCACGTCTGCTCCAGAAACACCGCGCGTGTCCAGCCCCGTTCGTACGCCACCTGTGGCAGCAACACTCCCCGACGGCTGCCCAACGTGATCAGCAAACCGTGTTGTCCGACGACGATCTTCTCCGCGCTCAGCACTTTTTTCATCGGCGTCAGATAGCTGATCTCGATGTGCAACTCATCTAGTTCACCAGCGGTGACCGGGTTGTCGACGAAGCGGCGATCCTGGCAGGCGGAGACGGCGTTGCTGATCACGGCCTGATACAGCGGGCCGTCCGCAATCATGTTCCCGATTCAGCCGCGCAGCTCGCCGTGGTTTTCCAGTGTCACGAAGCAGGCCCCGTCCTGACTCGGGCCCGGGGCAAGCTGCGCGCTGTCCACTTGCGGCGTCGGCTGTCCGTTCAAAAACGCGGTCACAGTCTCGCGGGCGATACGCAGCAGCGTGGCACGCTCTGCGGCCGTGAGCGTCCCGGGCCGCGCCGTGAACACAAAGGACTGATACGTAACGCTGTTCCGCCAGTCTCCCAGCATCTGCCCGGATGTGTCATACGCGGTCCGTTCCCCCGCCGCGCCGCCCTGCATCGACAGCAGGCGCAGCAGCAGCGCGAGCGGGCCGCGTCCACAGATCGTGTCGCGCGTTTTTGCCAGATGCGCGGCGAAACCATCGTAATCGCAGCGCAGCAGCGGTGCGGCCGCCTGCTCGGCCAATTCGCGGAGCCTGTCCGGCACGTTCTCGGTGAAGGGCTGATAGCCGTAGTTGGGCCCGAAATGTGTGAAGTCGCTACTGGCCACGAGCAACGCATCGGCATCGAGATAGGGAAGCAGCGCCCGGGCCGCCTGGGCGTGTTCGACAGGCGACATCTCTCCGACCAGCAGCGGAACCAGCTTGAACTCCTTGAGGACCCGTTGCAGATACGGCAACTGCAACTCGAGTGAGTGCTCTCCGGCATCAAGGCCTGGATGCGCCGCGAATAGAGCGTGCTCCCGCAGACTTGTGCAAACCTCCTGATCGAGGGGCACCTTTCCCAACGGCGTGGCGTACGCCGCCAGCCCCTCCGGTACGTCCACCCCGCGGTACGAGCCCGCCCCACGATGACTGAGCGCCAGGATGATCACGCGTTTGTAGTCGTGTCCGCGTAGATGGGTGTACGCCGCCGCCGCAGCCGGCGCGCTGAAGCGATATCCCGCGTGCGGTGCGATGATCGCTCGGGGCTTGCCGGATGACTGCGGCTGGCCGGCCCGCCCGAGCGCTTCTTCCACCGCCTTTGCCAGGGCGGCTGCGTCTCCCGGATACCAGTTACCCGCGCAATACGCCGGGCGCACGCGTTCTTCATCATCGCCCAGCGCCAAGCCCGCCACCGTCAAGCAGGCCACCCCCGCAACGATCCACAATCCAACGCGATTTTGTCTGAACATAGCTCACACTCCGTCGGATCAGGACTGGTGCAACTGCGCTCATAGTAACAGTTCACCCGTCTGCAATGTTTTCTGAAATTTCTGCCTGGTAGCCCTTGCGCTGGGAGCGCGCACGCGCGTACATGCTGGGCATGCGCAGCTCGGCGACACGTGCGGACGCGTTGGACAGCTTGGTGGCGGCCTTGCGGGCCGGCCACTGTGATGAGGCCGCGGCGCGCCGACTCTACACGCTCGGCCCCGATGCGGTCACGCTCGCGCTGCTCGCCGCGGCCCGGCGCATCGCCGAGCAGGACGCCGGGCTTGCCGAACGGGACGCGCGCCTCGCCGAGCAGGACGCCCGCATCGCGCAACTGCAAGCGCAGACGGGATCCGCGTCGCCCAGCACGCCGTCCGGCATGATTCCGGTTTACGCCAAGCCCAACGCCACGACGCCCGGCGGCCGACGCCGCAAACGCCCCGGCGCCCGCGACGGCCATCCCGGCCATCGCCGCCCGACGCCGACGCGGATCGATGAGCGGAAGGAACATCGGCTGAAGGTCTGCCCGTGCTGCGGCGGGCCGCTGCAACGCTGCAACCGCAGCCGCCCGCGGATCATCGAAGACCTGCTTGAGAACCTGCACTCGGTGGTCACCGAGCACACGATCCGTCGCGACTACTGCCCGGCCTGCAAAAAGCATGTCGAGCCCATCGTACCCGATGCCTTGCCGAACGCCACCTTCGGGCATCGCCTGATCGGCTTCACCAACTGGTGTCACTACGGGCTGGGAATCACCATCGATCAACTTGTAGACATCCTGCAATTCCACCTGCAAACGAAGCTCTCGGCCGGCGGGCTGATCGCCGCCTGGCAGCGGCT
>JAHJAR010000347.1 GCA_018814045.1 Planctomycetota bacterium | reverse complement strand
GGGAGTGTGTGCCGAACGAGCCCATTGTGTTCGAGTTCATGAAGGGCGCCAGTGGAAGCACTCCATACGATTGGGTGAGCACAAGCCTGCCGCCCTTAGCTCTGATGTCCCAGCGCCTGCTCGACGGGCTGAGCGGCTTCAGCGGGTGGGCGACATACCCCGTAGAGGTCTATGGCAAGCATAAGGAGCGCATCGAGGGCTATCATGGCTTTTCTATCACCGGTCGCTGCGGGCCGATCGATCGCGTCATGGGTCGTAAGCTGTGGCGCGATCGGCCCGCAGATGGTCCATTCAAACACAACCGTCGCTTCTACTACTTCGACCCGAGCGCTTGGGACGGCCGCGACATCTTCGTGCCTGACGGACCAGGCAGCATCATGATCCTCGAACCGGTGATGCGTGCGTTGAAGCGAGCCAGAATCACCAACATTGAGATGTGGCACCTGCCGTCGTTCTGATGCTCGGCTGCTTGCACTGACGTACGCGCCGGCTCTCCGACCCGCTGTGGGACCTGTGGCGGACCGACGACTATTACTACGACGGCGTCCGCCGCCTTGGCGATGAGAGCCGTGTAATTGGCCGTCTTACCGCTCTGCACAAAACCGAGCACCAGCCCCCGGATATCGAAGCTGTCTGTCGACGGCTCCGCAAGCTGGCGGAGAATCCTATCAGACGCATCGTCGAGCGATCGAACCGTCGCCAGATCCCAGCCGCGGGTTGTTAGCAGGAACTGCCGCAACGTTGGCCAGTAGTGCCAAGCCGACCGGTCGCAGCCCTGCAGCCAGTCTGGGCGGTTCGGGTCGGCCGCGAGCAGGCGCGGCGGTACGAGCTGGAAGTTCTCATCCCGCTGGAGTTCGCTCCGCACGAACTCACGGTCGTATCGAAACGATGCGACCCAGCGGTTAACGCGAAACGCCGCTTGGGAGACCGGGCGGCGTTTTCGTTTCTATCGCGAGTTGCCGCAAGAGCTTAGCGACATGCTCTGACCGCTCTAGGTCTCTCCTGCCACCACCCTCACGACCGTGTCGCGCCCCCTTCCGCCGCCCGACGGGCGCCGCCAGCCGGAAGTCTCTGAGTCTCTCGCTGCGACCGACCCGCGGGTTATATGGCGGGTTTCCGTTCGCCCGACCGAACAAGATCCCCGTCGAACATCGCAGCGGCGCGATGCTCGACCCGCGGGTTATCAGATTCGGGACACCTCCCTCGCTCATTGTGTCGTGCACAGGAGGATCAGCCTGCTGCCTGGGCGGTCGAACAGCGACGGCGAGGGGCGATCAGGCGGCTGAGCGCCTCGGAATCGTTGGCCGTGCAGAAGACCGCGTAGCGCAGCTCGGCCGTGCGGCTGTGCCCGTGGTGAGATCCCGCAGAGGGCCCGCAACAACGTGAACCTGCATCCGCTGTCGGTATAATCTCCACTTGTCCGCATTCGGTCCTGTGCTTCCGCGCTGTGGGCGATCAGAGAGAAAGACGAAGTGAGCGGCTCGATTGGAATCGTCATCGCGTGCCTAGTGGCGGCCGGCTTGGGCGGCGCTGTCAGCGGTCTCGTGGTGCGGTGTGCGTTTGGAGTCGCTCGCCGCCGCGTCCGCAGCGCTGGGTGCCGCCGCCACGGCATGCACATCTGCGCCTCGTGCTCCGCGAGTGATTCCCCTGCCAACCCGGCCCCAGGCACTCTCCCCAGCCCCGCGCGGCTGTGGGGGTAGGGGGCGGTCTCGGGCGAGTTCGGTCCCGAGCCTCCGCCGTCACCTTCCGGGCACCTGCTTTGCGCTTGAACGTCCCCACACCGGCGCGTTAGGTTACGCGCATTGGGTCGGTGAATAATCCCGGTTCACGAGTTGCGCATCTTCCTCTGGGTCAGATGCCCTGGGGCGCCCCCGTCGACGTTTCTTGGGTGAATCGGTAATAGTGTCTGGCGACGCCTTCTCATCGAGGTGCTTGTCAGGTGGAAGCCGAGTCAGGCATCTGTTCCAGACTCGGCTCAGCACCTTCTGGAACAGCACATCGAGCTCCCCGCCGGGCCGAGGTACGTCCTGAAGCACCACATCGTCGGGATCTCCGGTTGGCCGCGCTGAAGCGGGGAACCGCCTTACGATTGCGTCAATCGTACGGAGGTGGCGCTTCAAACTGGTGCGATCCTTTTGAGCCTTCTCGATGGCGTTTACTCCTCTCACCCACCGACTGAAACCCCTAGGGGCGGGTCCACCTACTTTCTGGTTCCACCGCCCAATAGCGATCTGAAGCTGAGCCCGTGATTTCGTGTTCTGGTGCGCCGCTTCGAGTACCTGCCAGCATTGCGCCTGGATCGCATCCAGCGGGTGACGGGCCGGTAGTGCCAGATGCCGCCCGTCATATCGAGGTCTGAGGCACGCATGACGACGACCTCGCCCGGCCGCAGCCCGGCCAGCCGCTGGAGTTCAATCATCGCCCACACCTGGCGGGCGACATATGGCCGGATCGTATCGACGAACTCATCGGGGACGGGGCGGACCGGCTCTGCCTCCCGAACTTCACATCGGTCTCGCCGCAATCCAACAACTGCTTGGAGACCGTGATGCACCTCCGGGCCCACCAGTTCGTTTTCCACGGCCCACTTGAACATCCGCTTGATGCGGGTGACGTAGCCGTTCACGGTGATGCGGCAGGCGCCGTGGTCGACCATCTTCTGACGAACCGCGTTCAGCGCCAGCGGACCGAATCGCGCCGCGGGAGTCGCCCCGTACAACTTCCGAAGCGGCCGCATAGCGAGCTTGATCGATCCCTGCTCGCTCGTCGGTCTTCCGCCCTTCAAGTAGTACTCCCTGGCATGCCGCCAATACGCGGCGATGAGCTCGGTGACGGTCAAGTCGCGCACGGGCTCATCCCGCGTCGATGACAGTCTGCGACCGTTGGCGAGCCACTCTGAGATGACCCGGTCGTACTCGGCCTTGCTGGCTGCGGTGCCGTACGGCCCGAGGTAGATGTCCGTGCCGTTTAGGGTAACGAGACGGCCAAGCCGCGGGCTTTGTGGCGGCGATAGGTGGGCATTGTGAGCCACTACACTAGCCCCAAAACAAGCGTGCTTTAGTCGCTTTTGGCGGTCGCTTGTGGCGGGTGGCGGTACTTCTCTTTCCAGCGGCCGCGCTCCGGCAAGAGCAACGCAAACCAGGCCTTCAGCGACCAGGCCCGTTCGCGCAGACGGTACTGAATGCGGCGCTTGCGATTGATGAGTCTTTGGTGTCTACTGCTGCTCACTCGAAAGGCCTTCGTGCGTGGAAGGTGTCATTTGACCCATGTCGCTCCTTATACGCAAAAACGCCGGCATTTCGAGTGCTTTTTGCGCCGCGCCGGCGAAAAAACGAGGGAATCACGCCTGTTTTGGGACTGGTGTAGTGGAGATCGATCATGAAAAGCTTAATCACGCACGTTGTCACCGGCGCGCTGCTGCTAACGTCGTTTGCGCTTGGACCGTCCGCCGCCGCCGCACCGGGCGATGTGAAGACCAGTTTCGCCGCCCCGTGCAAATACCCCGCCGGTCTGGCGTCGGACGGCAAGCACCTCTATGTGCTCGATTGGCGTGAGGCGCAGCTATTCGAACTCGCGCCAACCAGCGGCCAGGTCACACGCAAGTGGGACGCCCCGACCCTCAAGCCGCACGGCCTAGCCTGCGGCGACGGCAAGCTTTTCATCTCCGACGATCACAGCGGCCGCATCTTCGTCTTTGACCCGGAGACCGGCATCGTCGACAACACCTTTGAGGCACCCGGCTCACGCGCGACCGGCCTGGGCTACGCCGACGGCAAACTTTTCATCCTGGAACGTAAGAGCGGGCAGGTTTACCAGGTCCTGCCCGAGGACGGTACGATCCTGGGCTACTTCGCGGTCCCGGACAAAGACTGCACCTGCATGGCCCACGACGGCCGCTACCTGTGGATCGCCAACCGGATCAAGAACGAGCTGTACATGGTCGATTCTGAAAGCGGCCTGGTGCTGGGCATTCTCGACGCACCCGGCCCGCACGCCGCCGGCGTCGCATGGCATGACGGGCGCCTGTGCAGCGTCGATTTCCAAACGCGAAAGGTGTATCAGCTCGTCGTTCAGGATGAGCAGATGTACCGCTTGAGTGAGCCGCGCGAAGCCCGCGTCGAGTACCTCTGGGCGCTGAACAACTACGGTCCCGGCGAGGTCCGCGACCTGTCCGTCAACATCGCCATCCCCATGAAACTGCCCAACCAGAAGCTGCTTTCAAACCTCAGCTTCTCGACCAAGCCCGCCAGGATCGCCGAGGACCAGTGGGGGCAGCCGTGTGCAGCGTTTGCGTTCGACACCGTCCCCGCCGGCAGCAAGCAGGTCGTCAGCTACTCGGTGCACGCCCGCGTTTCCGCGATCCGCTACTTGATCCTGCCGGACAAGACCGGCACGCTGGACGACATCCCGGCTGACATTCGCGCGGCATACACCGCCGACGGCTCACGCTACCGCATCGACAGCCCGTACATCCAGACGACGGTTAAGCAGGTCGTCGGCGACGAGCAGAACCCGTACTGGATCGCCCGCAAGATCTACAACCACATCATCGGCCGCCTGCACTACGAGATGATCGGCGGTTGGGACGTGCCGGAGGTCGTGCTGGAACGCGGCAGCGGCTCGTGCTCGGAGTACACGTTCGCGTTCATCGCCCTGTGTCGGGCTGCGGGCTTGCCGGCCCGCTATCAGGGCAGTGTCGTAGTCCGTGGCGACGACGCCAGCGTCGACGAGGCGTTCCATCGCTGGGCCCAGATCTACCTGCCCAATTACGGCTGGGTGCCGGTGGACGCCAATCGGGGCGACAAGCAGTCGCCCGCCGACCAGGCCCGCGGCTTCGGCGAATTGTCGAACAACTTCCTGATCACGACCCAGAGCGGCGGCGGCTCGGAGTACCTGGCCTGGGGCTACAACTCGGTCGCCCACTACAAGGCCAGCGGCTACTGCAATGTCGTGGAAGAGAACTTCGGCTTCTGGGAGCCGCTGGAGGCCAACAAGGCGGCAACCGATGCAACGTCGTCGGGCACCATGGGCGTGTGCCAGCCGTAGCGACGTTCGGCCAGCGCGCCCCGCAAACAGAGCCCGAAGCGCAAGCGAGGGTTTCCGCCACGCCCACCAAACGAGCGCCAAGAAGCCGCCCCGAACCGCCAGCGCCCGCCCAGGACCAAGCCCGAAGCGCAAGCGAGGGTCTCGGCCGCGCTTTGACAACGAGCGCTAAACCCTCGCTTGCGCTTCGGGCTCGGATAGCGGCAAGGGGGCAGGCGTTTCGCCACTCTAAATGACGAGACACGGGAGCCGCACTCCGGCGGCGCGGAGGCTTTCCGTACCGCCCGCTTTGGAGTATCTTCCGGTGTAGCTCGCTAGGCGCGGTTGTCCCCCTGCCGGAACACAAGCGGCCCCTCTGCCGGCCGGCCGTCGCGTCTAAGGACTATCGTCGACTCGAGCTACGGAGACCCGCAAGTGTCCAATGCCTCGCACGCTGATGCCGCGACCATGAGGATCAAACGCCCCGGCGAGTTGTTCGGCCATCCCACCTGCCTGTTCACGCTGTTCTTCACGGAGATGTGGGAACGCTTCAGCTTCTACGGCATGAAGGCTCTGCTGATCTTCTACATGGTCCAATACCTGTTCTGGCGACAAGCCGAGGCTTCGGAGGTCTTTGCCTGGTACGCCGGCCTGGTCTACGCCACACCCATCGTCGGCGGGCTGATCGCTGACAAGCTGATCGGGGCACGCTGGTCGGTCGTGATCGGCGGCGTGATCATCGCGATCGGGCACTTTCTGCTGGCATTCGAACCTTTACCGTTCTTCTACTCCGGGTTGGGCTGTCTGGTGATCGGCACGGGCTTGCTCAAGCCAAACGTCTCTACGCAAGTTGGCGCGCTCTACCGCTCCGACGACGAACGGCGTGACAGCGCGTTCACCATCTTCTATATGGGCATCAACCTCGGAGCATTATTCGGCCCGCTGGCATGCGGCTGGCTACAAACCACCTACAGCTATCACCACGGTTTCGCCGCCGCCGGCGTCGGCATGGTCTTCGGCCTGATCATGTACATCGCTGGGATGGGCAAGGTGGTGCGCCGCGAGAAGCAGATTCGTGCAGAAGAGGAAGCGCGAGCGCAGGAGCGGGGGGAGGAAACGGTGACGCAGCCGGTGGCCGAGGCAGAGGCAGTTCCGGCACATGTCTACCGCGACCGCATCATCGTGTTGGTTGTGATCTGCGTCTTCGCGATTCTGTTCTGGGTGGGCTTCGAGCAGGCCGCGAACGTCATGAACCTCTGGGCCGATCAGCACACCAACCTGCACGTCTTCCGGGGCACAGCGCCAATGATGGCGGTGGATGCCGCGGGCGAAACGGCCCCCGATTTCGACGTGCCGGGCAAAGGACTCAAAGACTGGCGCATGAGCGCCGCCATGACCCAGTCGATCAACCCGTTCTTCATCATCAGCCTGGCGGCCGTCTTTGCCTGGCTGTGGCAGTATCTCGAGTCCCGCAAACGCCAACCATCCACACCCGTCAAGATGATGCTGGGCGCGCTGTTCCTCACGTGCGCGTATGGCGTGATGCTGTTGGCCGCCAACTCCGAGAACCAGCGCACCACGATCCCGCTCGCGGCGGTCCCGCCAGGAATCGAAATCCAAGCCGACGGGACGCTGTATAGCACAGAGACCGACGACGACGGCAACAGCCAACGCGTTGACTACGGCGCCACGCGGCTCGCCTGGAAGGATGGTACGCTGGAACTCCACGGCGTATTGACCGACATCGACTGGATGCGCGCCCTCGGAGCCTCGAGCAGCACGGCGTACAAAGACACCGTCGCGGACCTGCTGGAGCAGGTCGACGAGCGCGCGGACGAAGTCCGCGCCGCGAAAAAGGCTGGCGAAATGGACCGCGATGCGCCCTGGGAAGTCACCATCCCGGTACCTGAGGAAGCTGGCGAACTGCTGGCCATCGCCGGCTGGCCGACCAAAGCGGTTGATGACGAAGAGGTTCCCAAGGTCACCTGGGACAACGCGACGCGTACGTTGGCAGTCAACGATACTCTCTCCGAGCGTGACAAGGCGCAGTTGCTGGCGGCCGGGGCCCAACCGGCGTTCCGCAACGCGCTAACCGAAGTCTTCCAGCAGTCATCTCTGCTGAAAGTCTCGATCGGCTGGTTGTTTCTGTTCTACTTCGTACTGACCGTCGGCGAGTTGTGTCTGAGTCCGGTCGGGCTATCCCTGGTGACCAAGGCCGCCCCGCCGAAGTACGTCGGCTTGTTCATGGGCCTGTGGTTCTTCACCACGGGTTTTGTGGCCAACTTCGCCGCCCATACTGTCGGCGGCCATTGGGGCACAATGACGCCGACCACCTACTTCATGATCTTCGGCGTGATCGGCTTGGCAGCCATGATCATCATGCTGCTGCTGATACGCGTGCTGAAACGGATGCTGCACGGGATTCACTAACGGGCGGCGGCGATCACGGCCTGCACCGCTTTTTTCCAGGAGTACACGCCCATGAGCGAGTCCGCACCGGTGAACATGTCCCTGCCCCAGCAACTGGCCAGTTTCCCGCGCGCCTTCTGGGTCGCCAACTGCATGGAGATGATCGAACGCCTGGCCTTCTTTGGCGTTCGGGCGATCGGGGCGCTCTACATCGTCGCGGCCGCGGAGCAGGGCGGGCTCGGCTTCAGCAACACGGACAAGGGCGTCTTCTTCGCGGTCTGGGCGTTCATCCAGTGCTTGCTGCCGATGTTCACCGGCGGGTTCTCCGACCGCTACGGCTACCGCCTGTCGCTGGTAATCGCATTCACCATAAACATCACCGGCTATGCCATGATGGCGTACTGCCATAGCTGGGGCCTGTTCATGCTGGCCTGTTGCCTGATCGGCACGGGCACCGCCATCTTCAAGCCGCCATTGCACGGCACCATTGCACACTGCGTAACCGAATCAAACTCGTCCGTCGGCTGGGGCATGTTCTACATGGTCGTCAACATCGGCGGGTTCGTCGGCCCGATCTTCGCCGGTGCGTTGCGGCTGATCGAATGGCGCTATGCGTTTCTGCTTTCCGCCGCCGTCATGTCCTTGAACTACATCCCGACGCTCTTCCTGCTGAAGGACTACTCGAAAGAGGTCGACCGCGACAAGAGCAAGGGCATGGGCCAAGTCCTGAAAGAGACGTTCCAAACGCTGGCCGACGCCAAGTTCATGGTGTTCCTGGCGATCTTCTCCGGGTTCTGGCTGATGTTCATGCAGTTGTTTGACTCGCTGCCGGTGTACATCGATCAGTGGGTCAACTCCAGCGACATCATCGCGACCGCTGCAAGCGTGACCGGCAACGAGACGCTGGCGGGACTGGTCGACCAGGGGACGCAGGTCAATCCGGAATGGATCGTCAATGTCGACGCGGGCTCGATCGTTCTGCTGGTGCTGCTGATCACCTATATCAGTGGCAAGTTCGCGCCCGTCAAGGCCATGATCGTCGGCATGATCATCGCCTGCGTGGGACTTATCATGGCGGGCACCGCAACGTCGGGATGGCCATGCGTCCTGGGCATCTTCATCTTCGCCATCGGCGAGATGGCGTGCAGCCCCAAGTTCAGCGAATACGTTGGCCTGATGGCCACGCCGGAAAAGAAAGCTCTCTACATGGGCTACTCGAACATCCCCTTCGCGGTCGGCTGGGGCGTGGGCAATCTCGCCTCCGGCATCAGCTACGACCGTTTCTCGGACAAGTTCGAGTTGGCTAAGCACCATTTGATTCAGGTGCTCCACATGCCCGCCGCGGAGATTGAGGCACTGAAAAAGACCGAGATCATGCCGGCGCTGGCGGAAAAGCTCGCCGTCGATGTTTCCACGGCACAGGATATGTTACGGCAGACCTATCACCCCGAGTATTTCTGGTGGGTCCTCGCCGGCCTGGGGTTCTTGTGCACGCTCGGCATGGTCGGCTATCACTTCTGGCTGAAGGCCGACGCGAAAAGGCGGGCGGCCCTGGCGTAGACGCTGTCCGGCGGCGACGCTCAATAGAACCTATTCCCAAACCGTCCAGAGGCGGACAGAGAACCAAGCCACGCGCGTAAGCAAGCGGTTTTTCGGCAACCGCTCCCTCACGGTCGCGGCTCGGAAAGAGCTTTGGTTATAGCAACGCGTTAAGTCGACGGGTGCTTGGTTTGGTCGCTTTCGGCCTGTCGGATCGCCGCGATGATGGCGCGGCGTTTCTCAGCGCTTCGCACGGTCCTGACAATCGTCAGGACGAGAAGGACACCCCCGGCCACCCAACCGACGTTGCGCAACACCCACATTGCCCAACTGCCCAAGTCACCCAGAACGAAAGAGACGAGCCTGGGACAAACCGCTGCCGGCCATCGGTCCTTGGATACCATGTAGGAAGCTCCAAGAACGATCGCCATGATGCCGAGGCTCGTCCACATCGCGATCCAGCAGACGCGTTCGGCTGTACCCCACCGGTTCGGCCGCGGCCAGATATCGTGAATGTACTGCCGCACGAGCAGCGCACCTCGCTGGAACGGTTCGCCACACTCCGGGCACCGATCGTCGGGCAACCCGTGTAACGTATAGCTGCACTTCGGGCAGTAGACGGGAAACTCATCTTCAGGGAAACGCGCGGGGTCAACTTCCGCGCCCTTGGGGATGACCTTCGTGCCGAAGAGCGGGTGATTCAGCGCGTGCCATGCACGTTGCCAGCCATCGCGCAGTCCGGACATGACTCCCTCGGACACCAAGCACGGCGACACGGCCCGGCCTGGTGGCACGGCTGTGCCAGCCGTGGTCCGGCCGCGTGGCTATAGCCGCTTCGGTCCCGCCGCCGCGACCTCTGCCGGGCAGCCTTCCTTGAAGAGCTTGAAGTTCTCGATATAGCGCGCGGCGAGGCCATCGTAGGTCTTCCAGTACTCGTCCTTCTGGCCCCAGGCGTTGGCGGGTTCGAGCACGTCCTCGGGCACGTCCGGGCAGCTCAGCGGGACCTCGAAGCCGAAGACCTTGTCCTTGCGGAACTTGACGTCGGACAGCTTGCCCTCCAGGGCGGCGTTGAGCAGGTTGCGCGTGTGGCGGATGCTGATGCGCTTGCCCACGCCAAAGCGGCCGCCCACCCAGCCGGTGTTCACCAGCCAGCACTTGCAGTCGTGCTTGATCATTTTGTCCGTCAGCAGCTTCGCGTAGT
>JAHJAR010000346.1 GCA_018814045.1 Planctomycetota bacterium | reverse complement strand
GCTCTGTCCCGGCGGCGTGTGTGTACACAAGGTTCCAAACTACGACAGCCTGCTACGACGTGTGCTCGGCCGGCGCTGGTCCGGCTACCGCTGGCCGGAACACTTTCAGTACTACACGCCGAAGACGCTCGGCCGCCTGGTTGCGGAAGTTGGCTTTGAAGTCCTGCGCATCGACGCAAATCCGCTGAGCGATAGTCTCTGGCTCACGGCGATTCGACCTACTTGTTGAAAGTGCCGCGCGCCCCGGCGGCGGCGAGCGGCTCACCGCCGCGCAGACGCGATTCTCTCCCGGGGGGATCGGAACAGGAAACGGTGAGAGAGTATCCGTGATGGAGCCGTACCCTGATCGAACTCCGTACCTCTCGCGAAAGGGGGGAATCGCAGAGTACGTGAGGTGATACGGGATCAGTCATCGGCCGGTGAAGTGAACCAGCCGATCTGTGTGCGTTGTGCTGCGTCGGTACGCCTGGCTTCGTGGAATGCGGCGTCATCCAGGACACGAACGGTTCCGTCGCCGAACAGCACGCAACGGCCGTATCGCTGGAATATGCGGAGTTCAACCGGCGTCGAGGGTGAACGCTCGTACGCCAGCACGAGCTTCGGGTCAGGATTCCATTCTCCCGCTCCCGGCTGGTAGTGAAACGACGAGTAGCCCGTGTCTCCGCGGGATGTGCTTCGAGCCGCCTCGGGATCGAATGCCGCATGAAACTGGCACCACACGGCGCGACCGGATTCGACCAACGCCGCCAATGACGGCGGATAGTCGTGAGACTCCTGGTTGTAGGCCAGCAGGCTCATGCCGGTCCCGCGGAGATTGGCCCGCGTGATGCTCGATTTGGCGTACTCACGAGCACAAGCCAGCGTTGTCAGCGCGAGCAGGGTGTAGCTCAGCATGAGTGCGCCGGATACGGCCATGATGGCCCACGCGCGCCGTCGCGACATTCGTTCGGCGGACCCCAGCTCCGCCCTGATTCGGCTCACTCGAAGACACGAGAGACCGCCGGCGAGCGTGACGATCGCCGCTATGAACCCGGCCGCTGTGCCCAACATGACGGTCGCGCCCCGTCCCACTAAGACAGCGACGGCGAGGGCAAGCGCTATGGCGAGTGGAATCCAGAAGACCTTCATTCTGTGCCCAGCGGGGAACCAGGAATCGCTCGTCAGCCATTCGTAGCCGTCAGGGATACAGGGCGCTATTGACCTCTGCCACGCACCAAGGAGAGGGACTCAACGCAGCGTGCCAGACTGTCACACACTTCAGCGGCGATCTTGGGCCGCCAACCGTTGTTCACGTCCATCACAAACTCTGTAATCCGCGAGACGTACAATGGGCCCACGCTGCGCCCACTTCGCTGGCGCGGAACCATGTCCTCACGAACCGACCTGCGTCGGGAACTTCGTGCGAGGTTCACGAGCGTCTGTTTCGGACGGATCTCTGCTTCTGGGTTACTCGGAATGCGTGCTTTCGGAACAGCCAGGAACCTCGCGAGTCGCTCGCGGTCACCCATCAGCCAAGATTCAGCTTCGCGCACCGCAATGCGAAAGCACATGCCCTGGGCCGCTTGTGGCAGCCATTCTGAGCGGAGTGGCGGAGCGCAGTCAGCATCCCGATCCAGATCGACCAACACAAGCCACGGGCAGAAGTGGGCTGCGTTGTTGTAGCCCTGGATGTGTTCCCGCAGGTGTGCTTTTCCCTTCTTGCCGTGGACTCGTCGAACCCAAATCCCCGCACAGCGCGCCACGCGACGGACGATTGCCTCATCTAGGTCACCTTCCACTGCGACGGAGATCTCTACTGGAGCGCTCGACGCCACAATCACTCCCCAAAGAGCATGAGTTGTTGTGCTTTCGAAGGGCTTGTATGCGGCATGATGGCGTCAGCGAGGCTCAAGCCACCGTCGAGCAGCGCCTTGATCTCGTCGATTGTGTCCGCAGGTTTGACAACGGTGCCCTCGGCCTGTGGCTCGAGCAGCAACACCTCGTCCAGACCGATTCCGTCATCGCGGAAAAGGTCGCAGGCATGCGTGCTGAGTAGGATCTGACGCCCCGAACGTCTTTGAACGCGCGCGAGCATTCGTGGAATGTGTCGCACGACCTCAGGGTGCAGGGAGAGCTCGGGCTCTTCGAGCAATAAGGGGCCCGTTCCATCAAGCACCGCCCACAAAAGCCCGATCAGCCTCAGTGTTCCGTCAGAGAAGTCGGACTCCGTTTGCCATGCACCTTGAGGCCTCCAGTGCTCGTACCGGCCGCGAAGATGCGGAGTGCCTCGATTATCCCGCCACAGCTCCAGCTCCTTCAATTGAGGCACTGCGAAAGTGAGTGCCTCGCGGATGCGGCGTAGCCAGGCGTTGCGTGTGCGTTCATTCGTCTGAGCAACCTGTTCCAGGAAATCTCCGCCAAAGGGGTCGTTCTTCTTGCCTACCGACCTGTCCGGGTCTCGGACGAGATGCGGAACGATGTGAAGGTATCGAACGGCTTTGAACGTATCCGCAAGGGGGCGGAACTCCCGATTGACGTTTACCTGTTCCAGGTAGGTCTGGGTTAAACGCTGCGGATCGGCCTGATCATCAGCGTCTGGACGTTCCAGTTTGATCTCGCCGGATTTCCGCACGCGTTCTGATTGAATTCTCGGGATCCGCTGCGCGTCCTGGCTGAACCGAAGCTCATACTCCCATTCGTCGGGCGTCTCCTCTGTGCCAGCCACCACGTGGATACCTATTCGAGGCTGGCTCCGGGCAGCGAGGCAGCGAATCCGCGACACCCCTCCGCGCCTAAGGACTGCTTCATGGAACCCCCCCCCCACGGCGACTATGTCGTGCAAGAAACGAAAGACATCCAGCAGATTGGATTTGCCGCACGCGTTGGGCCCAACCAGGAAACCGCGTCCTTCGAGACGCACGTCCGCCGACGTGAAGTTGCGCCAGTTCTCAAGTCTCAGGTGCGTAAACCGCAACGACTGGGAGGTACGCTTCGCCATGTTTCATCCACCAGTACACTGTCAGAATAGGGGGCGGAATGCCAATCGTCCACCTCGCGAGCCAACCGTACAGGAGCAATCGACGCGTCGGATTCGGTTTCAGGCGGCAGCTCTCAGGCCGCTGGCTCCGCCCCCGATCTCATGCCACCATCGGCGGGCTACCCCTGCTCCGGCCGCACCACATCCACCGCCGCGTTTGACAGCTCGGCCTCGCCACGCTCGACCTTGGACGCGAATTCGCGGCATTCGTGGAGCAGGGCATCGAGCATCTGGTCGGTGCGGACGACCTGCTTCTGCTCGCCCTGGACGTAGATGATGCCTTTGCCGCGGCCGGCGAAGACGGCGACGTCGGCGCCTTCGCATTCGCCGGGACCGTTGACCACGCAGCCCATCACCGCCACCTTGATCGGGAGCGTGATTTCCTCGGCCAGCTTGCGGCGGACGTCGGTCACCAGTCGGAACAGGTCCACCTCGATCCGCCCGCAACTCGGGCAGGCGATCAGCTCCGGCTCAGTGCGGCGGCGCAGGCCCAGGCAACAGAGCAGCTCTTTGCCGTCTTCGATCTCGTGCACCGAGTCGGCGGCGTACGAGATGCGGATCGTGTCGCCGATCCCGTTGGCCAGCAGCGTGCCAAGGGCGGTGATAGAGCGAATGCGGCCGGTCTCAGGCGGGCCGGCGTGCGTTACGCCGAGATGCAGCGGGTAGTCGTAGCGTTGGCTGATGGCGGTGGTGGCGTCGATCACGATGCGCGGGTCGATGCTCTTGGCGGCGAGAACGACGTCGTGGAAGTCGTTCTCGTCGAAGATGCGGAGGTAGGCGTCGAGCTTGTCGAGCATGAGGCGGATCAGGTTGCCGGCGTAGTCGTGCGCGAGCGTGGCCTTCTCGGCGGCGCGGGTGTCCTTGTCGCGGCGTTCGACGATGCCGCCCTCGTTTGCGCCGACACGGATGGGAATGGAACGCTCCTTGCAGGCGGCGATGACGCGGTTGACCTGTTTGCGGTCTTTGATATTGCCGGGGTTGAGGCGGATTTTGTGGACGCCGGCCTCGATCGCTTCCAGGGCCCGCTGAAAGTGAAAATGCACGTCGGCGATGATCGGCACGGGGCTGGCGGCGAGGATCTCCGGCAGGGCTGCGGTGTCGCGCTTGTCCGGCACGGCGACACGCACTAGATCGGCCCCGGCGCGAGCCAGCTTCCGAATCTCGGCGATACACCTGTCGATCTCGTACGTGTATCCGCTGGTCATCGTCTGGAGCGCAACCGGCGCACCGCCGCCGATCTTCACGCCGCCGACGTTGACCTGGCGGGTTTCCTTGCGTTGAGTCATGTGTGCTCCGCTGGGTCCAGGCTGATTGTATGGGCGGGGCGCGGCGGTACAAACAGCCGACGTCGGCCACGGAGCCCGGAGGCTACACCACCTCTGCACCGGACCACTGGGGCGTTTTTAATTTTTAGGTGTTCCACATACAGCAACATGGCTGGGTGATATTCCAATAGAAACTTCGATTGTGCGTGACGAGATTGCAGGCCGCATTAGGCACATGAGGGACCATTCCATCGTTCCGAATCGGAGGTACCTCGATGATGAGCAGCTGATTCGCTCCGAACAGCTGGAAGTTCTGGCGGAGATCTTCAACGCCAACGTCCGCGACGCGGAGATCCGCGAGATCGGGTCTCATTCTGCCCCGGTTCTCCGGGGAAATCATCCCGTCCATCTGGCGTTTTGGGGCAAGATCCCAGCGCCTACAGTCAGGCCCGTCAGCGCCTCTGCCGAATCGACGAGATCGCCCGAATGTAGTCACGACTTCAGCCCAAAAACAGCCCTGACGTTATCACCAGGGCCCTTCAAGCTCCATAACTGTTCAACTTGGGCTGACAGGACCGGGTGAGACGGAGGCTGGAGCGAATCGCGCAACTCCTTCCGAACCACGAATCGCCAGAACCGAGCCGCGACCGTGAGGGAGCGGTTGCTGGCGAGGCCGAGCGGCTCTCGGGGCAACCGCTCCCTCACGGTCGCGGCTCGGGTTTGAATGCGCTGCCGTAATTGTGAGACACTACACCAGCTTCTAATCCGCCCGCTCCTGCGTAACATCGCCGCTGGGGGTCAGGCCAGCGGGCGCGTAACGGGCGATGCGACCTGCGGCGCCGACGGCCCAACCGGCGCCGTCGGGCGCCGCGAAGTCCACCGCGTGGAAACCGAGCGCGCTGATGCGTTTCCACGTCTGGCCGCCGTCCGTCGAATAATCCGAGCCGGAGGGTCCCACGGCGACGAGAGTGGCCGGCAGCACGCCGGGAACGCGGGCAACGGCAGACCGATATCCAGCCGGCGGAGCGCCGCCGATTAGCGTCCAGGTTGCACCACCGTCGGTCGTTCGCGCGGCGTTGGCCACCGTCCAACCGGGATCCTGATAGTCACCGCCTACGGCCACGCCGTGTTGCGCGTCGATGAACGCCAGCGAAAACACGCCGCGCGCGGAGCTGCCGCTGAGGACGGGCGTCGTGGCGACCGTCCAGGTGCATCCGCGATCGGTTGAGTGAAAGACGCGCGCGACCGGCCCCCCCGTACCGATCCACGCCTCCTGGTCGCCATGCACAACGACGCACGTGCCGCTGGCAGCGAAGCCGGCCTCGTGCGGCAATGCGGGCGGGATTCCGACCGGATCGACGTCGTCCCAGGTCGTCCCCCCGTCCGCCGTCGTGATGATCAACAGGTGCCCATCGACCGGGTCGCTGAACGCGAGGCCGTGGTCGGCGTCCCAGAACGCAAAGGCGTCGAAAAACGCTCCCGGACGGTGGTTGACGTACTGCGTCTCCCAGTGCGCTCCCCCGTCGGTCGTCTTGAGAATCCGAGCGTCTTCCCCAGCCGCGAGCAAATACGCCGTGTTCGCAGCAACTCCGTGGACGTCGCGGAAGTCGAGTTCGGCCGCGCCAGGAACGGTGCTGGCGTGCCAGTGCTCTCCGCCATCGATTGTCCGCAGGCAAGTGCCGTCGCTGCCGCTGGCCCAGGCGACATCCTGACTAACGGCGCTGATTCCGCGGAGGCTGGCTGACGCACCGCTGTTTTGCAGGATCCAGTGTGGGTGCATCTCAGTGTCGTCGGGACGGGCGGTACGCAACCGCGGCCCCGCGCTACAACCGCTGAACACAGCGACCGCCAGGAAAACGAACTCACCTGAGATCTTCACGCAGAGCCTCCCGCGCGTGACCAAGAACCTCTCCCAAGACTTCCTCCGAGCCGTGACCGTAAGGGAGCGGTTGCCGAAAACCGGTTGCTTACGCGGGGCTCGGTTCTGCTGCCCACCTCTGGACGGTTCTGGGACGGGTTCCAAGAGCGCCTAACAGAACCGAGTCACGACCGTAAGAAAGCGGTTGCCGAAAACCGCTTGCTTCCGCACGCAGCTCTGCTCGCTGTTCGGATAGGACTGCGGCTCAGGGCGCCTCGTCGTCCGGGGCTGCGGGCTCCTTCTCCTTTTGCTGCTCCTGCGCCGCTTCGCCGCCAGCCGCCGCCTGCTCTTCTCCCTGCGGCGCGGCGCCTTCCGCGGATGCTGGTCCTGTGGTGGGTGTCGGTGGTGCCGGAAGCCACCCGGGATACTTGTAGTCCAGCTCGTACTCCGGATGTGGCACGTTTAGCGCGTTGATCCAGTCCAGCACTGTCAGGTAGCTGCGGTCGCGCGTGTTCTTGGCCAGCGGCATGACGCGCTTACCCTGTCCGACCGGCGGATGCGGCCGCTGGCTGTCGGCGGCGGGTAACATGTACCCCAGCAAAGCGCTGGCCGCCGGATCTTCGCGGTCCAGCAGCGGCCCGAACTCGGTCTGTACGCGGTCCAGCAGAAGGAACGCGGTGTAGACGGCTTCATCGCGCTGCGAGCGCGCCGGCAACCGAAAGACTACCGCCGTCGAGCCGCCGTGACAGCCGGACCGCGCGCAGCTTTTGTAGACGAGCGGCAGCACCTGCTTGCGAAAGGCCGTGAACTTCTCGCTGTCGCCGGCAATCTGAATCCGATCGGCATATTTGACGCCCGTCGCGTCGATGATGATTGGCAGCTTCTCGTGTGGTTTGGCCTGGGTATAACGCTCGCGCAGGTCGGCGGCACGATCCTCCAGCAGCGCCAAATCGTGCAGGACGAGGCTGTCCAGATCGGGCTGCCCGGCGCGCCGCGGGAACCTGACGAGCAGGCGCTCCGCGTCGCCATCCAGCGGATACTCGTACATCTTCAAACGCTGCACATCCAGTTCCGACAACAACGCGGGCGCAGCCAACTGCCCGGATGCGGCCGCAGCCCCCGCGGCTTCGGTCCGCGTCCCGGCGCCCGCGGTCGTCTGCTGGGCCAGTTCTTCCCGCGCCAGTTGCAGAAGTAACCTGGCATTGCGATGCTGTGGGTCGAGCCCCAGGATGTAGTTGCACTGCTTGACCAGCAGGTCGAAGCGTTTCTTCTCGCGCAGCCACTCAGCCAGGGCGAAGTGCGCCTTTATGTCGTCAGCCGCCTCAGCCTTGAAACGTTGCAGGTATTCCGCGTCGACAGAAACCGGCAACTGCGGCTCGGCCTGCTCCGGATCGCCAGCAGCGGCTGCGCCCCCCAGCCACTCGATTCGCTCCACAGCGCTCTTCTCGAAGCGGACTTCGCCGGCGGCGTTACGCAGGATGACCTCCGTCTCGGTGACGGTCACGTCGCCGCGCAGCTTGGTCCCACCCTTCAGATGCACGTTGGCCAGATCGGCCACCGCCGCCCCAACCAGCAAAGCCAACCCCGCCACCAGGCCGCTCATCTGCACCGTCGCTGCTCTCAACATCCCTGTCTCCGCTGGACTGCCGGTCGCTGGCCCGCGCGTCACACCTTGCGGTGCGGCGTCTGCGCCACTTCACTGCCATCGGCCAGTTGCTCGATCTTGTAGTCGCCCATCAAGGCCGGCGACTCCCTTTGCAGCACGCGCAGGATCTGAATCGCCACCTTGCGAATCTCCACCTCGGCGTGCTCGTGGGCGCGCGATTCGATGAAATGCCGCCACGCGCGCCCGTTGCCCGTCACAAAAATCTTCGTCTCGGTCGCGTTCGGTAAAACGCTGCGGGCCGCCTGCCGGGCCAGCTTGCGACGCAACGTGCCCGATGGCTCATCCTGGTACTTGCGCTCCAGACCAGCCACCAACCGGCAATACGCCTCGTGCGCCTGTCGAATCGACTCCGACCAGATCGTATGCAACTCCGCGTCTGCGGCGATGCAGGCCGGTTCCACAAAGTCCGCCGTGCTCTCGTCCACGTAGCGCTGCGAGAGCTGCGAATAGCCGAAGCCGGCCCGGTGCCGCACCATTTCGTGCGTGAATGTCCGCGAAACGCCGGTGATGAGCAGGTTCCAGACCGCGTGTTCGAGAACCGAGCCGTGCCGCATGTCGATTATGTTGCCGAGATACTCCTCGTTGGTCTTGCGCCCCATGCCAAACGACATGTAGCACACGCGTCCGGCCAGCTCGCACAGCGTCTCGGCCCCCAACTCGGTGTCGGTGCTCCACGCCAGCCCCTGGTCGCTCAGGAAACGCGCGATCTCCGCGTCGTCCACGATCTGCCGGCCCACGAGGTACACGCGCGGCTCATGCACGATGTTCACTGACCACCTCCTTGCAATTCGGGTGCGCATTGTACCCCCACCGCGCTCATGGCGGCACCCGTCCCGATGGCAGATTCGACGACGTCCACGACGGCCGGCCCGACCGAGTGTTCACATCGCACTGCTAGCCGTCGGTCTCGCTCAGAGCCTTGCCGATCAACTCAGCCACACGCTTTCCGGACAGCAGCATGCCGCCGAAGATCGGCCCCATCCGCGACCCACTGCACGCGGAGCACACGCTCATACCCGCCAGCCATAGCCCGGGATAGACCTCGCCAGCCTGCTGCACTACTACCTCTTCGCCCGCGCTGGCATTCATCGGGCCCTCGATCGCACCCGCGACCGGTGAGTCGCGGAAGAACCCCCGTCGCCTAATGGTCTGGAGCACCGCCGCCTCGTGTCCGGTCGCGTCCAGCACCGCCTTGGCCGACAGCGTCAGCGGGTCAACGTGCATGACCCCGGATATCCCGGTGCGGTTCACAACCACGCCCGTGATCCGCTCGCCATGCACGCTCACGTCCTCGAGCGTCACGAGGTTGAGGATCGCGACCCCGGCCTGGACGGCCTTGAAGCACAGCCCGGCCGCCAACTCCACGGCATCGACGGTGTAAAGCCCCTCCTGACGGAGTTCGGCGCGGATCCCAACTTCGCGCAGAATCGGCAGCGCTTCCTCCTGAAAGACGACCTCGTTCATTCCCATGCCACCGCCCCAGATTCCGCCGCCGGGGGAGAGTCGCTTCTCCACCAGTGCAACTTTGAAGCCCTGCTCGGCCAGGTAGAAGCCGGCCACAAGTCCGGCCGGCCCACCCCCCACAATGATGACATCATTGACGATCCGCGAGACCAGCTTCTCGTGGTAAGAATCAACAATGAGTCTGGTGATTTGAGTCTCGCTGAATTCACGCATGGCTGATTACTCCTCGGCAGTTAGCCCGCGCCCGGGGCCACGATGTCCACGGTCAAACCAGGCGGCTGTCCCGCCTGGCAACGCTTCTCGGAACCCGCCGCGCCGGGCCCAGCCGGCGTTCGAAGGGCATCCCGGCCGGTGGCATCTACGGCCACACGGCGACCACGTTGTTCACAGTGCCGGAAGCTGCGCCGCCGGTTCCACGCGAGTACCGGGACAATCGCGGAAACGGTGATCGGAGAGGCATGTCTTGCTTCCCTACGCAGCCGGGTTCTGCGCACCTCATGTTGCGCGTCTCCCGCCACTGATCAGGTTCAGAGGGTCCCCGGACCGCTCGTGTCCGGATCTCATGTCCGCCGCGGCGGACCACCCCTAGCCAGTTACAACCAAGTACAATACCGAGCGATGGAGTTGGCGTCAATCGATCAATACGGCGGGAGCGGTGCCTGGTCCGTGGCGCTTTCGGCGGGTTCGAACGGCCTGATCCGTGGCGCGACCGTGCGGGGGCGGTTTGGGCTGCGCTGCGCCACGGTTCCCAATCGACATTGAGCAGTCCCGTTGAGGCGTCGGACCCCATCCGCCGATTGTGCCACGCCCGCGGCGATGCGCATCCCCAGGGCGGAACGCCGCACACAGCTAGGCTGCCTGGCGAACACAGAAACGCGGCCGATCGACCCGGCGAAGGGCCCATCGGCCGCGTCTTCATGCGTTATTCGAGATTCAGGCTACACCAGGCCCTGATCCATCATCGCGGTGGCGACCTTGAGGAAACCGGCGATGTTGGCACCATTCACGTAGTTGCCCGGCGTGCCGTAGGCCTCGGCCGTATCGTGGCAGTTCTTGTGGATGGAGATCATGATGTCGTGCAGCTTGTTGTCCACTTCCTGACGCGACCAGGCCAGCCGCTGCGAGTTCTGTGACATCTCCAGGCCCGAGACGGCCACGCCGCCGGCGTTCGCCGCCTTGCCCGGCCCGTAGAGGGCCTTGCATTCCAGGAACACGTCGACGCCGGCCGGGGTGGTCGGCATGTTCGCGCCTTCGGAAATGCAGTAGCAGCCGTTCTTGACCAAGCTGTTCGCATCGACTTCGTTGATCTCGTTCTGCGTGGCCGAGGGCAGGGCCACGTCGCACTTGACCGCCCACAGCGGGTTGTGATCAAGCTTCGGATCGACCGCCTGGTACTGGGCCTTGGGGTACTTGTCCGTGTACTCCTTGATCCGCCCACGCTTGACGTTCTTCAGGTTCATTACGAACGCCAGCTTGTCCTGGTCGATCCCGGCTTCGTCGATGATGAAGCCGCTCGAATCGGAGAACGTCAGGACCTTGCCACCCAGCTCGATGACCTTCTCGGCGGCGAACTGGGCCACGTTGCCTGAACCTGAAACGACTACGCGCTTACCCTTGAAGGTTTCGTTACGCGTCTTGAGCATCTCCTCGGCGAAATAGACCGCGCCGTAACCGGTGGCTTCCGGTCGGATCAGGCTGCCACCCCAGTTGAGGCCCTTGCCGGTCAGTACGCCGACGAACTCGCGAGTGAGCTTCTTGTACTGGCCGAACATGAAGCCGATCTCGCGACCACCGACGCCGATGTCACCGGCGGGGACGTCGATGTTGCCGCCGATGTGGCGGAAGAGCTCGCTCATGAAGCTTTGGGTGAAGCGCATGACTTCGTTGTCGGACTTGCCCTTGGGGTCGAAGTCGGACCCACCCTTGCCGCCGCCCATCGGCAGCGTGGTCAGAGCGTTCTTGAAGATCTGCTCGAATCCCAGGAACTTGATTATGCCCAGGTTGACCGAGGGGTGGAAGCGCAGGCCGCCCTTGTAGGGGCCGATGGCGCTGTTGAACTCTACCCGCATGCCGCGGTTTACCTGAACGTCGCCCCGGTCGTCCATCCAGGGCACGCGGAACATGATCACGCGCTCCGGCTCGACGATGCGCTCCAGGATCTTGGCCTTCCGGAATTCCGGATGGCGATCCATGACCGGCATGAGCGACTGGACCACCTCTTCGACTGCCTGATGAAACTCCTTTTGCTCGGGGTTCTTGGCAATCACCCCTGCCATGAAATCCTTAACCGCGTTTGACATTCGCTTCTCCCTTGGGAGTAATCTAGAAAACCTGACTCTGCCACATCAGAAAACTGTCCCCGCGGCCCAACGAGCGGGCAGGGGCTTTGGCGACCGGAGTATCTCGACAAGAAGCCTCGGACGACCTGCTCCCGCAGGCATCCGGCAAAACACATGCCGCGTACGCAGCCGGACCACTGCTCGCGCAATGTGCGCTCGGCCGACTTCAACCACGCCGGCCGAGAGTGGTCTGCCCAACGCCGACTTGGTCGTCGTCGCTTGCGAACACCCTGCGCCGCTGCATCCGCCGCCGAGCGCTGTAATTGGCGCCTGAGCAGTCGCTGACGCTGCCCGGGGGGCAACCCGTGACCCCTGGGTCGCCTCAGGCGACAGAACCGCCATTGTGACCCAGCGCCGGCCCCACGGGCAAGAGGGCCGCGCGGAATTTTGCGCGCCACGGGGGGCGAAATACGCAACCGCCGCCCCTCCTCCACGACCAGCGCCTTCTGGTCAGGCACCCCGGCGTCCAGCCGCTATAATGGGCCGGCTGGCTTGCAGCGGACCGCCCCAGATCGGAGCTTGGCGTGGACATCTGGAAATCATTCGATCAGAACATTATCACCCATAGTGCCGCACACCACCTGATGGCGATCGATGATCTAATCGGAAAACTGGGTTACGCCCGCGTCTCCGACATCGCCCGCGCGCTGAATATCACCCGTGGCAGTGTTTCGATCTCGCTCCAGCCGTTGAAGAAGGCCGGTCTGGTCTTGCAGGACGAGAACCGCCACCTGCGGCTCTCGCCGGACGGACAGGAACTGGTCGACGCGATCAAGGCCAAGCGGCTGGTCGTCCAGCAGTTCTTTGCCACCGTGCTGGGCGTCACATCGGAGCAGGCCGAAATCGACGCCTGCAAAATGGAGCACCTCCTGAGCGAATCCACCGCCCGGCGCCTGGCTTCCTTCCTGCGTTTTGTCGACACCGACAAGCACGTCGGACGCAAGTTCGCCTCGGCCTGGCGCAATTTTCAGGAGACTGGTGACGGCGCTGCGAACGCGTGCCCGCTGTGCGAGACCGATTACCTGACCGACCGCCTCACGGAATAACCCCTGCCGAATGGAGGCCCCCGTGCCGAACCTATCCACCGAGGACATCATCCAGGAGTTCAACCGCCTCTTTGCCGAAGAGATCGAAGCGGCGATGCGCTACCTGCACTTGCTCAACGCCGTCCGTGGCCTCGACCGCCTGATCGTCGAGCCCAAGCTCCGCCAGGGTTTTCAGGAAACAACCCAACACGCCGAGATCATCGCCCAGAAGATCCGCGCACTGGGCGGCATCCCCAAGCTCGAGATCAGCATCTCCTGCCCGGCCGAGCCGCTTACCGCTAAGGAGGCTCTGAACATCGCGCTGACCTTCGAGGAAGCCGCTCTGGAGGCCTACCAGGACATGCTGCGCCGGGTAGAGGGCGATGTCCCGCTGGAGGAGTTCATCCGCTCGCAGGTGGCCTCCGAATCCGCGCACGTCGCGGAAATCAAGGAGTTGTTGGCTTAGCGCCGCTGCGCCTGGTGGGCGAGGCCGCTTTCTCGGGCACGACCTGGCGCGCTGGCGCACGCCTGCCTGAAGCCGTGCGCGCTTCACTTCCACGGCAGGTCGTCGAGATCCAGGTTCCCACCTGACAGGATGATCCCCACGCGGCGCCCGTGCAGATCAGCCTCGTTTTCCAGCAGGGCTGCCAGCGGGACGGCGGCGGACGCCTCCACGACGGTCTTGGCCCGTTGCAGGAGCATCCGCGTCGCCTCGACAATCGCCTCTTCGCTCGCCAGCAGAATGTCATCCACCAAATCCATGATGATCGGGAATGTCAGCCGGCCCAGGCTGGTACGCAGACCGTCGGCGATCGTGTCCGTCCGCTCGGCCGGAACGAAATGCCCGGCGCGCCAACCGCGGTAGGCGTCGTCCGCCAACTGCGGCTCGGCCGCCAGCACGCGCGCGATCGGCCGCAAGTGCTTCGCCGCGATCAGCGTCCCGCTCAACAAACCGCCACCCCCCACCGGTGCAATAATCACGTCCAGATCCGGAACCTGCTCGAGCAACTCAACCGTCGCCGTGGCCTGCCCGGCGATGATGCGCTCGTCGTCGTAGGGGTGAATCAGCACGGCACCCGTCTCGCGCATTACTCTGGCAGCCGTCTCCTCGCGCGCCGCCAGCGTCGGCTCGCACAACGTAACCTGACCGCCGTATTCGCGCACCGCGTCGATCTTGATTCGGCGGGAATTGGCAGGCATGACGATATGCGCGGGGACGCCGCGCAGGGCCGCCGCCCGGGCCAGGGCCGCGGCATGATTGCCCGAGGAGTGCGTAGCCACGCCCCGCCGCGCTTCTTCATCAGAAAGCGAGAAGACCGCGTTGCAGGCCCCGCGCGACTTGAACGCCCCCGCCTTCTGGAGATTCTCACACTTGAAGAACAACCGCGCATCCACTCGGCGATCCAACGCCGCACAGGTGATTACCGGCGTACGGTGAATGTGCGATCGAATGCGCTCGTGCGCCGCGCGCACGAGTGCAAAGTCGATGTATTCTGCCATGACTCCTCCGACGGCGACGCGCCTATCGCAGCAGACCAACGCGGCACACCGCTCCTGCGGTTGGCCGTCAGCATGATACTGGAACCTATCCCAAAGCTCTGTCCGAGCCGCGACCGTGAGGGAGCGGTTGCGCCAGATCCTCCGCACTTACGCGCGCGGCGCGGTGCCTCGGTGCGCCTCTGGACGGTCTTGCAGCGGGTTCCTATGTCTGGCTTCAGCGTTGATCCAAGCCGCCCTGGCGCT
>JAHJAR010000345.1 GCA_018814045.1 Planctomycetota bacterium | reverse complement strand
CTCCGCGTGGATTCGACGCACGACTCCGATGCGTGCGACTATTACGAGATGGTCAGAGCAGGTCAGCTTGATCCGGGTCGCGGCGAAGTGTTCATGATGAAGTGGCGCTTGAAGATTGCCAGTCTTGCGTACGGTCCCTATGACTCCAGTGTTGGTGTGCAGTCTGACACCGGTTGGGCCGCGGGCTTCTGCTACACGGAGGATACCGTCTGTAGCGCGTACAACGCTGATGTTGAGGTGGAGTTTGCCCCCTGGGAATTCCACGATTACGTCATGCTGTCGCCCGATATGCGCACGTACAGCCTGCTCATCGATGGTACGCTGGCATTTGAGGACCAGTTCTTCGACGGGCTCCTCACTTCGCGCGTGGCCTGGGGCGATGCACTGATTGGCGGGGCGGGCATCGCAGAGTGGGACTACCTTGCGTTCGGAGTAGTCCGCAGCCCTGAGCACGCAGGCGCCGGCGTGGCGGGTGTTGCCTTCCGACCTCTCCTACAGCGTCGGCACCCCGGAGGGAGGTTACTTTCGCGGCTGAATACCAGGCCTGCACGTACCCCTGTCAACGCTTCGCCGACGCCCTTGCGGACGCCGACGCATGACTCGGGGCCGTCGTGGGCCGCTAACCCTTCAACGTATGACTCTTTCATTCACTACACCTTGCCGGTTTATCCCGGCGCACAGGAGAAACCTGCAATGAACCGACTTCTGTGTTTCACAATCGTGCTCGCGCTGGTCGGCGTAGCCGGCGCGGAGCAATACTCGATCACGTACGAGGGCAACGACCTGCCCGAACAAGAAGGTTGGGACCGGAGATGGGGCAACGACCAAGGGGCGTTCCAGGGTGACGGAGCGTTTCGTACGGTTGAGAATGGGATTCTCACCATGGACTCGCTGTACGACCTGCGCGTCTACGACTACGCGTACCTGGAGCTACCCGGACAAATCGACCCCGACCCGGGAGAGCTCTTTGTCGCTGAGTG
Source organism: Planctomycetota bacterium (assembly GCA_018814045.1). GTDB lineage: Bacteria > Planctomycetota > Phycisphaerae > UBA1845 > Fen-1342 > JAHJAR01. Next base: position 15,165 of record JAHJAR010000345.1, on the reverse strand, counting down.
GCGCGTGATGGTCCACGAAGTACTAGGCGACCATTACGACGCCACACTCGGCGTCAGTTCCGATAGCGCCATGCAACTTGGGTTTGGGCTCTTCCCCGACCATATAGAGAGTGTTTTCGAGGACAACGTCAGCATCCCGGTCACGCCGGACGTGTTCCATGAGTATCGGGTCCTGTCGTGGGACATGCAAACCTACGAATTGTACATCGATGACGAGTTGGCCCGTCAGGGGACGTTCTGGCAGGGCGCTCTCGAGTCGAAGTTAGCCTGGGGCGACGGCGTCCGCGGTGCTGCCAGTCTCTCCCATTGGGACTACGTACGCTTCAATGTTGTGCCGGAACCTTGTTCGCTAGTGCTGCTAATAGGAACGTCTGTCTGGGTAGGACGCCGACGAGCATGACTGATTCTGAGGAATCCATCTACGAAGGAGCACAAGACATGTCACGATGGACAGTACTCTCGATTTACTGTGTGCTATGTGCGACGAGCGGGACGTTAGCTGACATACACGTTTGGGAGGGCGATCCTAGCGATTGCACGATCAGCGACACCTTTAACACGATTCAGATCGACGCCGCAGGTACTTACGGATTCCGCGCGTGGGATGGCATCGGGACTTTGGAGGCGATCCAGTGGATCCGCGTCCAGTCCGGCGTTACCGGTACGGTGACCGTCAAGGTCGCGTATAGTGCTACCGGAGGCAACGGCGCCACGAACGTCTGGGAAATCGACCTCTCCAACGCGGGTATCGGCAACATCGCCGAGTTGCGCATCTCGGGAGACCTCGGCGACGTCGACGACATCGTCGCCGACAACATCACCGGGACCTTCAACGTGACCGGCGACGTGCTGCACATGATCGACATCGGCAACGACATCACAGGAGCGATCACGATCGGCGGCGACCTGGAAGCGGCCATCGACGTCGAAGGCGATATCGAGGCCGCGCTCACCATCACCGGCTACCTGCTGGCCGACATCTCCGCCGACTCGGCCAGCGATATCACCATAAATGGCAGCAGCGGGACCCACACCGGTGACATCACCATAAACGGCCCGTACGCCGACACGCTGTTGCTGAACGACTCGCTCAGCGGGCAGATCACCATCGGCCGCAGCCAGTAGCCCGACCACATGTCCGGTGTGATTCAATGCAACGGTGATCTTGCCCAATTCAGAGCTAACGGCGACTTGTCTGGGCTGGTCACGGTCAGCGGTGACCTGCCGTGGTTTCTTGTGATGGGCGATATCCCCACAGGCGGCCACCTCGAAGTAGGTGGCAGCGTTGGAGATTCGCACGTCGAAGGCTCCGTCTCGGGTACGATCGAGATCGGCCATGCACTCTACGGGCAGCTCTTTGTCAACGGGATGCTCAACAACGGGGCGCTGGAGATCGGTGATATCACTGGCACAGGCTGGCTGCTCTTGATGGCAGGCAGCAGTGCAAACGGCACACACATCAACATCGCACGCGACCTTGACGGCTATCTTGAGAGCCGCACGGACCTGGCTTGTGACGTCACGATCGGTGGCGACATGAATGGAATGATCGAGGTTGGCGAATACAGCGCCGACCTGCTCGGCTGTCTCGATATTCTCGGCGATTTGACCGGCACACTCGACATCAACGGAGATGTGACTGGCGACATCCACGTCGGGGGCAACATGGCGGGCAGCATCGACATCGCTGCATACCTCAATGGGGAAATCCAGATTGATGGCTCGCTGCTCGTTAACCAGGCGGTCGATTTCGAAATCCAGACCAGCCTGCTCCTGCCTTCCACGGCGGCCATTACCGTTGATTACGACGGCTGGAACGAAAGCGACGTCTGGCAGCCGGGAGCCAAGGTCAGAACCTCCTACAAGATCTTCGAAGGGAACAGCCCGAACGAAGCCGAGAATATCTGGGAGATCACGCGCTGCAAGGGCGACATGAACAACGACGAAGTCGTCAACGGGTTCGACATCGATCCCTTCGTGACCGCACTTGGTGACGCGGGCCAGTAGGCACTCGATTTCCCGGGCCTCGCTGGTAGCATGGTCCTCCACGGGGACTGTAATTGTGACGGTCTGTTCAACGCGTTCGACATCGAGGACTTCATCGCCCGCATCCAGGAAGATCCACCTTGTTGCTGGGAGGAGTGTGGGCCTTGTTGGGACAGAGGATCCGGCGGTGGCAACGATCCCGAAGCCACAGCCGATCTGCTCCTGACATACGTCCACCCCAAGCACATGCCGATCGTAATCACAGCAATCGATGACCTCATCAAGTACTACGGCGACAACGATGCCGGACGTTACTGGGCGGCGGTACGCGCGGCACTTCTCGAATAGGGACCCCTACACAATCGTGGGTGCGCAGAGCACCCAGCCCGTCAGTGCTGGCCGAGACGCCCTGCGAATTCTATGGCTGGTCGATCTGACGCGCCTTGCTCGGCTGGGTCTCCTGTGGCAGGCGTACGTGGAGGAAGCGCGGCGCCCCGACGCTGTACGTGCCCGGTCCGCCGAAGCGGAGGGTGAGGCCTGGCTTGTCCGGCAGCTTGCCGTGGACGTGCAGCTTGTGCCGGCCGGCGCGCAGGGCGAGCGGGATGTGCTTCCAGGGCTTCGTGTCTGGCTGCTCCAGCTCGTGACCATCGACGAGAATCGTCGGCCGCACATTCGAGTGCAGTTGGAACTGGTACACATCGTCGGCGGGGACGTCGAAGTAGGCGTGCAGTGCGAAGCGTTGTCCGGGCTGGGCACCGGCCGCACCCAGCCAGCCGCGTTCGTGCGTCTCGGTGACAACCACCGGAGCATTGTCGTCCAGCGTCAGCGCCAGGCCTTCGACGAGCTCCGACGCCGCGCGGCGCGGCTGGGCCGCGGGCAGGTAGTCCCGCATCTCGACCACGAGGTCGAGCGGATCGCCAAACACCTCGACCGCCGGCGTACCAACATACCCAACAGCGAAAAGTCGCACGGGTCCGAGCCCGAGTTGGCGCGGATCCAGCTCGGCGCTGCCCTGCGCGCCGGCAATCGTCGCCAGCGCTTGCGCGTTATGGAATATCGTGATCCGCTCGGCGCCCGGCAGCCGGGCGCGGACCTTCAGCGGCTTTTCCCAGGGCACGGCAGCGCCGCCGGTGTGGCTGAACACGAGCTTGTGGCCGTGGTTGTCGACGTGTATCGGGAGGATCACCCGCCCCTGGGTCTGGATCTGATCGGTCACGACGCCGACCACGCGTAACTCGTGATAGCCGTCCGCGAGAGTGTCCTTGTCGATTGTCAGCGCTTCGTTTGGGCGACACGCGGCCCGGCGGCGTCCGTCAACATACAGCGCGAAGTGGCCGATCGGTGCCTGGGTCTCGTTCGTGACATGAGGACGCAGTGCGAGTTCGCCCCGCATCGTCGCATTGGGCTCGATCCCATCCACCGCGACTTCGGGCAGCCGCGCCCACGGCTGACACAGCGGATCGCCGACGATGAGGAGTTGATACGGTCCGGCGACGGATTGGTAGAAAGCCTCAGCCAGCGAGCAGCCGCGCGCGTAGTGGACGTGCAGGAACGGCGAGGGGAACTTGGCGGCGATGGCAAACGGCTCGGTGACGGTTCCCGATGCGCCCGCGGCACCATACCGGATCAACTCAGTCAGCGGCGTCTGCTGGGCGCGTTCACGCAACACGCCCCCCGTGCTGGTGAGGTGCTCACATATTGCACCAGGTTGGATGTGGCTGCGGGAGCCGGGCCAGTCGAAGGTCGCCGAGCCAAGCATGGCGCCCTGCACATCCGCACAACCCTCCGGTAGCTGACCTGGGACGATGCGCGCGGCGACGTTCAGCTCCTGCAGCGCCGCGACCGCGGATGCAAAGAGTGGCGCCCGCACGCGGGAACGCACATCGCTGTTGAGCGCGAAATACACCGTGCCCGTCGGCCGGGTACCATCGGCCGCGGTGCTGCGGCGCAGACAAGCGAGCACTTCCGTCACGGAGTTTCCGCGTCCGCTCGTCACGCCCAACATCGTTGACAAGAGATAGCGTCGTCCACCCTGTGGCACGATTCGCCCGATACCGTCCCAGGAATACGGCGCCCGGAAACCCAGCGTGGGTTGCACTTCGACGATTGTATTCCGAATACGCTCCAGCAGCGCCCCGAACCGCTGGTCCTGCCGCAGACTGGCCAGGTCTTCGTCGCGGGCGGTGTGCTCGGCGTCGAGCCAGCCCGCTTGGACGGCCCGGCCGAGAGCGTCCAGGGCCTGGTCCGGCCGGTCGGTACGGGCCAGGCAGCAGGCGTGGTTGTAGTGCAGCACGGCTGCGTAGGCGTAGCGTGCGGCCAGGTCGGCGTACAATTCCGCCGCCGTGGTCCAGTCCTGCTGCTGAATGAGTTGGGCGGCCCGCTCGGCCTCTTTCTGAGCTGCGGGAGGAAGCTGGCGATGGGCGCTAAGCGGCAGCGTGCGGCGGGCATAGCGATTCGAGTCGAGGCGCACGTATTCCGACGACTTCGCCAACACCGCCTGGTACAGGCAAGTGAGGCCCGTCAACGAAGCAGTTGGCCCCAGGATCGCCGGCAGCTCCACTTCTTTGAGATCGCCTGTCGCATCTATGGCGTAGGGAAAGTCGGCCGAGTAGACGAGGTAGTCGATCTGACCGGCCAAGCCACGTTGCTCGATTGTCTCAAAGGCTGGCTTCAGGATTTCCGCGCGAAACCTGTCGACCGTAATCGTGTCCAGGCCGACGCCGGGCAGCACGATGACATTGCCAGGCGGGATGTTCCGCAGATGGATATACTCGTTTGCGATGGTGCGTGATGCCCAACTGTCGGCGTTGATGACGAGTGCGACGTTTTCGGGTCCGCCGCCGGCCTGAACGACGGCCGGCCAAAGTAGTCCCATTAGAGCAGCGGCGAGCAGCAGGAGACGGATGTCGTGTACGCGCGCGGGGTGGGGTCTGCTGCGGGTATTCATGTGCGTAGCCTAACCGCTTTGAGTCAGAAGGGCAGGTCCGCGGAGCGCGGCGGTGGGCAGCGTCGGGCCGCGCCGCGCGTTATCATTCTGGCATCAGGTTCGCCGCCCCGTGGGCGTCCTGAAGGCGCTCGCTCAGGAGTTCGACTATGGGCACTAGTGCAGTTTCTCACGCTGTCTACATCCTATTCAGGGTAGCACAGGCGTCTCGCCTGTGGTCAGACGGGCGGGACGCCCGTGCCACCCATGATGCGGAACTTCCGCAAAGACACACCAGGTTGCTTCCGACACTCGTCGTACTCGCGCTCCCATGGTTTGGCGGCGCGTGCCATTACGCGGGCGAGGCCACAGCGCCCGAGCGCTCCGCGCCGCCACCGGAGGTCGTCGTAGAGAACTGGCCGAACGGACAACCGCGCGTGCGCAAGGAGGTAGCGCCGGGTCCCGATGGCACGCTGGTCGACCACGGCACGTATACGCGCTGGTTCGATAACGGCCAGAAGGAATACGAGGCGACGTTCGTGCACGGGAAACCGTACGGCGTGGCGCGGCGTTGGCACCGGAACGGGAAAATATGGATCGAGGAGCATTACCAGCACGGTAAGCGGCACGGCACGCGCTGTACGTGGGACGAGAGCGGGCAGAAGCGCAAGGAAGAGCACTACGAGATGGGCCAGCCCTGCGGTACGTGGACCGTGTGGGACAAGGGCGGGCACATCAAATCCCAGGCGCGCCGAGACGACTCCGCGGGCCAGCCCTGACGCCACGCGGGCCCGCATACCGGACGTTGTGTGCGGCCAGTGCAGTGTCTGCGCAGGCGACCACGCCCGGCCGGACGCGCGCTGGCTAGCGGGCGAACATGTCCGGGGACTCCGGGTCGGGGATAGCCGGGTCGCTGGAGTCATACCATTTCCGACAAGGGTGAGCCGGCCAGCGGCCTGTCCCCCATAGGGTATGGGCAGGTGCAAGTTATGTGCTGATAGGGTGTTACGGCCGAGTGTCTCGTTTGGACCAGTACCAGGCAGGGGCCGCTCGCGTCGCCGACGGCTGGAAGGGGGCACCGATCGAATGTTGGTTCGGCAACGCGCTTGTGATAGCATACAATAGTGTGTGGGTTCACGTGGCGGAGCGCGCTGCCCCGCCGCAAGCCGCTGTGCGCATCGTGGATGGGTGCCGTGCTTCGATCATGGCTTGGCACACGCTGGAGTGGGGCGCCGCTCGGGCTTGGCCGCGATTACGCCCCCGGGGGGGCAATTCGTCGAAAGGAGTGGACCGAATGACAGTACGTTTGGCTCTTGCGGCAGCCGCGCTGGCTTTTTTGCTGGCGCCGGCCAACGTCGCATTGGGACAGGACCGTTCCGCCGGACATCTGGAGCAGCAGGGCGATGAATTCGTTCCAGTGTCGCCGGACGCGCGGCAGACGGCGCCACCGGCCCGTCCGCTGCGCAACGGGCACGTTAGTGTGCAGGTCAATGTGGACGGCAACGGTCAGAACATCGTGGGCGACGCGGCCAATGAGCCGTCGCTGGCCGTCGATCCGACGGATTCGAACCGGATGGTCATCGGGTGGCGTCAATTCGACACCATCTCGAGCGACTTCCGTCAGGCGGGGTGGGGCTATACCGCCGACGGCGGCAGCACTTGGACGTTCCCCGGTGTGATCGAGCCGGGCGTGTTTCGTTCCGACCCGGTGCTCGACGCCGACGCGGACGGCAACTTCTACTACAACAGCCTGACGGCCAGTGGCTCGCGCTACTGGTGCAGTGTGTACAAGTCGACCGATGGCGGAGCGAGCTGGGATGCGGGTGCGTATGCCTACGGCGGAGACAAGCAGTGGCAGGCGATCGACCGCACCGATGGCATCGGCCGCAACAACATCTATGCCTACTGGACGCAATACTACAGCGACTGCTACCCAGGCTTCTTCACTCGTTCCTACGACGAGGGTCAGTCCTTCGAGAGTTGCATCCAGATCCCCGGCTCCCCGCAATGGGGCACGATCAATATCGGCCCGGACGGCGAAGTCTACGTCCTTGGTGAAGGCACCGGATTCCTCGTCGCCAAATCGAGCACGTTGCAGGATCAAACTCAGCCGCCGGCCTGGGATTTCACCAGGTACGTCGATCTGGGCGGCGGCCTGCAATACTCCGGCGGCCCCAACCCGGGTGGTCTGCTGGGACAAGCCTGGATTGCAACCGACCACTCGACCGGACCCACGCGCGGCAATGTGTACGTGCTGGCCTCGGTGGACACGGCCGGGGCGGACCCACTCGACGTCATGTTCTCACGCAGCACCGACGGTGGGCTGACGTGGAGTTCGCCGGTGCGCGTCAACGACGATCCCGGCGACAGCGCCTTCCAGTGGTTCGGCACGATGTCCGTGGCCCCGACCGGGCGCATCGACGTGATCTGGCTGGACACGCGCAACGATCCCGGCGGATACGATTCCGAGCTGTACTACTCCTACTCGGAAGACGGCGGCCAGACCTGGTCGGCCAACGAGGCGCTCAGTCCGCCCTTTGATCCCCACCTCGGCTGGCCGCAGCAGAACAAGATGGGCGACTACTTCGACATGATCTCGGATGCGGACGGGGCGCACCTGGCGTACGCCGCCACGTTCAACGGCGAGCAAGATGTCTATTACCTGTGGATCACGCGGCTGATGTCGATGAGCTTCCCGGACGGGCTGCCCACGCTGCTGACGCCGGGTGAGGCGACCGATATCGCGGTTCGCATCAGCCCTGGTGAGGAAGGCTACGTACCGGGTTCGGGCACGCTGCACTATCGCTTCGACGGCGGCACGTTCCTGACGGTGCCGTTTGTTCCGTTGGGGGGCGACCTTTATCAGGCCATGCTGCCAGCGGCACAGTGCGACTCGCTGCCCGAATTTTACTTCAGTGCCGAGGGCACGCAGAGCGGCGTGATCTACCAGCCGCCGGGAGCGCCGGCGGAGGTCTATGCCGCCGTCGTGGGTGAGTACGCCGTCGTCCAGACGCAGACGCTCGACACCGATCCCGGCTGGACCACGCAGGACCTGTGGGCCTTCGGCCAGCCACTCGGCGGCGGCGGCGAGTACGGCGGTCCCGACCCGACCGCAGGTCATACCGGCCAATACGTCTACGGCTACAACCTCAGCGGCGACTACCAGAACAACCTGTCCGAGCGGCATCTGACCAGCACGGCCTTCGACTGCACCGGGCTGAATGAAGTGCACTTGCGGTTCTGGCGCTGGTTGGGCGTCGAACAGGCGACCTACGACCATGCTTACGTTCGGGTCAGCAACAACGGCACCAACTGGACCACGGTTTGGCAGAACACCGGCGAGGTGGCCGACAGCGGATGGGTGCAGATGGATATCGACATCTCGGCAGTCGCCGACGACCAGTCGACGGTCTACGTACGTTGGACCATGGGCACGACCGATGGCGGTTGGCGCTACTGTGGTTGGAACATCGACGATATCGAGCTGGTGGCGCTGACTTGCGAGGACGAATACGCAGCCGGCGATCTGAATTGTGATGGTCTGCTGAATGGTTTCGACATTGATCCGTTCGTGCTCGTGCTGAGCACCAATGAGCCGTACGACGAGTACTACGCCCAGTATCCAAACTGCAACCACATGCTGGCGGATATCAACGGCGACGGCCAGATCAACGGATTCGATATCGACCCGTTCGTTGACTTGTTGGAGGGCTGATGGCGAGCAGTGGTCACGCGCGGAACCCGCGGCGCTGGGGCCGGACGCGTTCCGCGATGCAGAATCGACCACCGGCGCTGGACATCTTGAACATGGTAGGTGAGGCGTGTGCTGGGAGACCTCACCGTGACACGATGGGCTTTGTTTGCGAAGGAGAGAGCAATGGTACGGGGTAGAACTGGGGCAGTAGTGGCCGTGACGGTGTTGTTACTATGTGGCGGCGCGCTGGCAGGGGCGGGCGACGTCGTGCAGGGACGCGTCAGCGTTGACGTTCCCGTGGGGACGTACCAGATCAGCGCGGGTAAGGCCGGGCACGAGGTCGCCGTGGAAGACTTCGGACGGCTGCTTGTGCCGGGCAAGCCGCTGTTGCCGTCGAAGATCTTTGCCGTGGCGGTTCCGTCGGGTGCGCAGGTTACCGGAGTCGAGTTCGAGACCGGTGCGGGCGTGACGTTGCCGGGCAGCTATGACGTAATGCCGGCGGCCCTGCCGCGGGTGATCGGCGACGAAGACCCGCTGCTCTACGAGGCCGACCTGAGACTCTATGAGGCGAATCACGCCGCGGTCTACGGCAGTAATGCCACTTATCCTGCGCAGGCGGTCGAGTTTGTGCGGACCTCCGGCTACCGCAAGTACAATCTGGTGGATGTGCGCGTGACGCCCTTTGCGTATCGCCCGGTGTCGGGTCAGTTGATGTACTACCCGAACATCACCGTGCACGTGGACTACCAGATCGGGCGCGCCCCGATCGCCGGCAATCCTGACAGCCTGGCGCGGACCGAGGCGATCGCCGAGGAAATCGTGCTGAACTACGCGCAGGCCCAGGGTTGGTATCCGCCGGCCGAGCCGGTCGGGCGTGGTCTGCATGACTATGTCATCATCACGCTGGATTCGCTGACGGCCGCCGTAACGCCGCTGGCCGACTGGGAAGCGTACAAGGGCCGTAACGTCGAGGTCGTGACGACCTCCTGGATCGCGGCGAGCTACACGGGCTACGATCTGGCCGAGCAGATGCGCAACTTCCTGCGCGACAAGTATCCCTCGAACGAGTGGGGGATCGAGGATGTCTGCCTGGTGGGCGCCTATGACGACGTGCCTATGCGGCGCACGTACCAGAACACCGGCTACGGTCAGCCGGAGACGGACTACTACTACGCCGAGTTATCGCTGCCCGACGACCAGTCGTGGGACGCCAACGTCAACCGACGCTGGGGTGAGGATTCCGACCCGATCGACTTCTACGCGGAAGTCAACGTTGGGCGGATTCCCTGGAGCGACCCGTCCACGGTGCAGAGCATCTGCCAGAAGTCCGTGGCGTACGAGCAGAACGGCGACCCGGCCTTCAAGCAGAATATTCTGCTGCTGGGCGCGTTCTTCTGGCCGGACACGGACAACGCGGTGCTGATGGAAGCCAAGTTCGACGAGCCCTGGATGGCGGATTGGACGGCGACGCGGATGTACGAGCAGGGATACACCAGCTACCCGATGGACTACAACCTGACCTGGGACAACGTGCGCACGGTCTGGTCGGCCGGCAAGTATGCCTTTGTGAACTGGGCTGGCCACGGCTCGCCGACATCCGCGCACATCTACTATTCCACGGGCGAGGCTTTCGCCTCCAATGACACGTGCGGGTATCTGAACGACAACTACCCCGCGATCATCTTCGCGGATGCGTGCAGCAACTCCGACACGGACGACCTCAACGTCGGCCAGGCCATGTTGCAGCAAGGCGGCGTCGGCTTCCTCGGGGCGACCAAGGTCGCCTACGGCATGCCGGCTTGGTCCGGCCCGACCTCGGGCTCGAGCCAATCGCTCGACTACTACTTCACCACCTGTGTCACCTCCGGCGATTACACCCAGGGTGCGGCGCAGCAGTGGTGCCTGCGCGAGATGTACACCAAAGGTTACTGGTACTACGACAAGTATGAGACTTTCGAGTGGGGTGCCCTGTGGGGCAACCCTGACCTGAGCATGGCCTACTCCCCGTTCATGAGCATGTCGTTCCCCGATGGTCTTCCGGAGTACATGGCGCCGGGCGACCCCGTCGACATCACGGTCAAGATCAACGAAGGCGAGGAACAGTATGTGCCCGGCTCCGGCACCCTCTACTATCGCTACGATGGTGGAATCTACCAGACGGCTGCCTTCACTCCGCTCGGTGGTGACCTCTACCAGGCTACGTTGCCGGCGGCCCACTGCGGCGATAACCCTGAGTTCTATTTCAGCGCCGAAGGCACACAGAGCGGCGTGATGTACTCGCCCGCCGGGGCACCGACCGATGTCTACACGGCCGAGGTCGGCGAGTTCGTGACCGTCTACAGCAACACCTTCGACACCAACCCCGGCTGGACGACGCAGGATCAGTGGGCCTACGGCCAGCCGACCGGTGGTGGTGGTGAGTACGGCGGTCCTGACCCCACCAGCGGCCACACCGGGCCGAACGTATACGGGTTCAACCTGAACGGCGATTACCCGAACAACATGCCCGAGCGGCATCTGACCAGCACAGTCATCGACTGCACTGGGCTGAACAACGTGAAGCTACGCTTCTGGCGCTGGTTGGGCGTAGAGCAGGCGGCCTATGACCACGCCTACGTGCGCGTCAGCACCGATGGCAGCAACTGGACCACCGTCTGGCAGAATGGCGGCGAAGTGGCCGATTACTCCTGGACCCAGGTGGAGATGGATATCTCGGCCGTGGCCGATGATCAGCCAACCGTGTACCTGCGCTGGACCATGGGTACCAGCGACGGTGGCTGGCGTTACTGCGGCTGGAACATCGATGACCTCGAGCTGATCGCCTTCGTGTGCGAGGAAGAGTTTCAGGTCGGCGACCTGAACTGCGACCAGCACATCGATGGCTTTGATATCGATCCGTTCGTGCTCGTTCTGGGTTCGAGCGAACCATATGACGAGTACTACGCTCAGTTTCCGAACTGTGATCACATGCTGGCGGATATCAACGGCGACGGTCACATCGACGGTTTCGATATCGACGCGTTCGTCGATCTGCTCGAAGGCTAGGAGCATGGCAGGATCCCCAAGTCCGTTCCGGCCGCTGGAGGGCTGCCGGACGGACGGGGGTCCAGGCACCTGGTCGAACGTCGGTAGACGCCATGGCCGGCATACCGTGCGGCCGCGCAGGCGACAGATCTGGGCACACCGGGCGTGTTGCTTGGCGGGGCGCCGAAAGAAGAGGATGGTGCCGCGACCGACAGGTCGGGGCGTTTCGATATGGGAGTTGCTGACTACGTAAGGAGAGAGAGATGACTTACTGGAAATCAGGCGTGGCGGCGGCGGCGCTGCTGCTGTTGCTCGGCGGCGGCGTGGCGGTTGCCGATGACGCGGCACAGGGTCGCGTTACTGTCACCGTGTCGGCGGGTGCATACGAGCTTACCGCGGGGACGCGCGGTACGGAGATCCAGCTCGACGACTTCGGCTACCTGCTCGTGCCGGGCAAGCCGGCCCTGCCGTCGAAGATCTTCGCCGTGGCGATCCCGCCGGGCGCACGGGTTACCGGGGTCGAGTTCGAGACCGGTGCGGGCGAGGTGCTGCCGGGCAGCTACCAGGTAGCGCCGTCAGTCCTGCCACGCGCGGTCGGCGACGAGGATCCGTTGCTCTACGAAGCCGACCTGAAGCGCTACGAAGCTAACCACGCCGCGGTCTACGGCAGTGATGCCGTCTATCCGGCGCAGGCGGTCGAGTTCGTGCGGGCCGCGGGCTACCGCAAGTACAACCTGGTGGACGTGCGCGTGACGCCGTTTGCCTACCAGCCGGTCTCGGGCGAGTTGACGTTCTACCCGGACGTCACCGTGCACGTGGATTACGAGTTGGCTGGCGCCCCGATAGCCGGAAACCCAGACAGTCTGGTGCGGACCGAGGCGATCGCCGAAGAAATCGTGCTGAACTACGCGCAGGCCCAGGGTTGGTATCCGCTGGCCAAGCCGGTCGGTCGCGGTCTGTATGACTATGTCATCATCACGCTGGATTCGTTGACCACCGCGGTTACACCGCTGGCGACCTGGGAGACGTCCAAGGGGCGCACCGTGCAAGTCGTGACGACCACTTGGATCGCGGCGAACTACACGGGCTACGACCTGGCCGAGCAGATGCGTAACTTCCTGCGCGACAAGTACCCATCGAACGAGTGGGGAATCGAGGATGTCTGTCTGGTGGGCGCCTATGACGATGTGCCGATGCGGCGCACGTACCAGGACCTCGGCTACGGCAAGCCTGAGACGGACTACTACTACGCCGAGTTGTCGCTGCCCGACGACCAGTCGTGGGACGACGACGTGGACCGGCGTTGGGGCGAGGACACCGACCCGATCGACTTCTACGCTGAAGTCAACGTTGGCCGGATTCCCTGGAGCACCCCGAGCACGGTGCAGGCCATCTGCCAGAAGTCGGTGGCATACGAGCAGAACATCGACCCCACGTTCAAGCAGAACATCCTGCTGCTGGCGGCCTACTTCTGGGCGGACACCGACAACGCGGTCCTGATGGAAGCCAAGGTTAACCAGCCGTGGATGTCCGATTGGACGATGACCCGCATGTACGAGAAGAACACCGACTACTGGTCTTCTTACAATTGCGACTATCCGCTGCTGCACAGCAACGTAATGGCCGTGTGGCCGACGGGCAATTTTGGCTTCGTGAACTGGGCTGGCCACGGTTCGCCGACCTCGTGCCACATCTACGGTCTCGGCGCGCCCGCCTTCATCGCCTCGTCGGATTGTCCGTCGCTCAGCGATGATTACCCGGCGATCATCTTCGCCGATGCGTGCAGCAACTCGGATACCGATTCGCTCAATATCGGCCAGGCGATGCTCGAGCATGGCGGCGTCGGCTTTGTCGGGGCGACCAAGGTCGCCCTGGGCTGCCCCGGCTGGAACGACCCCTACGACGGCTCCAGCCAGTCGCTGGACTACTTCTTCACCACGGCCGTGACGTCCGGCGACTACACGCAGGGCCAGGCGCACCAAAGCGCCCTGCGCCAGATGTACGTCAGTGGCCTGTGGAGCTACAATCGCTATGAGACGTTCGAGTGGGGCGCCCTGTGGGGCAACCCCGACCTGGGGATGGGCCTCCCGCCGCGGCTGGACATTCGCTTCCCCAGTGGCCTGCCGCAGTACCTCACGCCGAACGAGGCCACGGACATCGCCGTTGAGATCACCGAAGGCGAAGAGCAGTACGTCCCCGGCTCCGGCACGCTGCACTACCGCTACGACGGCGGAACGTACCTGACGTCTTCGCTGGTCCCGCTGGGTGGCGACCTCTACCAGGCCACTCTTCCCCCGGCCCACTGCGACGGCGTGCCCGAGTTCTTCTTCAGTGCCGAGGGCACGCTCAGCGGCGTGATCTATGAGCCCGCCAGCGCACCGGCTGACGTCTACACGGCCCAGGTCGGCGAACTGACCACTGTCATGGCCGACGACTTTAACAGCAATCAGGGCTGGACCGTGGAGAACTCAGGCGGCTTGACCGCCGGGGCCTGGCAACGTGGCGTCCCGGTTGGCGGTGGTGTCCGGGGCGACCCACCCACCGATTATGATGGTTCCGGATCGTGCTACCTTACTGGCAACGCCGCCGGTGACTCCGACGTCGACGGTGGCTACACCTGGTTGATCTCGCCGACGATCGATCTGAGCGAGGGCGACGCCATCATCGAGTACGCCCTGTGGTACACGAACAACTTCGGCGGCGATCCGAATAACGACCTGTTTGTCACCTGGGTGTCCAACAACGACGGTTCGAGTTGGGTCGAAGTGGAAGTGATCGGCCCAGCCACATCGGGTGGTTGGACGGAGCACTCGTTCACGGTCAGCGATTACGTCACGCCGAATGCCATGGTCAAGGTGCGTTTCGAGGCCTCTGACCTCAACAGCGGCTCGGTGGTCGAGGCCGGGATCGACGCGTTCCTGGTGAGTCGTTTTGATTGCGAAGAAGGCATTCCCGGCGACTTGAACTGCGACGGCAACATCAACGGCTTCGACATCGATCCGTTTGTGCTCGTGCTCAGCTCGAGTCCGCCCTACGACGACTACTACGCGGCGTATCCGGACTGCAATCACATGTTGGCGGACGTCAACCAGGACGGCGACATAAACGGGTTCGATATCGATGCGTTTGTCGCCTTGATGGGAGGCTAAGAACCGCAGCGCCGCGCGGATGCGGCTCGGCCGAGTCACACCGCGACTGAGCTGTTGGCGCTCGACAAACCGGAGTGGAAAGGCGTGCGGCCGGGCGGCTCTGCTGTCCGGCCGCCGTCCATTCGTGGGTGCTGCGAGACCGGCCAGCCGGCGCGCGGCTCGGCGGGTCCGAACGGTCTGATCCGAGCCGCGCCCCCAGCAAACCCGAGCCGCGACCCCAGCAAACCCGAGCCGCGACCCCAGCAAACCCGAGCCGCGACCGTGAGGGAGCGGTTGCGCCAGATCCTCCGCACTTACGCGCGCGGCGCGGTGCCTCGGTGCGCCTCTGGACGGTCTTGCAGCGGGTTCCTATGTCTGGCTTCAGCGTTGATCCAAGCCGCCCTGGCGCT
>JAHJAR010000344.1 GCA_018814045.1 Planctomycetota bacterium | reverse complement strand
GGTCGAGCGCGTACTGAATGACGCTGGGGGCGGCGGGCACTTTCCGCACGACGTTCTGTAGCTGGAGAATCTCGCCGTGCTGGAGCACTTTGCTGAGCGCCGGAAGCTCAGCGCCGGTGGTGGTCTCGGCGATCTTGTACTCCTCGTCGTAGCTCGGGTAGTCGACGAAGATCTTGAACATGAAGCGGTCCTGCTGCGCCTCGGGCAGCGGGTAGGTGCCCTCCTGTTCGATCGGGTTTTGCGTGGCCATCACGAAGAACGGCTCTTCCAGCTTGTACCGCGTACCGCCGGATGTGACCGCGTGTTCCTGCATCGCCTCGAGCAGGGCTGATTGTGTCTTGGGTGTGGCCCGGTTGATCTCGTCGGCCAGCAGCATTTGGGTGAAGAGGGGGCCGCGTTGAAACTCGAAGTGCCGGCGTCCGGTCTGCGGATCTTCCGTGATGATGTTCGTGCCGATGATATCCGCCGGCATCAGGTCGGGCGTGAACTGGATGCGGGAGAATTCGAGGTTGAGCGCTTCGGAGAGTGTGCGGATCAGCAGGGTCTTACCCAGGCCTGGTACACCCTCGAGCAGCGTGTGCCCACCGGCAAATAGGCAGACAAGGACACTCTCGACCACGTCCGCGTGGCCGACGATCATCTTGCCGATCTCAGCCCGCAGTTTTGCGAAATCTTCGCGGAACTCTTTGGTGAGCTGCTCGACCTGTGCTTCTTCGCTAAGCGCCATCGACCTCTCCCGAAACCCGCGCAGGCAGCGCGCGGCAAGCCGTGAAACCACCCGATTCTCGGACGTGCGAGATTCTACACGGACTGGGTCCGATGTGCGAAGTGGCCCGCGGCGTATCGGGGCGGCGCCCGGACCGCCTGTCGGCGGTTACTTCCGCCGCTTGAGAATCAGCAGGTTGCTGCCGAAACACTCCCCGATGGCGCACGTTTGCCAGCCGCTGTGTTCCTTCTCGGCGATGATCTTCGCCATCCCCTCGGGTGTTTTCCAGAGGGCGGAGAGCACTTCGTGCTCGTAGGCCTGGCCATCCTTGAGGAGCACGAGGCGCTCCCCGCCGAACGCCGAACCCAGAGCCGCCACGCTCCATCCATCCTGTTCATGCGTTCGTATGACTTCGGCCAAGCCCTCTTTGGTGCGCCAGGTAGTCGGGATCAGCTTATGTTCCATGGCGGTCTCCGACACTTTCCGACAAGCGGCGGATCGCGGCTGGCCGCGCTGGGGGAAAAGCGGCCGCCGGCGCCCGCGGCCGTGAGCCGACATTCGGGTGCAGCGCGACGTTCTAGGCGGCGGCGGTGCTGTGCGCGCGGGCCAACTCGACCAGTTTGTCGAAGGCGGGCGGATCGGCGATCGCCACCTCGCTGAGCATTTTGCGATTCAGGAAGACGTTTGCCTTCTTGAGGCCGCCCATGAAATGGCTGTAGGACAACCCGCGCGCGTCGCAGGCGGCGCTGATGCGAATGATCCACAGGGCGCGGAAGTCGCGCTTGCGAGCCAGGCGGTCGCGATAGGCGTATTGGCCCGCCTTGATGACGGCTTGCTTGGCCACCTTGAACAACTTGCTCCGGGCGCCGCGGTAGCCCTTGGCGGCGTTCAGCACGCGTTTCCGCCGACGTCGGGTTGCGTGCCCAGATCGAACGCGAGGCATCGCTTGATCTCCTTTTCCCCGGAAAGGCCTAGCCTTCGGCCAGTGCCCGTCGCACGTTTCGGGCGCACGCCCCCACCAGCGTGACCTGGCGGCGCAAGCGTTGTCGGCGACGTCCGGATTTTCCGCTCATCAGGTGGCCGGCAAACGACTTCCTGCGGCTCACCTTGCCCGTGCTGGTTAGCCGTACGCGTTTTCGCAGGCCCTTGTGGGCTTTCATTTTCGGCATAACTTCACCAACTCCGTCTTTGTACAGAGCCCAATAGTCTAACGCCCATGCCCGGCGTGGGCAACCGCTTTTCCGGGCCCAATCCCGGCGCCCCAGGGCAATCGCATTCTCTTGGTAGAACTTTGAGTGTTCGGTATTTGTACGGGTTGCGCTTGCGCGGCGACGGGGTGAGTAGTTTTTCAACGCACTGCGGGGGCCACGCAGGGACCCGCTCGGTTCCTTGGAGAAGGAGCTTTGGCATGGACGTCAACGCCCCGCGTGGCATACTGCGCTTTCTTGCTGACATGAAAGACCCGCGCGCCAAGCAAGGTCGCCGACACGAGTTGTTGGACATCCTGGTCATCGCCATCTGCGCCGTGATTTGCGGCGCCGACGGCTGGGAGGACGTTGCGCTGTTTGGCCACGGTAAACACAAGTGGTTCGCCACCTTTCTGCGCCGGCCCCACGGTATCCCTTCGCACGACACCTTCGGCCGCGTCTTCGCTCGACTCGACCCCGACCTATTCGAGCGGCGTTTTCTGGCCTGGGTGACGCAGTTGGCCAAAGCCCGCGTCGGCCGGCTGGTCGCCGTCGACGGCCAGACGATTCGCCGCAGCTTTGACACCGCGGCGAAGAAATCCGCAACGGCCACGCGGCCGAAAACTTCTCGCGTCTGAGCCGGATTGCCTTGAACCTGCTCAAGACCGGACCGCCCCAAGCACGCAGCATCCGAGCCCGCCGCCTGCTGGCCGGCTGGAATCAGGACTACCTCCTCAGCCTGCTGATCCACGAGCCCAACCCCATAAACCTGAGAATGCGATGGCCCTG
>JAHJAR010000047.1 GCA_018814045.1 Planctomycetota bacterium | reverse complement strand
TGGTGGCGGCGGCGGTGGTCGCATCGCGATCGTCTTTGACGCGAACACGTTTGCCGGCGTCCTCTCAGCGCATGGTGGTGCCGCCTGGCAGTGCGGCGGCGCCGGGACGATCTTCACGAAGGCCAGCGGCAAGGCCACTGGCGAATTGCTGCTGGATAACGGCGGCGACGCCGGTGCCTGGACGCCGTTCGAGACGCCCAGCGTATTCGATCTGAGCATTGGGAACGCAGCCGTGGCCTATCCGCTCCAGCCGGTGACGGTCAGCAACCTGCGAATTCTCGCGGGTGGCCGCTTGACGCATGCACGCCAGGCGGATGATTTCGCCCTGACGGTGCAGCAGGATGCGGTCATCGACGACGGCGGTTACCTGCTGGCCGACGGCCTGGGGTACGCGGCCCAAGTGGGACCGGGCGCCGGCGTGGCTTATTCCGGTTACGGGAGTGGCGCCGGCTACGGCGGCAAGGGTGGTGACGGCTACAACCACTACTCGCCCGGCGGCGCGCCCTATGGCTTCATGGAGAAGCCGCGCGACATGGGCAGTGGCGGCGGTAGCGGCTCGGGCTCGAGCGGTGGCTCCGGCGGCGGCGTACTCGTCGTTGTCGTTGGCGGCAGCTTCCAGGTCGATGGCCAGGTCAATGCCAACGGCAACAACGGTAGCGGGCAGAACGGCGGTGGCGGGTCCGGCGGCAGCATCCTGATCGAGGCCGACGCGCTGGCCGGCGCCGGTTTCATCACTGCGCACGGCGGCAACGCCGGCAGCGCCGGCGTCTCTGGCGGCGGGGCCGGTGGGCGGATCGCGGTCTTCACGTGTGATCTGCAAATGAGCATGTCGCAGATTACTGCCAGCGGCGGGACGGGCTGGGAAGCGGGTGAAGCTGGAACCGTCTTCTACGGCTCGAACACGATCGAGTTCACCCTGCACCCCGCAGACCAGATCGTCTTCTTCGGCGAGCCGGTGACGTTTACCGCCGCGGCGACCGGTCAGGGTGGTTTGACCTACCAGTGGCGCAAGGACGGTGTCGATCTGATCGATGACGGCCGGATCACCGGGGCCACGACCACGACACTGGCGATCGACCCGGTCGAGTACGACGACAACGGTTACTACTACCTGGTGGTCACCGACGACTGCGGGCCGTTCGCGAGCGAATGGGCACGACTCATCGTCCCCGTGCCGGGCGATCTCAACTGCGACGGCGAGATCAACGGTTTCGACATCGACCCGTTTGTCCTGGCGCTGCTGGGGCCGTCGTACTACGATCCGGTCTATCCGGACTGCAGCTACATGCTGGGCGATATCAATGGCGATGGCGACGTTAACGGCTTCGACATTGATCCGTTCGTCGACCTGCTAATTGGCGGGTAGGACGCCGGTTACCGCAACAGATGTTCAACGCCGCGAGGCGGGTCTGCTGGCCCGCCTCGCGGGCCATTGCGGGCAAACTGGCGGCCGGTCGGCGGTGGCCCAGTCGTACGCCGGCATTGGCACCGCCGGGGCGTCGTGTGGCACACAATGCTGCTGGGGGGGGTGTCCTGGCTGGGCTACCGCCGGCGTGTGATGACGAACTCGGCCATAGCGGTCAGGCTGCTGCGGGCCTCGGACGGCGGCAGCAGGGCCAGCGCGGCGCGGGCGTTCTCGATATGAGCGTAGGCGGTCTGGTAGGCGTACTCAACGCTTTCGGAGTCCTGCAACAGGTTGGCGACCTGTCGGTAGCGCTTGGGGTCTTCGCCGCGCAGGATGCCGAGCAGGCGTGCCCGTTCGCGGGAGCTGCTGACGCGCAGGAAGTGGATCAGGGGCAGCGTGAGCTTGCCCTTGTGCACGTCGCGGCCGAGTGATTTGCCGGCTTCCGCCTCGTCGCCGGTCAGATCGAGCAGGTCGTCGGTGATCTGGAAGGCGATGCCAAGCGAAAGTCCGAAGTGTTTCATGCCTTCGATCAGCTCCGCGTCGGCGTCCGCGTACTTTGCACCGAGCAGACAGCAAGTGCCGATCAGGACGGCGGTCTTGCGCGTGATGATGTCGAGGTACTCGTCTTCGCTCAGCTCGAAGTTGTCGCGATTAGCCACCTGCATCATCTCGCCTTCGCAGACCGTGTTGGTCGTCTGGCCGATCAGGTGCGCGGCGTACTGCGAGTCGAGGCTGCTGCACAGATGAAAGGCGTGGCTGATCAGGAAATCGCCCATCAGCACGGCGCGCTCGTTGCCCCACAGGCGGTTGACGGTGGCGGCGCGGCGGCGAATGTCCGCCTCGTCGAGCACGTCGTCGTGCACGAGCGTGGCAATGTGGACCATTTCGACGACCGCGGCGAGCGTATGGTGCTCGGGCTGCATCGCACCGCAGGCATCCGCGGTCAACAGCAGCAGCGCCGGTCGCAGCATCTTTCCGTGGAACTGGCCCACGTGGCGGCAGAGGTCGCTGATGAGTGTCTGGTCGCTGATCAGTTCGTCGTGGAAGATCCGGGCGCTGCGCTCGATGTCGGCCGCGACGGGGCTATACAACTCTGCGAGTCGTAGCATGCGATTCCTGCCTGGGGTATCCCACCGCGCTGAGTCGTTGCGCGTGTGCCAGGCGTCCATCATGGCCCGGCGGCGTGTGATGTCCAGCACAGGCTGAATGTTTCAAAACTATTGAAAGTCTGCCGGTGCGGTCATCGGCGGGGGCACCTGCTGCCGAGCACCGTGTGCGGCGCGGCTAAATCCGCTCCAGCAGCGCATCGAGCAAATGCGTGGTCTCGCCCTTCCGCTTCACGACGAGCACGGGCAGGGGTGAGGAGAGCAGGATTTTCTCGGCGGTTGCCCCCAGCAGCACCACAGCCGGCGTGCTCAACCCGCGGCTGCCGACCACGATCGCGTCCATTTTGAGCACGGCCGCCAACTCGTGGACGGCGTCCGCGGTCCGTTCTGAGCAGGTGCAAATGCTCTCGAATTCGACTCCGCTCGTGTCCAGCTTGGCGACGAATTCCGCTATTTTCTGGTGCGCCACGGATTCGCGGCGCGCGACCGCTTCGGTCAGGCTGACCGCGGTCTTCTTGAAGCCGTAGCCGATGCTGTAGATGGTCTGGACGATAACCTGGGGATGCGCCGCGCCGCTTGAGCGGGCGATCGCCAGCGCTGTTTCGGCGGCGAGGTGGGAGTGTTCGGAGAAGTCCACCGGCACGAGCAGCCGGCTCAGGTGGGTCCGCACGTGGTTGGGTACGATGAGCACGCTGCACGGAGCCTTGCGGGCCAGCCGCGTGAAGGTCGAGCCGACCCCCATCTGCTCGGCGGGCAGCCGGCGGCCCACGATGATCAAATCGAGCTCCAGGTCGCGGGCGCTGCGCAGGATTTCCGCGATGCCGGAGCCGCTGTGCACTTCCACCTTGGTGCGCTTGGCCACGGCTTCCGGGAGTTGGGCCAGCACGCGCGCTTCGAACGCGCTCACCTCGGGGTCCGGACCAGACGCCTCACCCCGCCGGTCACGCACGTGGATGCAGAGAACCGACTCGGAGTCGGCCAGGGCGGCGAAGCGCCCGGTGAAGGCGAGTGCCTCCGCGTCTGCCGGCGACTCGTCCAGGAAGACTCCCAGGCGTCGAAAGCGATCCATGTCAGGTCCTCGCTGATTGTCCGGGTCTCACAATCAGGTTATCGGCACTTTGGGCCAATTGTCACACGTCGCCGTCGAGTTCGGGCTCAGCCGGCCGGTACAGCACCACCACCCGTCCCACCCGCTGGACCAGTTCGCAGGGGATCGCCGCGGCGAGCTGTCGGGCGGTTGCCTCAGATTCGGCGGCGCTGTCGGCCTGGATGCGTAGCTTGAGCAGCGGTTGCCGCGTAAAGGCGGTGCGAACGTGCGCAATCGTCGCCGCGGATAGACCGTCTGCCGACACCGTCACGCGGGCCTTCAGGTGATGGGCTTGGGCGGCCAGTTCGCGGCGTTGTTTCGAACTGAGTGACATCGCTTCTCGTTTCGTTTGCGTGGCGCGTACTGTACACGCTGGCCGGCGTTGCTACTATAGGTTGGCTTGAACCAGGAGAAAGGGGAGCCAGGGATGGCAGCACCACCCGCGCGCAAGGGACGAGATTTCGCGTTCGAGACACCCAGCCTGTTTGACTCGTTGCAGGCTGCGCCGATCCCGGTGGGAACTCTCGCGCGGCCGATCCATCTGCCGGGTGCCGAAGAGTCCGAGGAGAAGGAGGCGATGCAGGCCAGCCGGAGCACCAAACCGGTGGCGACGGAGACCCGAACCGCCAAGGACGCCGAGCGTGTTGCCGCCGAACCGGAGCGCGGGCCGGCGCGCGGCGTGCGGGCGCGTCGCGCGGTGACGGCCGAGACGCTGGCGGGCCAACAGCGCGACATTTCGGTGTCGGAGTTTTTTGCCAAGAACCGCCACCTGCTGGGCTTCGACAACAAGCGCAAGGCGCTGCTGACGACGGTGAAGGAAGCGGTCGACAACAGCTTGGACGCCTGCGAAGAAGCGGGTCTCTTGCCCGAGTTGCACGTGTCCGTCGAGCAGCTCGCCGAGGAGCGGTTCCGGGTGACCGTGCGCGACAACGGGCCTGGCATCGTCAAGGGACAGATACCGAACATCTTCGGCAAGCTGCTGTACGGCTCGAAGTTCCATCGCCTGAAGATGTCTCGCGGCCAGCAGGGCATCGGCATATCCGCCGCCGGCATGTACGGTATGCTGACGACGGGCAAGAGCGTGAAAATCACGTCGCGCACCAGTCCGCGCAAGGAGGCGCACTACTTCGAGGTGCAGATGGACACCTCGAAGAACCGGCCGCAGGTGATTGTGGACGACGTCGTTGAGGTGGCTTGGGAGCGGGGGACCGAGGTTGCCATCGAGCTGGCCGCCTCGTACGCCAAGGGGCGGCAGTCGCTCGACGAGTACATCGAGCAGACGGCCATCGCCAACCCGCACGCGCAGATCCACTTCCGCACTCCCACTGGTGAACACCGGGACTTCTCACGGGCCGGCACAGAGCTGCCCGCGGAGACCAGTGAAATCAAACCTCACCCGCACGGCATCGAGCTCGGCGTGCTGATGAAGATGCTCAAGGATGCCAAGCCGGCCAGGAAAGGCGAGCGCATCCCCAGCCTCAGCGGCTTTCTGCAACACGAGTTCAGCCGCGTGACCGCGCGCGTGGCCCACCAGATCTGCGAGCAGGCCCGGCTCAGCCCACGGGCGCGACCTACGCAGATCGGTACACATGACGTGGAGGCGCTCTATACGGCGATGCAGAGCGTGCGCGTCATGGCACCGCCGACCAACTGCCTGGCCCCGATCGGAGTGCGGGCGCTGCTGGCCGGGTTGCTCAAAGAGGTCAAGGCCGAGTTCTTCACCGCGACGACGCGCAGCCCGGCCGTCTATCGTGGTAATCCATTCCAGATCGAGATTGCCCTGGCATATGGCGGGGCGCTGCCAACGGAAGGGGCCGCGC
>JAHJAR010000343.1 GCA_018814045.1 Planctomycetota bacterium | reverse complement strand
GGCGAAGGGTTTGTTGGTGGTCAGGATGATGGGCCGCTGCTCGTGGCGGCGACTGACCACCTCGAAGAGCAGATCCGCAGCGCGACTGTCATAGGAGAGATAGCCGACTTCATCTACCAGTAGCACCGCGGGTCTGGTGTAGCGCCGCAGTCTGCGGGCCAGGGCGCTGGAGGTGTCCCGGGCGGCCAGATCGTTGAGCAGGGCGCTGGCTGTGGCGCACAGCACCGTATGACCGCGCAGCAAGGCCTGGTGGGCGATGTTCTGGGCGATCGTCGATTTGCCCACGCCGTTGGGCCCGGCCAGGATGACGTTGGTCGCCTCCTCGACGAAGCCCAGTTGCATCAGTTCCTCGATGAGTGGCCGGTCGATCTTATCCGGCCAGGACCAGTCGAAGTCGGCGACGGGCTTGAAGCGGCCGACTTTGGATGTGCGGATGCGTCGTTCCAAGCTCCGCCGGCCGCGTTCGGCCTCCTCACAGTCGATCAGGGTTGGGACCCAGGGCTGGTTTCCCAGTTCCTGCCAGCGAGCCAGAAGTCCATACAACCCGAGGCGCCGGGCGCGGTCTGCCAGTTGGTCAGGCTTACTCGTCATGGTTGGATGGCTCGCCATGGTCATGGTTCTCCTGGTGGTCGAGGTTGTCTGTGCCTTATTCACCGTGGTCGTTGGGCTCCTGTGGGTCGACGATGTCTCGGGTCAGTGCGTCGTAGCTTTCAAGCGTGTGCGGTCGGATGGTCAGCTCGCGCACCCGGGGATCATCGGGTAGTTCCACGGGCAGCGCGGGCCTTCGGCCTTCGGCCCGGTGCTGCCGCTCGAGAATCTGCCGGACGGCGTGGTGGTGCGGGATGTCCTTCTCTATGGCTTCGCCGATGGCCTGCTCCAGCCGGGCGGCACCGAACTCGTCCAACAGGCCCAGCAGTCGCGCCGTGGCACTGCCGAGATTGGCCCCGCGTTGTGCCAGACAAGTCAGTAACTCCCGACTGGCCGGCGCCGCCGCCGCAAGGCGGTCCAGGCCGCGGTGCGCTCTGGCCTGGCGTTTATGTTCCACGAGCCTCTCGATGTGCGCTGGGTCCTCGATCTGCCGGCGGCGGTCGAAGCCACGGTCATGCTCGGCCACGACCGTGCTCCGGTGCATGATTCGCACTGTCTGGAGGCTGGCCACCACCACCACGGTCTGGCGCACCAGTTCGTGCGGCACCGAGTAATCGTTGTGGTCGAAGCGGACGTAAGGCGTCTTGCCCACCTCAAGTTCGCGCCGCTCGTCGGTAGGGAACGGTGCCGGCGGTAGCGGCAAGAGTAGCGGACGCTCCTTTTCGAAGGCCTCGCGCACAGTCAGGCGATCGTCCTCCACCCAGCGGCGCTGGCATGCCGGCCCGTCGCACCACTCCTGCGCCTGGCGGTTGAGATCATCTACATCCCTGAAGCGGCGGGCCATGAAGAAGGCCCGGCGTATGTAGGCGATTGATCGCTCCACGCGTCCTTTTTCGTTGCCGCGGGCGACCGCCACCGGCCGCGGGGCGAAGCGGTAGTGCCGGGCGAACTCCAGCAGGAGCGGATTGAAGCGGATGGCATCGCCCCGGCGCTCGAGCACCGCGCTTTTGAGGTTGTCGTACAGCACGACGCGCACCACACCGCCCCAGGCGCCAAACGCCGCCTGGTGGCCACGCAGGAAGTTCTCGCTCTGCTGGCCGAGGAAGAAGCGCAGGAAGATGCGCCGCGAGTAGGAGAGCACCATCACGAAGGCCAGCAACGAACGAGCGGCGTGGCCGATGGTCAGCTTGCCGAAGTGCCCCCAGTCGACCTGGGCCTGCTCACCTGGCAGCGTCTTGAGACGAAGGTACGCTTCGGCCGTGGGCTTGGGACGATAGGGAGCGACCATGTGCCGAAAGTGATCGGGGCTGCCCCGGTAGCCGCGCTGGTGGCACATCTCGTAGAGCCGGCTGGCCAGCAGCTTGGGATACTGCTTCCACGTGGCGATGATGAGCGGGATGTAGGGGTCCAGCCGTGTCGCCCGAGACCGCTTGGGCTCCTCTGCGCCATCTCGGGCGAGCACACGCCTGACCACGCCGTGGTGGACACCCAACTGACCGGCGATGGTGCCGACCCGCCACTTCTCGGCGTGATAGAGTCGGAGGATTTCCGCTTCGAGTTTTGGCGAGATCATGGAACGTGCACCTCATCGCCGAAGATCAGGGCGCCATCCGCGCCGACGTTCGGCACTGAGGGTGCCCATACGGGTGTACGAGCCGCACGGCCGGCCGCAGAAGTCGCAGCGCCGGCCCGGTTCGCCGGCCGGAATCGTGGCCGGCATACGGTGGGAGATGACAAGCGTACGGTTCGATGTCGCATCCCAGGCCTCCTTGTGGACATTTTCGCCAGGAGGTTCTTCTCGCAGATGATTCTGAGCCGGGGAAGGGTGATGCGTTACGGTTGTTACAATTCGCACTCGCCAACGCTTCTGGCGGGCGGCGTTGTTGCGGGCCCCCAGGGGCGTCCGCTGGTAGCGCCTTCCTGCCTCGCGGACGCTTCGTCTCCGCTGCACCTGGCCGCAGTGGGCCGAGCAGTAGCGTTGCCCGCAGTCGCAGCGCGTGCAGATGACCACCAGCCGGTGGCATCGTGCGCAGTTGAACATCCGGTGGCTCTCCTCGATAGTCGAGCTCCTGCCACCGAGGGCTGGACGCGGGGGCCACCGCCGGCGATACTCAGCTTGAATGTGGTGTTATCGCTTTGGCGGTGACACAGAAGCCCAGGTCCGCTTGTTAACCCTTTGCAGGCCTGGGCTTCGCCTTCTCGGTGGTAGCCTTGTTCTACCGCACCGATCGGTGGATGGTCACGCGATCATCGGTCACGCTGGCCATCGGCGATCCAGTGGTCTGCTCCGCATCCGGCCTGCTGTCGGCGGCAACGAGATTCAGGGCGAGAACCACATCCACGGTATGCGCTTGGGGGGAGCCAAATCCAGGGCATGCGCCCGGGAGGGGGAAACAGATCCGGGTCGGTTGTTCAGGGGGAACCAGATCCAGGAGAAAACCAGATCCACGAGGCTTGCGCCGGGGGAGAGAACCAGATCCAGCGCTTATACGCGCGGAGAACCAGATCCCCTACTACGACCTAAACCGCCGGAAAACCGCGCATTCAAACCGCCGAAGACACCTGTCCAAAAACCCCTACAAATGAAGTGAAACACCGCCGCAGGTCAGGATGTCTGGGGTGCGGCGCAAGCCCCATGAGAACTCGGACAGAGTTTTGGGATAGGTTCTAGTGCTCTGTCACGCTTGACATTTCGAGTTGGTTGAGGGACCGGTATGTACCAGTGGTCAAGGATGGCTACGGGTTTGGATCATGGAGGAGCGTGGTGAAAAGGCCCAACAAGCGATACGTGGTTCGGCTCGAGTTGACGGAGCGTGAGGAACTGGAGCGGATAGTGTCGGTGGGGAAGCGGGCGGCGTCCAAGTTGATGCATGCGCGGGTGCTGTTGCAGGCGGACCAATCGGCAGACGGACCCGGCTGGACGGACGCCCGGATTGCCGAGGGGCTGGGGATCACGGCGCGGACGGTCGAGAACATCCGGCGGCGGTTCGTGGAGGAGGGTTTGGAAGCCGCGTTGGAACGTAAGAGGCAGTGTCGGCCGTCGCGGGCGCGGCTGCTCGATGGCGCGCAAGCGGCGAGGCTGACGGCGATCTGCTGCTCGAAAGCGCCGCAGGGCCGTCCACGCTGGACGTTACGAATGCTGGCTGATCATCTGGTGGAACTAAACATCGTGGATTCGATCTCGCATGAGACGGTACGGCGAACGCTTCAAAAAACGAACTGAAGCCCTGGCGTAAACGGATGTGGTGCATTCCGCCGGAGCAGAACGCCGCGTTTGTCTGCGCGATGGAGGATGTGCTGGAGGTTTATCAGCGGCCGTACGATCCGAAGCGTCCGGTGGTCTGCATGGACGAGACCAGCAAGCAATTGGTGCGAGAGACGCGCCTGCCGCAGCCGGCGCGACCGGGCCAGCCGGAACGGTTCGACTACGAATACGAGCGGAACGGCACGGCGAACGTGTTCATGTTCTGTGAGCCGTTGGCGGGTCGTCGCCGCGTTGCGGTAACCGATCGGCGAACGCGCTGCGATTGGGCCGACCAGATTCGCATGCTGCTAGAGGTTCACTATCGGCGTGCCGAACGGGTGACGCTGGTGATGGACAACTTAAACACCCACTCGCCGGCGTCGCTCTACGAAGCGTTCGAACCAGCCGCGGCCCGGCGGTTGATCGATCGGCTGGAGATTGTGCATACGCCGAAGCACGGAAGTTGGCTGAATATGGCTGAGATCGAGTTGAGCGTCTTGTCACGGCAGTGTCTGGGCGACCGCGTTCCAGACCAGCCAATGCTCGCCGCGCGCGTCGCGCGCTGGCAAAAGAACCGCAACACCGCACGAGCGACGATCGATTGGCAATTCACAACTGCCGATGCGCGTATCAAACTGCGACGGCTGTACCCGAAAACTCAAACGTGACAGAGCACTAGTACTACAACGCTAGAACTTGTGGCGGGCTGCTGGGTCTCGACAGCGGATACTGGGCCGTAATCGTCGGACCCAACACAGTTCACGGCAAGGCCGGTTGCGGACGGCGTTGCGCCCGGTCTAGCGAGCACCGCCAGACGAATGTAACACCTTTTAGGACAACGAGTTCTGCATTCCTGTCGGAGCGTTGTAGCGTTGTAGTACTAGAGGCAACCGGCCATGATTGGCGCGCTCTTGCTCCTGGCATCCGGTTGCGTCTTCGGTCTCGCCGGTGGCGTGGATAGGTCCCCGAGCCAGCGACGGCGTTGCTGCTTGTGGCAGCAAAGTCGTTGATGTTGCGGCGGCGGACGGCATGACAAAGCGAGAGTTGGCAGCTCTGCTTTCGGGCATTGGTCTTGTTGCGGAACGCGACCAACGGATGTCACAGCAGCCTGTTGGGATTATTGGGGGCGTCGTGCGTCTGGGGCACTGGTGTTCAACGCCCCGCGAATTGAGCCGGACGTTTCTCGAAGAACGCCGCGAGGCCCTCCTGGTGGTCTTCCGTCTGCGTCGCCGTGGTTTGCAGGCGGGCTTCCAGTTCGAGCTGCTCGTCCAGATTCGCCGCCCACGCCGCGTTGAGCATCTGTTTCATCAGGCCGACGGCCCGGGTCGGCAGGGCTGCGAGTTGTGCCGCGTACTCCACCGCCGCCGCAGGCAGTTCTTCGTCCGGTACGACCCTGTTGACGAGCCCGATTCGCTGGGCTTCGGAGGCGTCCAGCGTACGCCCCGTGAAAGCCAATTCCGCCGCGCGCGCCGCCCCCACGAGCCGCGGCAGCATGAAAGTGCTGCCGGCATCCGAGACCAAGCCGATCCGCACAAACGCCTGGATGAACGTCGCCGACTCGGCCGCGACGCGCAGATCGCACGCCAGGGCCAGGCTGGCCCCGGCGCCGGCGGCCACGCCGTTCACCGCAGCCACGACCGGTTTCGCCATGGTGCGGATCGTACTGATGATCGGGTTGTAGCGCTCGCGCAGGCGCTGTTCGAGATTAATCGGGCTGCCGGCCTCGACCCGCTGTTTCAGTTCGACCAGGTCCTGCCCGCTGCAAAACGCCCGCCCGGCGCCCGTGATCAGCAGGCAGCGGACACTGCGGTCCACCGCCGCCGCGGTAACCGCCTCGCCAAGTGCGGCGAGCAACGCGCGGTTGCAGGCATTCAGCACGGTGGGGCGGTTGAGCGTGATGGTGCGTACCTGGTCCTGGTCCGTGCTTGTGACGCACTGCTGGTCATCGGCCATGGCTGCATCCTCACTCGAGATCACTCGGTCGCAGGATCTTCTCCATCGTGAACACCGGCGTGCCGTGCAGATCATGTGGTCCGTCCGCAATACGGTGGAAGCCGGCTTGCTCATAGAGCCGGATGGCGGGTTCGAGAAACGGCGGTGTGCTCTGGTAGAGGCGATACAAGCTGACGGTCAGCGCGAAGACCTCGATCTCCTCCAGCAATAACTGCCCGATGCCCCGGCCGCGCGCCGGTGGGGCGGTTGCCATCCCACGAATGTACACGCCGGTGCTCTCAACCACCGCCGAGGCCGTGCCCACTATCAGCCCCGCGCGCTCGGCGACCCAGACCGGTCCCTCGATCATGCGCACGTGGACTTCTTCCTCGGTGGGTGCCGTTGCGGCCAGCGCCGCCGGTGTGTAGCGGTCGGTGTATTCCGCAAACGACTCGCGCAGCACAAACGCAATCGCCGCGGCGTCCTCGCGCCGGGCGCGCCGAACCAGCACATCCGCCTGATCTTCCGCGTACATGCCATGAGTCTCCGGCGGATAGCCTGGAATCGCAAGAGGAACATTCCCGCATTGGCCCAGGTCGAGCGCGCCAGCGGCCACGCCGAATAACATTGCGGAGCGCCGCTGCTGTCCGGGGGCAGTGTGGTGCCGGTTTCATCTGTCCAGGCATGAGACGCACATGCGCGCATTGTGGTCACTGGTCTTGCCCAGCATCGTTGCCATGGGTTGCGCAGCGCGGACGCCGGAGACGGCTCTTGTTTGCGGCGGCAGTTTCGAGATGGGCAATGCGCTCGAGGACGGCGACGCCTGCTCAGCGCCGGTGTGCAGCTTCGCCCCGAATGAGCTCGGTCTGCACGACATCAGCGGCAACGTGTATGAGTGGTGCTGGGACTGGTACGGCGAAGACTATTATGCCGAGAGCCGCAGCGCAAACCCGACCGGGCCGACCAGCGGCACGATGCGCGCCTGTCGCGATTGCGGATTCGCGTGCGCCCTCCGTGATGAATGCGTGGCGAGCCGCGGCTTGGGCAAGCCCGACCTGACGTTCAGTTGGGGCGGTTTCCGCCTCGCACGAACCGCGCCGGCGGGGACAAAGCAGCCGGGGGGCGCGCCCCGGACGACTTGCCAGCACGGGGGCCGGCTCGCTAGAGTCAGACGCGACGTCCCGGTTGATATCGAGCTCCTGGGAAGCCCGCGATGGCTGAGTCGCCCGACACCGAATTGCACGAGGCCAACCGAATATCCTGGAACGCCGCCACCGCGGCGCACAACAGCCACAAGGTGGACCAAGCCTGTTTTCTGCGTAGCGGCGGCAGCACCCTGTTTCCGGAAGAGATGGAGTTGCTGGGCGACGTCGCCGATCAACGCCTGCTGCACCTGCAATGCAATGCCGGCCAGGACACGTTGAGCCTCGCGCAGCTCGGCGCGTCGGTAACCGGCGTTGACATCAGCGACGAGGCCATCCGGTTTGCCCGGGAGCTGGCGCGCGACGCCGGGATCGCCGCCACATTTCACCGCGCGGACGTGTACGACTGGCTCGCTGCCGCGTGTGAGCACAACAAGCAGTTCGAGATTGTCTTCTGCTCGTATGGCAGCATCTGCTGGCTTTCCGATCTCGCGCGCTGGGCTGCCGCCATAGTCGCCATCCTGAAGCCCGGGGGCCGCTTCGTGATCGTGGACTTCCACCCTGTGTCCATGATGTTCAACGAGCGTTTCGAGCTGAGCTACCCGTACTTTGGCGATGGCCAACCGCAGAAGTGGGATAAGGGCATCCAGGACTACGTGGCGGCTGCGGGATCCGCGCTGGCACCATCCGGCTACCAGGAGGGGGTGCGCGACTTCGAGAATCCGCATCCGGCCTACGAGTTCCAGTGGCATCTGGGGGCACTTTTCGGGAGCCTGCTCAACGCCGGCCTGCGGATCGAGCGGTTCCGCGAGTACCCATACGCCAACGGGGCTATGCTCTTCGAGAACATGCGCACGGCCCTCGGCCGGCGGATGTACCCGCCGGATGGCGTGCCCAGTGTGCCGCTGATGTTCGGTCTGGTGGCGAGCAAGCCAAGCAGAGATTAGTTGCGTGCACTCGGACATTTTGGCGGGTACCGCACGGCTCTAGCCGCGGGGCACCGACCCGGGTTCGCTTCGTCCCCCACTGTGAATTGGTGGATACCCCGTGGCCCGCCTTGGAAAGCGTGGGGTAGCGCGCCACCCCGGAACCCATCCCAAAACTGCCCAGAAGTCGGCAGGAGCACCGATCCGCGCGCGTAGGCCAGCGGTTTCTTCACAACCGCTCCCTGACGGTCGCGGCTCGGAAAGGGCCTTGGGATATGTTCTAGAAACCAAGCACCTTGAACGGTGCTTTGCAGGGCGGGTTGCCGGCTATGTGCATTCTCGGGGTCGCGCCGAGTTCGAAGATCGTGCAGGCCGCCGTGAAGCCACGGCCGGGGGCGTAGTGATTGCAGATCGGATTGCGCGCGTCATCGTGCGAGCCGAGCAGAGCCTTGAACGTGTCGACCTTGGCCGGCCCGTCGCCTCGGGCCAGGCGCTGCGTGGCACACTCGTAGCGCACCTCGGAATTCGACGTGCCCTGGCCTTCGCGGGCGGCCATGCGCTGGCCGATTAGGCCGCGGTCATCGTTGACGAGCGGGTGATTCGTGTGCGCAAAGCGGTCTGCGCCGTCGCGTTTCACAAACGGCACGACCTTGTGCGCCGAGCACTCGTAGCAGACCACGCGCTGCGCGTCGCCGATCCCGTAGGCCTGCCCGGAGGCATGCCTGACCCCACGCACAAACTTCTCCGCCTCATCCAGCGTGCGGCAATCCAGCACGCCGCGTACGACACATGAAACCGGCAGCCCGTGCGGCGAATTGTCCAGTTGCAGCAGGGCGTTGACCACCAGGGCGATGCTGCGGTTGTTGAGCCCGTTCGCGCCGATGAAGCCGGCGTCGGTCACCACCAGCGCTTCGAGGTCGGAGTCGGCGGGTTGTATGCGCAACACGACCGTCGCGTCCCACGACGAGGCCAGCAGGTCCAGATTCTGCGCCAGAATCGCCGGCCCCTGTGCCGTCTTCGACACGCCGGCCACACTACACTTGTCGCGCTCATCACTTTCCTGCGCCTGCGCGGCACGGATGTGCGCGTTGGCGGCGTACCACCACTGCTCGTCGATGAGCTGCATCGCGTACACGTGGTCGTACGGCAGCCCCGCGCCCTCGGCGATGCCGCGGGTCTCCTCGAGCAATCCCGGCGTCCACTTCTTCATCGCCTCGTGGAACGCTGTGTCCGCTACGAACTTCGCGATGGCGTCCGCTCCGTGGGTGCCATTGGGCAGCCGAAACTCGCCTTTCCGCCGTTCGAAGACCGCGTGGATCTTGTCCCGGAGCGCTTCGCCGTGGATTCGCCCGCGCTCGCGCGGCTTGCCTTTCAGCGTTAGAACGGGAATGTCCGCTACGATTCGCGGGTTGGCGGCATCCTGGACCAGTGCCGCCAGCCGCGCCGGAACCAGGCAAAGCCCCGCGGCGCTGGCGGCCGTGTAACGCAGGAATTCGCGGCGTGTGGTCATGGACTGGCCCTCCAAATTGCAGGGAGGCTTCGCGGTGGTTCGGCACCCAACGTGAAGCACCAAGCTCCACAGCCTGATTCTACTGGGCCCCAGCAACGCACACCGCAACCCTGCCCGGGCGGCTACAAGATTTGACAGGACGTTCCGCTGCCATTGCTACAGCCACACCGGCGTCAAGCGTCTGCCGTTGGCACGCTCTGCTCTTCCTGACAGCCCCGGCCGCAGCGGGTATTCTCCGGCTATGACAAACGTCAACAAAGCCAAACTGATGGATGGACGCGCACTGGCTAAACGTGTGCTGGCCAGCGCGGCGGAGAGGGTGGCGCGGATCAGCGCCAGCAAGGGTGTGACGCCGGCCTTGGCCACGGTGCTGGTGGGCGATGACCGGGCCTCAGCCACGTACGTGCGGATGAAACGCAAGCGCTGCGAAGACGTCGGGATGAAATCACTCGCGCTCGAGATGCCGCACGGTACGACGACTGAACAGCTCGTGACCGAGATCAGGAAGCTCGCCGATGACGATGCGGTGCATGGCATCCTCGTGCAGCACCCGGTTCCCAAGCCGATCGACAAGCGGGTTGCCTTCGAGGCCATCCCGGTCGAGAAGGACATCGATGGCGTTACGTCCGCCACCCTCGGCCGCGTCATCCTTGGTTTGCCGGCCTTCATCCCCTGCACGCCAGCGGGCATCATGCAACTCTTGCGTGAGTACCACGTGGAACTCGATGGGGCCCACGCCGTCGTGATCGGCCGCAGCCCGATCCTGGGGCGCCCGATGGCCTCGCTGTTGATCAACGCCCATGCGACTGTGACATTGTGTCACTCGCGCACGCGTTCACTCCCGAGCATCGTGCGCAACGCGGACGTCCTCATCGCCGCCGTCGGACACCCGCGTTTCGTGCAAGGCGACTGGGTGAAAGTGGGCGCGGTGGTCGTCGATGCCGGGTACAACGAAGGCAACATCGGCGACGTCGACTTCGAAGCCGCGATCGAGCCGGCCTCACTGATCACGCCCGTTCCCGGCGGCGTCGGGCCGATGACGATCGCCACGCTGATCGACCAGACGGTGAATGCCGCGGCTCAACAACTAGGCGTAGAGCTGTAGGACCTGTCCCCAGACCTCCTTCCGAGTTCCCATGGGGCTTCCGCCGCACCCTCGGGGGATGAAAATCAGAAATTTACGGAGCAGCCGCGACCGTGAGGGAGCGGTGACCGGGAAACGGTCAACTGACGCGCATGACTCGTTTCTGCTGCCAGCCTCCGGGTAGATCCGATAGGTTCCAGACCAGCGCGTGCCGCCGTGGACAGCCACTCCGGCTTATCGGACAATCTGCGGAATACGGCAATAATCCGCGCGGCGCCGCGAATACCGTGACGTAGCAGCGGCGACTTGCTTGGAGAACGACGATGCCAGTTCTTGCTACGAGCGTTTGGGATGTTGTGACGCGGGTCGAGCTCGTCATCCCCGTTCTGTCGCTGCTGACCGTCGCGCTGATCGTGATCGTCGGGATCGTGACGTATCACTGGCGGCACATCCGCGAAGCCGAGTACGACGCCGCCCTGATGCGCAAGATGCTTGAGCAGGGCAAGTCCGCCGCGGATATCGAGCGTGTCATCACCGCCCGCCGCGGGGGGGGGGATGACGAGGACGATTAGCAGCCGGCGGACTCCAACCCGCCAGCCACCTCAGCTTCCGATCTCCAGCACGAGCAATCCGCGCCATCGCGCCTATGGAATTCAACTGCAACTGCGGAGGCCGCGCTGCCCCGCCGACCTTGACGCGCACGAACCGGCGGCTTATCTGCCCTTAGCGGCCCAGCTTGGACCCTCGCGCCGCGTGCCAGGAGACCGCCATGGGCACCACCGCCGTGACAAGACTCGCACGGACCGCGCTCGAGCAGGGCGAGGGCGTCCTGCGCCTGGCCCCCAACTGGGTGCCCCGCTCCTTTCTGCACCCCGGCCGCCGGCTGAAGCTCGTCGAGGAAGATCTGTATGCGCTCGGCGCCCAGCGCGGCGGTATCGACGAGCGCTGGCTATCCTCCACGATACCCGCCGACAACCCCGGTGCACCGCCCGACGAGGGTCTGAGCTATGTCGTGCACGAGGGTCGACGTTTCACGCTGCGCGACGCCATCGCTGCGGTAGGTGCGGATATCGTCGGGAGGGACCTCTGGGAGCGCTATCAGCGCTGGCCCGTGTTTGGCAAGTTCTTCGACAACATGGGGCCGATCCCGCATCACCTGCATCAGAACGACGAGCAGGCTGCCCTGGTAGGTCAGCAGGGTAAGCCGGAGGCGTACTACTTCCCGCCGCAGATGAACCACGTGGAGAACCGCTTCCCGTACACCTTCCTGGGGTTGGAACCCGGCACGACGAAAGCCGACGTCCGCCGCTGTCTCGAACGTTGGGATGCTGGCGACAACGGCATTCTCGATCTGTCGAAGGCCTATCGCCTGCGTCCTGGGACGGGGTGGCTTGTCGGGCCGGGCATTCTGCACGCTCCGGGTTCGCTGCTCACGTTCGAGCCGCAATGGGCCTCCGATGTGTTCGCCATGTTTCAATCGGTCGTCGAAGATCGGCCCGTTCCGCGCGAGTTGCTGACCAAGGACATTCCCCCGGACAAGCACGACGATCTGGACTTCATCGTCGACCTGATCGACTGGGCGGCCAACACGGACCCGGAGTTTCGCCGGCACCACGTCCTGGAGCCGATCCCGGTTGCGGACTCGGCGAGTGAGGGGTACGTTGACCGCTGGGTTGTGTACGGCCAAATCAATGGCCGGCAGTTGTTCACTGCCAAGGAGCTGACGCTCGATCCAGGTGTGAGCGTAACGATCCGCGACGGCGGTGCATACGGTCTGATCGTCACGCAGGGCCGTGGATCGATCCACGGCACGACGCTGGAATGCCCCACGCACATTCGCTATGGGCAACTGACCGCGGATGAGGTGTTTGTCACGGCCGCCCGCGCCGACGCCGGAGTGGCCTTCGAGAACACATCCAAACACGAGCCGCTGGTTGTGCTGCGCTACTTCGGTCCGGATGCCAACCCCGCCGCGCCGCTGCTTGAGGACTGAATCAAGGAACATCCAGACGAACAAGACCGAGCCGCGACCGTCGGGGGGGGGAGCGGTGTGCCGAAGCCGGTCGCCGGGCCGCGCGCGTTTCAGGCCCGCGGCTCCCTGCGCTTTCTACTCGGCGGACACGCCCCTTGCGCTGCACAATCGTGGACAGCTATTCAGAACCCATCCCAGAACCGTCCAGAGTTGGACAGCAAAACCCAGGCGTGCGCGTAAGCACGCGGTTTCTCGGCAACCACTCCCTTACGGTCGCGGCTCGGATTCTAGGCACCGGGTGCCGCGAATTGCAGCCGCGTAGCGCTTGTTCATCTTAAAATCCTCCCGCTGCGTTGACCGGCGCGCTGACGTAACCTCCATTCTTGCAAGAACATGCAAGACGCCATGGCCGACTACGCGCCAAGACTTGTCTGCCGGAAATCGCCGCACTATCTTGAGCGACGGTTCGGCTCCAAGAACGGCTTCGCGATTCAAGCGACGCATCCCGTGTTGCTCGCGGCTGCTGAATGAGCCCGTCAAAAAGGTGCACGATGCGCCATAATCGCCGTCTGCTGATCGCTCCACTGCTCGCTCTGGTGGTCGTTCTCTTGGTCGCGGGTTGCCCCCCAACGCCCGGCGACGCTGCGTCAACCATGATCGCGTTGAAAGACGTGCGTTTCTGGGCGTACCAGATTCAGGGTATTGAGAACGACGGCGCCATCGACGCCCTGGTGAATTCCGCCTACGACCTGCTCGTCCTGGAACCGACCAACACCGACCGCGACAATCCGACGTTCGACGCCAAGAGCATGGTCTCCCGGTTGCACGCCTCGTCCGCCTCCGTCGCCGGCAAGACCAAGCTGGTGGTCGCGTACATCGATATTGGAGAAGCCGAGGATTGGCGGTACTACTGGCAAAACGACTGGGTCGCCCCGACGGAAAGCCAACTGGGAACGCCCGACTTCATGGTCCGCCCCGATCCGGACGGCTGGGCCGGTAACTATCCCGTGGCGTTCTGGGACACGCGCTGGAAAGACATCCTCATCAATAACACGAACAGCATGCTGCAGAAGGCCCTCGACGACGGCTTCGACGGCATCTACATGGACTGGGTCGAGGCCTACTCAGACACGGCAGTCATGGCCGCTGCCCAAGCCGCCGGCGTCGATCCTATCGAGGAAATGGTCAAGTTCATCCGCGAGATTCGCACCTACGCGCGTAACCAGAATCCCAACTTCCTGATCATTCCCCAAAACGCCTCGGAACTCGCCGAACTCGACAGCGGTTACCTCGCCATTGTTGACGCCATCGGACAGGAGCAAATCTACTTCGACGGCGACGCCGACACTATCTGGGCCGACACCAACAGCGGCGACGTACGCATGCCGGCTACCGGCGACGGCTACTCCACCGCATTCTACGAACGCACGCTGCAGCCATTCCTCGACGCCGGCAAGGTAGTCATAACGGTCGACTATGCCCAACAGGCGGCGAACGTCGCCGAAGCCCATCAAAACGCGGCAGCCAGAGGCTATATCCCCTACGTCGCGCTTCGTTCGCTTAGCCGCCTGACACAAACACCGCCTCCCGGCTATCCGGGCTAAGAGCCTGTCGGGCCTTGAGGGAGCGCGTTTCTCCGTAGCGGCAGCCACGATACGGCTCATTCAGAGCATGTCCATCGGATCGACGTCAATCGTGAACCGCTGTACGTTCGGCGACAGCAGCTTCGCGCGGGTGGCCTCATGCAGCAAACGCTGGGCACTGCCATTACGCGGGGCGCGCACCAGGACATGATAGCGGAACATATCGCGCAGCCGCGGAATCACGCATGGCGCACTGTCGTCCACACGCAAACCGGCATCTATGCGGCCCGCTAGCACGCGCAACGCGGACGTCAACCGCGCCGCCTCCGCCCGAGCCCGCCCGGGTCGGTTGTCCAGGCAGATGCATCGCACCAGCCGGGCGAAGGGCGGGTCGAAGAGCTGTTTACGCACGGCCAGCTCGGACAACGTAAACGACTCGTAGTCCATGCGAATCCCGTGCCGAATCGCCGGCGATTCGGCGTCCGCGCTCTGCACCAAGGCCAGCGAGTCGCCTTCCCGCCGGCCGGCCCGGCCCACTACTTGCACCAGTAGCTGGAAGGCCTGTTCGGCGGCGCGGAAATCGGGCAGCCACAGGGCGGCGTCGGCGTCGATCACTCCGACCAGACGCACCGCCGGGAAGTCCAGGCCCTTGGCCACCATCTGCGTGCCGAGCATGATGTCGGCCTCTCCGGCCTCGAAGCGTTGCAGGGCCACACGATAGTCCTCGCGGTGGCGCATCGTGTCGCTGTCCAGCCGCAGGAGCCGCACCGATGGGAAGGTGCGTCTCAACTCCTCTTCCAGCCGTTGAATCGCCAGCCCCGTGCGTTGCAGTTGTCCACGACAGGTTTCGTCCAGACAGTGGTCGGGGACCTCGTGCTGATGCCCGCAGCGATGGCACTTCATCAGCGCATCACTGCGGTGATACACCATATGACCGCCACAACGCGTGCAACGCACCGTCAGACCGCACGTGGTGCAGCGC
The DNA here is from genome assembly GCA_018814045.1 of Planctomycetota bacterium. Classification (GTDB taxonomy): domain Bacteria; phylum Planctomycetota; class Phycisphaerae; order UBA1845; family Fen-1342; genus JAHJAR01. The sequence goes on along the minus strand of JAHJAR010000343.1, from coordinate 10,419 downwards.
AGGTAGACCGCATACCCGCGGCGGTTGTGCAGCAGAATTGCCTGCTGGCCCGCCGCGAGCGTCGCCTTCAGGTTGGCGATCAGCCTGGCGGACAGGATGCTGGTGCTCTGGCCCAGTTCGCGCCCGTTCGTGGCGATCAGTCGCACTTCGGGCAAACGCGCCCCGGGGACACGTTCGGGCAGACGCAGCAGACGATAGCGTTTCAGGTAGGCGGCGTTGTACCAGGTCTCCAAGGCCGGTGTCGCTGAGCCCAGTACCACGGGAACACCCTCGATCTGCCCGCGCTTGATGGCCACATCGCGGGCATGGTAGAAGGGGGCGGACATGTTCTTCAAGCTGCTGTCCTGCTCTTCGTCGACGACGATCAGCCCCAGGTTGGGACACGGGGCAAAGACCGCCGTCCGCGTGCCGATCACCAGGTCCACCTGGCCGGCGGCAACTGCGCGCAGCGTCCGGCGCCGCGTGGCAGCCGTCAGCCGGCTGTGCAACACCGCCACCCGTGCAAAACGTCGCATCAGCCGTTCGACCACTTGGGTTGCCAATGCTATCTCGGGCACTAGCAGGATGGCTTGCTTCCCGCCGCCGATCACCGCCCGCATCGCCCGCACGTATACTTCCGTCTTGCCGCTACCCGGCACGCCGAACAGCAGGAACGTGCAGAATTCGGCCGGATCGGCGGCGGCGGCCAGGATGACAGCCAGGGCCGCCTGTTGGCCCGGCGTGAGTTCGTACGCGTCCTCCGCAGACGCAGGCACATCCTCTGGAACGACGGCTGGTACCGGGACCGGTCTTGCCTCGCGGCGAACGACGACCTCCAGCAACCCGCGCCGCTGCAACGTTCGCAGCGTTGACGCGCTAACGCCGGCCTGCTGCAACGCCTCGTTGCGCGGCAGCTCGCCTCGGGCAATGACATCGAGCAGTGCCCGCTGACGTTCGGTCAACCGCTGGTCGGGCGCCACGCCCGTGGCCTGCACGTACGCGATCTTCTGCAAAGGGACCTTGCGGAGCGACGCGGGCACCATCGTTGACAGAGTGAAACCAGGCGGATGGGCGTAATACTCGGCGAGCCACAAGCCCAGCGCGATCAGCGCCGTGCTCACCAGCGATTCGGCCCCGGTCACCTCCGCGAGCGGCTTGCGGGTGTGGTCCCAAGGCTGACTGCTCACCCGTACACACCAACCGTCCACGAACCGCCCCGAGCGGCCGTACGGCACGCGCACCGTCACGCCCGGACGTACCGCATCACCGAGCGCGGCAGGGATCGCATACGTGTACAGCCGGAACGTCCGCAGATCGACGGCCACGTCGGCTACGCGGTGGTGCCCCGCCTGGCCTTCAGCCGGAAGCAGCCAGATTTGCCCCCGGCCATCTGTTGTGCTGTCTGTACCCACGCTCACCCGCCCGGGCCCGCCGCACACGTGGCGGCCCAGAGTTCTGTTCTCTGCCGTTCAAACGCGCGACGGCCGACGCTCTTCACGCTCTCGCGTCCTCGCCGCCCCGGGCTGCACATTATAGGTCATGACGGGGCCACCGCGTTGCCGCAACCCGGAGTGGTGGCCGTGGGCGATTCGACCGATACACAGATAGACCATTTGATGGACTGCGGGCAACCGCCCCGAGACTGATTTAGCATGACCGACCAACCTCGCCGCCGAGTCATTCTGGCTGAGGATGACCCCGCCTCACGCAGGCTCCTGGTTTGGCAGCTTGAGCGGGCCGGCTTCGACGTCATCGGGTGCGCCGACGGGCAGGAGGCACTGGAGGCGATTCGCGCCGAGGGTGCCGGCATCATAGTCGCGGACTGGTCGATGCCGAAGATGGACGGCCTTGAGCTGTGCCAGGCCGTTCGCCAACAGTGTGATTTGCAGGCACTGGGGATGGTCTACTTCATCCTGCTAACCGCTCACACCGAGAAAGAGAACATTGTGGCCGGCCTGGCCGCCGGGGCCGACGACTATCTAACCAAACCATACCACCACCAAGAGTTGTTGGCCCGCATTCGAGCCGGCGAGCGCATCATCCGCTTGCACGAGGAAACCGTGCACAGTCAGATGGCGCTGCACAAAGCCAATGCACAGCTCGCTATCCTCAACGGCAAACTCGACAAGCTGGCACACACGGATGCGCTGACGGAATTGCCAAACCGGCGGTACACCTTCCAGCGTCTGGAGCAGGTCTGGGCGCTGGCCGAGCGCAATGATCACCAGCTCACCTGCATCATGCTCGACATCGACCACTTCAAACGCGTCAACGACACCTACGGACACGAAGCCGGGGACGAAGTCCTCAAGTATGTCGCTGCTGCGATCGGTCGCAACGTCCGCGTGTCGGAGATCTGCGGTCGTTTTGGGGGCGAAGAGTTCCTCGTCGTCTGCCCCGAAACGGACGGCGACGGCGGTGTCGTCGTGGCGGAGCGTCTCCGCGGTGCAATTGCGGGAACCGATGTTCCAGTCGGTGATGCGGTCCTCAACGTGACCATCAGCGTCGGCTTGGCCGCCAAACGACCGACGCACACCAGGCCCGATATGCTGGTCGCTGAGGCCGACAGCATGCTCTATCTGGCCAAGGACAACGGGCGAAACCAGGTTTGGCGGGCGGACCACGATGGTGTGGGGTACCCGATCAGCCCGACGCCCAACGAAGCGCATTCGACCACCTGACCGCCGCCGGCAGCGCCCGCGCGCACGTCTCCCGCCCGCCCTGCGGCTGGGCAGCCCCCGACAATCCGCTACAATGCCGGCGTGCGGATTCTGATCACCAACGACGACGGTATTCTCGCCCCGGGCATCGAGGCCCTGTACAGCGCGGTGGCCGATCTGGGACACGTCGATGTCGTGGCGCCGGAGACCACCCAGTCCGCCGTCGGACACGCCATCTCGGTCCGCACGCCGATGACGGTGCACCGTGTGCACGTCAACGGCGTGTTTCATGGGTGGAGCGTCGACGGTCGCCCGGCCGACTGTGTGAAGTTGGCGATGGTCGAGTTACTCGAGCAGCGACCCGACTTCGTGCTCAGCGGGATAAACGCCGGGGCCAACACCGGCGTCAACGTGCTCTACAGCGGCACAGTCGCCGGAGCGGTGGAGGCGGCGTTCTTCGGTGTGCCGGCGATGGCAATCTCGCTCGAGCTGTCGGACGAGCTGGACTTCCGCCGCGCTGGAAAGATCACGCGGACAATGTTCGAACACTACGTTGCCGCCCAGCCCCCGCCCGGAATGTGCCTCAACGTCAACATCCCGGCCCTGGATGAGGGCTGGCCGCGCGGCGTACGCTGCTGCCCACAAGGCACCGTAGCCATGGAAGAGAGCTACCGGCGGCAAGCGGATGAGCGCGGCCGCACCGTTTACTGGCTCGACGGCCGGCTGCCTGAAACAGACGTTCCGGAGAGCGATCTCGCGGCCATCCAGGAACGCTGCGTGGCCATCACACCGTTGCGTTTTGACATGACCGACCGCAGAACATTGGATACCGTCGCGAACTGGAAATGGCCCCGAGCCTTCTCTTGAACCAGCGCAGCCGATGCAGAATCGGGAGGTGAGTTGATATGCGACAGGCCCTCCGGTGCGGGACGCTGGGCGTCCTGAGCTTGCTCTGTGTCGGTTGTTCGGGGCTCTTCAGGCCGAACCTGGTCACATCGACAGGCGGAAACGCGGCCCTCTTCCAGCAGTTCCAGGCCTTCGATGGCCGAACGGGCAACCCGATTTCGTTCGCCGAAGTGGTCCGGCGCAGTCGCCGAGCCGACGTCGTCTTTCTTGGCGAAGAGCACTCCAACTCTGTCTGCAACCAACTCGAGGCGCAGCTCTTCCACGCGTTGTCGTGCGACCGGCGGCCCACGGCCCTGGCACTGGAATTCTTCGAGGCCGATACGCAGGCCAGCGTGGACGCGTATTTGCGCGGGCGGATCGCGGAAGATGCCTTCAGGAAGCAGACCCGGCAGCGGGGCGCGTACCTGTTGGCCCACCGTCCGTTGGTGGAGTGGTGCCGCCGCGCAGCTATCCCCGTCATTGCTGCCAACGCGCCACGCCGGCTCGTTCGGGAATACCGCCTCTCCGCGCAGGACTTCAAGGAATTCCGGGCGGGGCTGGATCCCGAGGAGCAGCGCTGGCTACCGCGCGCGAGTGAGTACATTGCGGGTGCCTATCGAGGGCGGTTTCTGGAGACAATGCGCGACACGCATCCGCCCACAACCACGCGCCCGGCCAGCAGCAGCACGTCACAGCCCGCTTCTCAGCCAACAACGACCGAGCCAGCCGCAAGCATGCCGGCGTCGCGACCGACTGCCAGTATGCCGGCTTCACGACCGGTAGCTAGCACGCCAACCTCGCGACCGGGCGCCAGCCTGCCGGCCTCGCAACCGGCCGGAATGCCGAGCCTGGCATCGCCGGAGCGGCTTTATCTCGCGATGCTGCTGTGGGACAACGCCATGGCCGAGTCGCTCGCTGATTTCCGCCGCATGCACCCAGCCCACCGCGTGTTCCTGATCGTGGGCAGCTTCCATGTGGAAGAGCAGGGGGGGACGCTGGCTCAGTTTCGGCAACGACGCCCGAACGACCATACCTGTACGATCGTCTTTCGGGCTACTCCCGACGGCGACTTCACGTTCAACCCCGACGACTACGGTGCCGGCGACGTAGTCATGTACGGCATCACACCGCCAGAAGCCGCGCCGACCATGCCACCCTCACCACCGGAACCACCCGCGCCCACAACGCAGCCCACCACAACTCTCGGATCCGAGTAAACGCAACCCTCACATAGACGGAGTTTGATTCTCCGATTTAAGGGGCCTATCACCTATCGGGCGTCGATGTAGCCATCGCCGCCCTCGGTAGTATGGGAAAGGTAGAGCACCTCGTTTTATGTTAAAAAGGAGAATTACATGAGCCTGAAGCTCTGCACGGCCACTGTGGCCGTACTGTTTGCCGTGGCGTTGGCGTCCGCCGACGTCGTGGCGTTTGAGGATGAGGCGAGTTTTCTGGGAGCGCTTTCTGCTCCCCTGCACGAGAACTTCGATGCGTACACGTCCGGGCAACTGATCTCATCCCTGCCGGCCGTCAATGTCTCGGGTGTTTCGGGCATCAATCATCAAGGCAGCGCCGTCTCGCAGTACGTCACCGCCCAGGTTGACCTGCCCTTCCCGATGTTGGGGGGGTTGGACACCAGCAGTCTGCCGAATCTGTTCAGCAACGATCTGAGCCCGCAGGGTGGGTACGGCACCGGCAAGATCACGTTTGATTTTGCCTCCGGCATGAACGCGATTGGCTTCTACGTCGCCGATGGTTCGCCGCTGAACACCTTCCGCATCGACCTTTACGACGGTGGGGTCATGGTCGGCACCGCCGACTCCGCCGGCCCGAAGATGCTGCCGGATTCGTTCTTCGGCGTGACAAGCACGGTTCTGTTCGACAGTGCCACGATCGGCTCGAACCAGAACACCGATTCATGGGGCATCGACGATCTGTACACGCAGGTCCCCGAGCCGGGCACGGCCGCCTTGGCCGGCCTGCTCGCGCTGTTTGCGCTGCGTCGTCGCTAATTCACTCGCGCGCCGCATCACTGCGGCATAGAAACACTAAAGCGGCCCTCGACCATGGAGGTTGAGGGCCGTTTTGTTGTTTGACGGCGCGCGTGTTCCGCAGAGTTGGCGCGGTGTTGCCACGACAATCGGGAGCAGGCTCGCGGCCTTGCCCCTGCATTCGTCGGCTCACATCACGCCCGCACTGGTTGAGCGCTGACGTGTTAGGTGTCCTAAGCGTCTTCGGTGGGTATGATCGAGACGAGGCGTCCGCGGAACTCGACGATGCCTTCTGTCAGCGCGAACAGCGTGTCGTCCCGACCGCGGCCCACGTTTTGGCCGGGCTTGAATGGCGTCCCACACTGCCTGACAATGATCGAGCCGGTGCGGGCGCGTTGTCCGCCGCCGAGCTTCACTCCGCGAAACTGAGGGTTGCTGTCGCGTCCGTTACGCGAGGAGCCCTGTCCTTTTTTGTGTGCCATATGTCGTACTTCCGTTTCTTAGTTGGCGGGCCCGCCGCACGCGCTCCCCGCTCTGATTCCACTACCGCATGATCCAGCGCGTCCCGACACGCCGCGGCTCTACCAGCCGCCGCGATTGCGGCGAACCGGGGAGAGTATAGCGGATTTCGAGTGTCTTACGAAGCGTAAAGTGCTTGGGGTTGATGACGAGTTCGCGCTCGCGACCGTCGGGTCCTATAATGTTGGCCGTCTCTGGCTGGCTCGAGTCGTAAGCCGGATTGCGCACGAAGCGTGTCTCACCGCTGAGCCCCGCCACGTAGACAATGAAGCTGTTGAGATTCGCGTCGATCTGACGCCAGATTGCCACTGATTCGCGGGCATTGTCGTCACCCACGCGCAGCTCACCGATCGCCTTGGTGGGATGCACCAGGTAGGGGTGCGTGATCTTGTGGCGTTCCTTGATCGCGTTGAACACGAGCGGGCTGATGCCCATGTCGGTGTCGATCACGGTCAGATCTTCGGTCACCAACTGAAAGGTGGGGAAGAAGCGCTGTGTCCGATTGCTGGTATTGGTCACGGTGTAGACCATGTACCAGTACACTTCGGGCTGGTCGTGCCCGGGAAGCTGAACTTCGAGCCGGCGCGGGGCGAGGAACTTGAACTCGAGCTCCCAGGAGATCGGGTTGGGAGATGGTTCGGGCCCGGTTCCCACCTCGGCCTGGGGTTGTTGGGCGAGGAACATCACCACGCATGCAGTCAGCGCGTATCCCATCGGGTGCTCCTAACCACCGTACTGGTTGCGAATGATCTTACTGGCCGGGTTGCCGGGCAGGTTCAGCGCCCCCAGTGTTTGCGACGCCGCCGTGCGGATGACCATATTCTCGTCGTTCTCGGCGATGGTGATGATCCGCTGAATCCACTCGTCACCTAGGTGCGTTCCGCGGCGCTTGGCCGCGTCGGCCAGGAGGGCGAACATGGCTACGCGCATGTCCTGCTCTTCGTCCGTGTCGAGCGCAATGTCACCGAGGGCCTGCTGCGCCGCGGCCGAGCCCAGGTAGCCCAGCGTGCGACCCACGGTCAGGCGCAGGCGTGCGTCGGGCGTGCCCAAGGCCACAAGCAGGGCCGCTTCCGCATCAGCCACGGAGAACAGCGGGTTGTTCGTGACTGACAACATTTCCAGCACTTCCGCCGCCTCTTGGGCGAGGCTGGCCCCGACGTCGGCCGTGATCGGTTGAGCGCCGACGGCGCGGGCGACGCGCGCGATCGTCGTCCTGATCTCCTCGGGGTCGTCGGTGGGAACTAGCGCCTCCAGGCGATGGTCCGCCCGCACCTGATCACGCACGACCTGCTGATCGGCCGGTTTGATGATGATGATCGTGGGGGTCGCGGCAAACTGGAACTCACGCCGAAGCTGCTTGAGGCCGCTGACCAGACCGGGATCAGGGATGTCAGAGGCGATGAAGATCACGTCCAGACCAGGCAGTTCGCTCCGCACGTGCTGCAAGCCGGCGAACAGCTCAGACTCGATCAGGACGGTGTAGCCTTCTGCCCGCAGGGCCGCCGCAATCGGATTGGCCGTGGTCTCATCGGGGTCGACGACGAGGGCGTTACGGGCCCCAGCGTGCAGCATCAGCGCCTCGGACAAGACCGGCATCAGGTTGTGGTAATTGTGGAAAGGCTCGACCGGTTTCGCGTGACCGAGGGCGAGTGCCGCCCGGATCCGCACCATGCGATCTGGGAACGACAGCGCCTCGGCCAGCGGCATCCGGCCGTCGGCATCCTGCACCACCAGGCTGGCAGCGCCGGCGGTCTTCTGCAGGGCCTCGATCATGCCCAAGGCCACGGCCGGGTCGCCATCTTCGACGGCGCGGGTCAGTGCCAGCAGGCAATACTCGGCCCCGGCCGCCTGGGCGAAATAGGCCGCCGAGGGGTATACCTCCCGCCGCGTGTTGTCTATCGCGCCCGCCTCGAGCTGGGCCTCGCGCCGGAAGTCGGCCGCCAACCACAGGGCCAGGGCCGGCTCCATGTTCGGGTCGAGCAGCAGTGCCTCTTCACAGCAGCGCATGCACATGATTTCGTTGAATATCGCGGTGGGGACTTTGATGTTCTGCAATAGATCGTCACGCCAATACCAGACGTTGGCCATATCCAGACGCGGGTCGGCCGCGAGCGACTCCTGATCCTCGTAATACGCCTCGGCCAGGTGGAAGAAAGCCTCGGCCGCCGTCAGGTCCGGAGCGCTCTTGATCCCGCGGGCACGCAGCGCATCGAGCGCAGCCACCACGACATTGCGGACTTCCTCCGGCGTCTCCGGGTTCTCGTTCAGTTGCAGCAGGTAGGGCACCGGCTGGCCGTAACCGATCTGCCCGAGGGCGGTGATGGCGTAGCGCTTGGTCGAGTGATCGCTCATCCGTAGCGTCATGACCAACGGGTTAAGCGCCGGACGGTCGATCTGCGGCAGGCAACGCAACACGGGCTGCGTCAGCTCTTTCTTGGCCGGGTCGCGCAGGATCTGGATGATAAAGGGGATCGCGTATTCGCCGGAGTCCTTGAGCCGCTGGACCGCGTTCTCGAAGGCGCGCGGTGGGCCGCCCAGCCGCTCGATGTGTTCCTTGATGCGGGTCGGATCGGCTTTGATCAGCAGCTCGCCCGTTTCGAGCAGCTTCATGATCTCGCGCACCGCGGGCCCCATGACGGGGTTGTCTGCGACCCGTAGCAGAACCTCCTGCCGTTTGCGCAGCCGGTCGGCGAATTCGAGCAAGGCCACGGGGTCCGGCTCGCTGTCGAGCAGGGCCCGGAAGTTCGCATTGGCCACGTCGAAACGGCCGATCGCCGTGAAGTACCAGCCGTCGTCGGCCTGGTTCATCTGTTCGCGGCCGGCGTCAAGCAACTCGGCGATGCGCTGGGCATTGGGGGTGAGCTTCCCGCTCTCGTGGTCCTGTTCGAACAGGAGCACGGCCCCACCTTCGGAGGTGCGGGTGATCGTGCGCTCGGCCAGCAGGGCGACGCGGAAGGGCGATGGATTGGCCTGCACCAACCCCTCGAATGCGGTTTCCGCGGCCTCGCCGTCGTGGGCGAGGATCGCCGTCATGGCCGCTTGCCACAGGTCCCAGGCGTGCGCTGCGGCGCCTGTGACAAAACCACCAGGGGATGTCTGGGCAGCAACGAAACTCGTGCCGAATAGACCGAGAACGGCTGCCAGGAACACCCCGGTGTAACGACGGGGCCGAGCCCTTGAGACCATAGCTACCTCCACGTGGAATACCCCTTTCGACTGGCGGGGTCGCCACTCTCTCCGTGCAGTTAAACAGCCCGCGATTATAGCGCCACGCGGCGACGTGTCAAACGCGTCCAGCACCTCCGCCGGTGCCGCAAAACCTCGCTGAGGACAGTGGTTGCGCGTCACCGCCAGCGGGCGTCCAACGCCCGGCGGGCAGCACCCCCTGGACCGTGCGACCCGCCAGGCGTCCCATCCCGGTCCTAGCCGGGCGACAGATTCAGCCAGTCCTGACACAGGAACTCGATCCGGCCCACGAGCAGGGCGATGCGGCCCATCACGGCGTAGCCGAAGCCCGCCCCGAACGTGATCATCAGCACATAGATCCCACCCCGGGCCGCCATGCCGACCACTCCCTTGTGCTCTACCGAGAAGAAAAAGTAGACCAGCCCGCAAACCACGCCGAGCACGAGCAGCGTGTTGTTCAGCGAAGAGTAAAACGAAACGCCGAAATCAACCTGCCCGTTGGCCGGCGAGTGAACCACGACCAGCAGCGGTACGATCGTCGCCTGTACCTGGGCCACAAAGTCGGCCTCGAGGAACGCGAGCAGCCGCAGGCCGGCCGTGATCCCAACGATGAACGCCAGCGGCCAGCGCGCTATCCACGCCCCACGCGGCGCCATCCGCCACAGCAGCAGCACGCCAAGCAGCACCGGAATCCAGTACCAGAAATCCATGAGCTGCCACCACGGCGCCGTGAGTCCGTCACCGTCAGAAGTGCGGCCCAGCTCCAGGGCGATCTCGTCCAGGTTCAAGCGGGGCAGGCAGGTGGTCTTCACCGCGCCCGGGAAGAGCTTGCCCGCCAGGTTGGGCACAAACACTCGCCAGAAAGCCACGGTCATCCAATACGCCGCGGAGATGCCCACGAAAGCGTGCTCGGCGACTTTATAGAGCACGTTGTCGCGATAGAGGAACGAGAAAACAGCCAGTGTGAGCAGTGCGGCGAGCCAGATCCCGGCCGTGCGTGGCCAACTGAACCGGATGCCCTCCCGGGCGGCCGCTTGGTCCGTCGCGGCGAATGCTGGATCGGTTTCGATCGCCGCCAACGCCTCTTCGGCTTCGGCCATCGTCAGCGAGATCGAGCGGCCATCCGCATCGGTCGCGTAATACGCCAGGCCCGTCGTCTGGCCGCTGTGCACATAGCGCACGATCAGCCAGGCGGCGGC
>JAHJAR010000046.1 GCA_018814045.1 Planctomycetota bacterium | reverse complement strand
GGTCGCGTTCCTCAACCAGACCGACCCGGACGGCAAGCCGCTCGGCGCGATGCCGGCAGTGGTGCTCGTGCCCGCGGCGCTGAGCGCCATGGCCACGGTGCTCTACAAGTCGCTGGAGATCCGCGACACGACCGCCAGCACGCGCTACCCGGTCGCCAACCCGCACACCGGCAAGTTCCGCGTCGAGGTGAGTCGCTACCTGAGCAACACTCAGTATCCGGGCTACAGCGACAAGGCCTGGTACCTGCTGGCCGACGCGATCGACCTGCCGGTCATCGAGGTCGCGTTCCTCAACGGGCAGGAGGCCCCCACGATCGAGACCGCGGATGCGGACTTCAACGTGCTGGGCGTGCAGATGCGTGGCTACCACGACTTCGGTGTGAATTTGCAGGAGCCGGGGTTTACCCGTCAGAAGGCGATTCCGTTCACCTGGGGATGGGGCGGCGTTCGACAAGTGGCGTAGTTGTCATTGATCTCTCGTGCACACTCGCCTTAACCGTAGTTACGCGAATCGCGCCCTGCGATCGCAGCAGGAATGTCATTCTCGTCAGTGATGCTCCGCGATCCCAACCAGGATTCCTTCCTTCGCCGTCTCCCAGTGAACATGCTCCTCCCGAAATTCCGGCGGCGGTTCGAGCGTGTCCTGGCCCACGAGGGCGAAGCGCACCCATCCGACGCGTCCACCGGCCCACGCGAACAGAACAGCCGAGCTGCCGGCAAAGACACGAACATCGTCGGGCTGTATTCCAGCAATCGACCCGGATAGGCGACTGGGCGGCACTGCCGCGCCGAGAGGCATCTCGTATTCCTGCGTTGGCCACCATAGGGGTGCGGGTGCAGTGGTCGGCGACATCTCGAGGTTTGCGCGCCATGCCGCAACTTCAGGCACGTCAATCTGCGCCGACGCCCAGGAGCGAAATCCAGCCGCAAACGCATCCCCAGGGCTGCCTTGGAAGCCGAAGATAACCCATGGCAGGAACGCGATTGCGAGGATTGGTAATACAGCTCGACCTGGACCTTTCCCGCATTGCGCCCGCCGAATCGCGAAGGTTGTGAAAACGCAACCCAATAGCATGAACCACGCGACGAAGCACGCTGCTTTGACCAGCAGAGATGAAAAAGCGCCGTTGAGTCGGCCCTCAAGCCACGGCAGTGCATTGGTCAAGCTCAGTATGAGCGCAACGCACGCCAAGACCGCGAACGCGACGGGAAGCCGGAGCGTTTTCCGCATCACCGACTATCCGCGTATGCTGACGTTGTTGTCGCCATAGACGTACCAATGAATCGGCTTATCATATTCTTCACCGCATGGCTGGCAGGATTTGAGGTTGTCGGGGGATTCCGGTTCGACCACGCCCCCAAAGAGCCCATAGTCCTTCCACAGCGCAGCTTGCGTCCATCGCGTCCAGCTGTGTGAAGTCCACCACGGCGTCTTATAGATGATGAACCAGAAGTTTGCTTTGGATTGGTTCCAAACGCCACAGTTCTTCATCATTCGCCCATAGAGCACATAATTAACATCGTACGATGCGAAGCATTTTCCATCAACCGTGACTGAAGCACCACCTTTGACACCGGGCACCTTATTGTCGAACTCGCACGCATCACCCTTCGGGCACCCTTCGGTGCGGAATGTGCTCGCGCGCGTAAAGAGATCGGTATCCCAGTGTGCAGCATCTATGTAGCCGTCGCAAAGGTCGTCCTTTTGTTGCGCATTCAAACCTGCGAACTTGCTGTCGACGTCGGCGAGGAGTCTCTGCAGCGCATCCGTTATGTCGGGCCCGCACACACAGCACGGCTGCGATGTTGGCTGACTCTCCTGCAAGCCAAGCGGATCAACGAGATTGCTCGGGGTGTTCCGAACGTACCGGTAGAGGTGCATCTGATCCGCAACTTTGTCGCGTGGAATGAACGAACCTGTCGAGGCACCCGCAACACGGCGAACCAGCATCGCCCCCGGCTCGCCGATTGGGTCGCGGCTCAGGAAGCGCCCCGTTCGCGGGTTGTAATACGCCAACGCGGAATCGACCACCGTGAGCGTCGCCAGGAACGCCAGCCCGACCGCCAGCTTGCTGCTGCTTCGCATCGCTCGCCCCTTGTGCAAGTGCCATCATCTCCGAATACGCCAATATCGTACGTTGCTGCCGGGAGCGTGCCTACCCCCGTCAACCCCCGCCTCGCGGATTTTCGGGTGGCGGAGCGGGGTGTGGGCCGGGCACCATGCCCGGCGGCGGGTCAGGCGGCATCATCTCGCGCAGCCACGCGTCGGCCGCCGGGTTCGCGTCACTATGGCGCAAGGTGGGACCCGCACCGCACACGGCCAGCAGGCCGGCGAACGTGTTCTGTGAGCGTGGTTCCAACCGATGCGCTTCGGCATAGGCCGCGCGGGCATCCGGAAGCCGGTGGTTCGCCCGACAGCAGACGCCGCGAATGTCGAGAAAGACCGCGAGTTCCTGCGTGGCTGTCATCGACGACAAGAACACGCCCGACGCAAGGTCGGCCTTGCTGAGCGGCTTGGGCCAGGTGTGGTAGTACTCATCCGGGTCGTAGTTCACGTTCCCGTTGCTGGCGCCTTCGATGTTGAAGCGTTCCTGTCCGTCGCCCCACCGACAGAAGAGATGCGCCTTCGCCTGCACGAGCTTCATCGGATACCCCAGCCGCCGGCCGATCGCGACGTACATGACCGGCATCGACGCGCATGTGCCGCCGCTTGCGCCGGGCAACATCCCGTGGATGAACATGTCGCGCGAGTCGCGGAAATCCGGAGCGTAGACGCGCTCCGGATTGTAACGGACGCCGCAGTCCTCTTGCAGCACCTGCACGATGAACTCGGCCCGCAGGCGGGCTTCCGAGTTGGCATAGTGCTCGGCGTAGCGCGGGTCCTTGACGCGGTACAGGTGCCGTTCGGTCTCGAACTTCACCTTCGCGGCCCATTCGTCGATCTGCTTGAGCACGGCCGGGATGTCGAGATTGTCGGCGCCCGGGAGGCCCTTGGCACACAGCAGGTTCATCAGGGCGATGTCCACCTTGGCCAGTTCGTCGGGCGACATGGCGAGCAGGTCGTAGTAGCTCGTGGGCATCTCGCGGACGCGCGGCGGATCCAGGCGCGCGTCGATCGCTGGCTGGAGTGCCTGAAAGCCGAGGATACTGGAAACCCCCAGAGTAGCGCCTAACAGCAGCGCTGCACCCCACCACACCCACACGCGTGGTCGGGACCCTGGCGAAGGCGACGCCGAGCGTGGCGCACGGCGGGCGGCCTTCGCGTCAGATCGAGCTTGCTTGGCTATGGATCGACTCATCCTGCTTCCCCGACGACGATAATTGTCCGCGCCCGGCCCGGGCGATCGAGTGCTCTGAGGATGAAATCCTGCCCGGTGCGACCGTGCGGACCCGGTTGATGCAGTAGGAGCGCCGCCGTGTCGGACCTGCTCGAACGCGGCGCCGCCTGGCTGGACCAGCAGCGGTCGCGCCACTTGACGCGGACGGTCACGTACCTCCGCGGCACAGAGAGCGTGGATCTGCCAGCCACCATCGGCAGGACCGTATTCGAGCAGGCCGACGAGTACGGCGTGATCCACCGCACCGAGTCGCGGGATCACCTGATCACAGCGGTGGACTTGGTGCTCGGCGGTGCGCAGGAACAGCCGAAGGCGGGCGACCGCATCCGCGAGACGGCCGGTGAACAGGTGTTCCTGTACGAGGTGATGGCCCCGGGCAGCGAGCCGCCGTGGCGCTACAGCGATCCGTACCGATGCACGCTGCGGATTCACACGAAGTTCGTCGGAATGGAGTGAGGCAGATGAGCGCTGACGGGACGCACGCGACGGCGCAGCCCGCGGATTGTCCACACGAGCCCATGTGTTTGAAGGACGTGCGTGAGATTCGTTCGGTCGTCTTCGGCAACAACCACCCGGAGAAGTCGCTCCTGGTGCGGATGGAGCGGGTCGAGAGTCGGCTGGCCGCGATCCAGAAGTTGTCGCTGGCCACACTGTGCGGCGTGGGCTTGTGGCAAACCCTGAAGACTGGCCATGGTCGCGCGCGCTACTTCGCCGGTCGGGCTGACGCGCCGCTGGCGGTCGATGTCCACAGCATTCCCGAGTTCTGTTGACTTGCTGGCCAGGAGTTCATGCCCGCGCCTGCGGCTTGAGCAGGCCACCCGGCGGAACGCGCGGCGGGCACGTGTGGCGGCTGCCTGTCGCGGTCGCAAAGCGGCGTTTGGGATGGTATCCTGCTTCGCCGGGCTGTTAGGGCGCCTGGCAGGACTTACACCCGAGAGGGAACGCGGGCGTGCTCAGGCAACCGCTTCTGACGGTCGTGGCTCGGTTTTGTTAGGCGCTGTTGGTGTGGGGGCGGAAGGAGCCGCGGAAACAGACATGCAGATTGCGATTCTCACGACCGGCGGCACGATCGAGAAGACCTACAACGAGTCGGACGGCACGCTCGCCAACGTCGGCCCGGTGCTACAGCATATCGTTCGCAGCCTGCGGCACTACGAGCTCGATATTCGCCATATCCCGGTCATGTCCAAGGACTCGCTGGATATGACGGACGCCGATCGCGAGACGATTCTGCAAGCCGTCCGGGCTACGCTGGCCCAGAACGACGCCTTGATCGTCATCCACGGCACCGACACGCTCGCCGTCACCGGCGAGTTCTTGCACAAGCACCTGCCGAACATCACGAAGCCGATCATCTTGACCGGTGCCATGCGCCCGTATGAGTTCCGCGACACCGACGCGATCCAGAACGTGACCGAGTCGCTCTTCGCCTGCGGCGTGCTCGAGTCGGGCGTGTGGGTGGTCATGCACAGCCGCGCTTTCCGGTTCCCGGGCGCTGTCAAAGACCGGACGCGGATGACGTTCGTGAAGGGGTAGGGGGATTGAGTCGCCGGACGCGCCGGGCGGCGGGGGATAGGTGCGTCGGCGACGCAGCCTGCGAATCCGCGCCCTGCGCAGTCCACCGTAAGAGTCGGCGCCCGCTGGGGTCTAACGACCCCAGTAGGCGTTGAACCACTGCTGAACGCCGCCCAACGGCTGCTCGCCCCGCTCCGCGGCGGGCCGTCCGACCATCGTGGCCCGCTTGGCAGGGGTGGTGAACGCTGTGGGCGTGTGGGCTAACGGCGAAAGTTGAAGAAACATCCTCGTGTCATGCTGCGCGACGGTCAGGGTCATGTGCGCGTGCTCCCACGGCCCGCCGCTGCAAGTGCGCACACAGCCCTGGTTTGACACCCCCAGCGGCTCTCCCTACCATCTTGACCATGTATGCAAGACGCGGCGCGGCGACGTCAGGGAGGCGTCAAGTGAGAGTGGGCAGTCAGCGATGGTGCAAGCGGGGGTCGGTGCTGGTGCTCGTTTGGATGGCCGGGCTGATGCTCGCGCCGCTATCCGGGTGCCAGAAAGAAGCCCTGGATGTAACGCCTTCGATCTCGGTCTACCGCGATCGGATGCTCGCGGAAGACCAGGAGCAGGTGGCGGCGCAGGACGCGCGCCCCAGCCGACATCTGGCCCAGCCGGTGGCGGCCCAGGCGCAAGAGCCGCCCCGCGCGTCGCTGGTTACCCAACCACCCCCCAGCACGCAGTCCTCACCCGAGATGGTGTTGATGGAAATGCCGGATCCGTCGCAGGCCGAGGAGATCTTCCAAGCGCGGCTGCGCGAGTTGGAGCAGCAGGCACGGCGCGATCCGCGCGATGTCCGCAACTACACCAAGACTGTCGCGGAGGCGATGCGTTTGCTCCAGGAGCTGACGCGCCCCACGCAGATCCGGCTGAGTCTGGCCGAGTGCATCCAGCGCGCCCTGGCAAACAACTACGATATTCGCCTGGAATCGTACAACCCCGGGATCAGCCAGTCGCAATTGGTCGAGGCCGAGGCCGCCTTTGACGCCGTCTTTTTCCTGGATACGTCCTGGTCCAACCAGGATCAGGCTACCTCGTCCGCGCTGTATCCCCAGCAGAGCGACGCGCGCTCGATTCAGGGCGGCATCCGCAAGGTGCTGCCGACCGGCATGCAGGTCGAAACTTCGCTACGGCAACAGCGCGCCTACACCGACTTGCAGTTCGCAACGCTCAACCCAGCCTATTCAACGAGCTTCGTGGCTTCGCTTCGGCAACCTTTGCTGCGCGGCTTCGGACTCGACGTCAATCGGGCTCAGATCAACATCAGCCGCGTCGATCGACGCACGGCGCACTGGCGCTTCGTCCAAAAGGTGCGCGACACGCTGCTGCGCGTGGAGATGGGATACTGGCAACTGGTGCAAGCCCGCCGCGACGCCGCCATCATGGCGGTGTCCGTGGCGCAGAACTTCGTGACCTATGAGGGTATCCAGGAGCGCCAGAAACACGACTCGACCCCCGTGCAGTTGGCCAACTCCAAATCCCGCTGGCGAAGCCGCTATGTCGGATACCTGGAGGCGGTCAAGCGCGTCCGCGACGCGGAGGATGCGCTGAAGAACCTGCTCAACGACGCGGATCTCAAGCTCTCGGTCGAGGCCGAGCTGATTCCGACCGAGGTGCCGCTCGTGGCCCCACTGGCCTTGGACCAGTTCGCGGAAGTGCGCACCGCCGTGGACCGCCGTAGCGAGATCCAGCAGGCACGCTTGGGTATCGAGCGGGCCCGCATCCAGACGATGGCCGCCAAGAACCAGTTGCTACCGCAACTGGATCTGTCCTTTCAGTACGAGGTGCAGGGAATCGACGTCTCCAGCGATGCCAGCTTCGACAATCTGACCACTAACCGTTTCCGCTCATACGCTGTGAGCGCGGCCTTCTCCTACCCCTTCGGCAACCGCGCGGCGCGCGCGGCGCATCGGCGGGCACGCATGCAGGAATCACAATCGATCGTGGGGTTGCACCAGATCACCGATGCGGTCGTGTTGGAGGTCAACACGGCGGTGCGTACGCTGATGGTGCGCTACACGCAGATTCCACCGCAGTTGGAGGCGACCCACGCCAGTGCCCGCAACCTCAGCGCGTTGCAGGCCCGCACTCCGGAAATCAGCCCGAGCTATCTCGAGACCGAGCTAAGCGCTGTGGAACAACTAGCCAACGCGCGGCGGACGCTGCTTCAGGTCGTGATCGACTACAACCTGGCGATCGCCGATCTCGAGAAGTCCCGGGGTACGCTGCTGGAATACAACAACGTCGCAATCACCGATGAGCCGCCCGGGCGTTGACACGCCGCCACCCGCCGCCCCGGCCGCTCGACGGTTCGTCTATGGTCCGTGGCTGCCGGCCGCACTGGGGCTGATCTGCTTTCTCAACAGCGTGGGCAACGACTTCACGTACGACGACCGCGTGATCGTGCGTGACAATCCCCGAATTCGCTCACTGACGAATCTGCGTGAGGTGTGGTTGTCCGACTGGTGGCAGCCCCAGGCGGGTGACGCAGAGGAGCTGGACCCGCGCCGCGAGCGCGACCGGCTGTACCGCCCGCTGACGATGTACACTTTCGCGGTCGATTACGCGCTCGGCCGGCTGCGGCCGGGCGGCTATCACCTCACCAACGTGCTGCTCCACGGCCTGGCTTGCCTGCTCGTCTGGCAGTTGGCGCGCCGGCTGTGCGCCGACGCGGCCATCGCCGCCTGCGCCGCCGCACTCTTCGCCGTACACCCCGTGCACTGCGAAGCGGTAGCCAACCTGGTCGGGCGGGCGGAGATTCTGGCGGCGGTCTGGCTGCTGCTGGGCCTGCTGGCACTGATGCCGCGCCCGGGCACGCTGGGTTGGCACCGGACAGCGCTGGCGGCGGCGGCGTTTCTGGCCGGACTGCTGGCCAAGGAAACCGCGGTGTGCTACCCGCTGCTGGCGCTGCTCGTGCTGCTCGTGCGACCTGCAGACGCTGCCCGTCGGGGCGGCCACTGGTGGGCAGTGCGTGGGGTCATCCTCCTTCTGCCACTGGTGGCCTACTTTCCGTTGCGCTACGCCGCCTTGGGAGGGCATCTGATTCGCGACGCGCAGCCGAGCATTGTGCTGAACCCTCTGCTTGAGGCCGACGCGCTGCGGCGCTGTGGTGCCGCTTTCGCCGTGCTGGGCCATTATGCGCGGCTGACCGTCTTGCCCCGCCGGCTCAGTTGTGACTACGGCGCACGCATCATCGATCTCGAGGCGGAGCCCAGCCCCATGGCGTTTCTCGGTGCCGCCACGGCGGCGGGCCTGTTGCTGGCGCTGTGGGGATTTCGACGGCGCTCGGAGCTCTGGCGCCTGCTCGCCGGACTGGCGGCCCTGGGCATTGCGAGCTACGCGCTGATATCAAACACAGTGCTGCTGATCGGTGTGGCCGTGGGTGAGCGTCTCTTCTACTGGCCGTCGGTGCCGATTCTGATCCTCGTCGCCGCACTGATTGTCGCCGGTTGGCGCCGGATGTGCGTTCCGGGTGGCGCGCTCGTGCGGTTGGCGCCGCTTCTGCGTATCGCCGGGTTGCTGCTGCTGGGCGCGCTGGCGCTGCGCAGCGTGGTTCGCAACAGCGATTGGGCGAATAACGAGCGCCTGTTCACGGTCGACCTGCGCACCTACCCCGAGAGCGTTCACGTCCGCGAGTGCCTGGCCCGGGTCCTGATCGGCCGGGCGGGCACGACCGACACGGACCGCCAGCGGCCGGCTACGTTGGCACAGGTCGAAGAGGTCCTTCAGGAGGGGCAGCGGCGTTATCCCAATAACGCCGCCTTCCTGCAACTACGCGGCCGCGTGCGGGGCATGTTGGGGGACGAGGCGGGCGCCATCCGATACTTCGAGAGCGCTCTGCGACTCGACCCGACCGACACGGCGGCCAAGAAGCTGCTCGTACAACTGCGCGACCCGGACGGTGAGAAGGACGCCCGCGTTGCAGCGCTGCAAGCCCAGTTGGTCCAGCGGCCGGAAGACGTGCAACTGCTGGTCGAACTGGGCGAGCTACAGCTCGAATTGGGCCAGCATGCGGCCGCGCTGACCACGCTCGAGCAGGCCGCGGCGCTGGCCCCGCGCAACGCGGACGTGCTCGAGCTGTTCGGCGAAGTACTGTTCCTGCACTCCGATCCGCAGCGGACCGTGCGCATCTTTGAGCGCGTGCTCGAGCTCGATCCGCAGCGCTGGGAAGCGCACGTGAACCTGGCCGTGCTGCTGGCGGCCGAGAAGCCGGCCGTATCCCTGCGCCACGCGCGCGCGGCCCACCGCCTGAATCCGGGAGACCTGCGCACCAACGTGAACCTGGCCGAAGCGCTGGCACTCAACGGAGAGACCGCGGCAGCCCTGGAGCGGTTCCGCCTGATCGAGCGCGGGCTGGCCGAGAGTGATCCGACGCGCGCCGCAGTTACGCAGCGCATCCGCGAACTCGAAGCGCGTCACTGACCGGTTGCCGTCCTATTTCCCCGACGGGCTTCGTCCAACCACGTCGCCCAGCTTCTCCAGGTAGGAACGCAGGGCCAGGGGCGACCAGCTCGCGATAATAAACTTGTCCGTGGCAATCCAGGCCGGGCCGGCGATCGGGCCGAATTGCAGGTACCACACGCCGTCGTCGTCGCGCTGTACCGAGTTGGGATTGGGGACGCCGGTCTCGTCCGCCACCCGTTCCACCTGCTCTTGCCAGGCCGCGCACAGGCTGTCCAGTGTCTTGTGGACAAGGGCGGGCTCGTCACGAATCTCGACGAGAATCGTCACGGCCACGGGAATGTGCAGTGGATGAGGTGGATCGTTGTGCAGGATGGCGTGTTCGCCAAGATGGGCGAGGATGTCGCGCTCGGGGTCGATGCCGCGCGCGTGTTTGATCCGCTCCCAGGCCTGAGCCGCGGATTCCCGAACTTCCGGGCTGCGCGTCGCGTACCAGCCGGACACGAGTCGGCGAATCAGGTCTCCCAGCGGGACTTCAAAGACAGCGTAGCGACTCTCCTCAGGAATGGTCTCGAGCAAGGGCGCGCTGCGCAGGCCCGGGTCGGCGTAGACGCGCGTACGCGTCTGACCCTCGATCAGGAAGTTGCCCACGCAATAGAGGGCGCGCTGCTCGTAACCGAGCGCCCAGTGACCACGCTCCATGGCCTCGGCTTCCCAGCCCCGGAAGAACGCGGTGGCCCGACCGTTTACGAACGGGTCCAGCCGCTCGCGAATGCCCTGGGCGTCCACGAAAAGCTCGAGCAAAGGCGGGCCATTACCATCCGCGCGGGCCGATGTGGGGTGCCCCGGTTGGTGACGCACTTCCGCCATCCAGGCATCACGGCTGAGCGACGGCGCCTCCCCCCTGGCGACCGACGCAACCAGCGGCCAGACCCCGTCGCCAACCGTCAGGACGAAGTACTCGCCGATCTCACCCCAGGCGATCACGCACCATTCCGGCAAACGCTTATCACGCAACTCCTGGTAGCGCGCCGAACCAGCCTTCTTCCGCCCTAGCGTGGCTACCTGGCTGTCGGTCTGTTCGTTGACCACCTTCTGGATAATGCGACGGAACGGGTCCGACTGCTTCTGTGTTTGCACCACGAGCACGCAGCGTAACTGGTCAACCTGTCGGCCTTCGGCGCCTTCGGCGATTGGCTTGGCGCGCGCGTCGACCAGCGCGATGGCGTGGGGGTAGTGCACGGTCAGCCCGAAGGCCTCCAGCAGGCGCGCCGTGAGTTGCGCCCGGCTATCGAGCGGTCGCCCAGCGATCCGCGTCCCCAGGTCCAGTATTGTCTGCAGAGCGGACGGGCCCTCGCTCGGCGCGGCCTTGTCCGGCAGTGGACGGGCATACCAGCCCAGCACACTCTCGGCCGGAATCAGGTCGAGCGGTCCCTGCGCGGCCGCCCCGCCAACGATTGCCAGACCGATACCGGTCACGCACGCAATCCGCCACGCGCTATGCGGCATCCGCAGCACCTCCTTTCAAGACTGGCGAGCGTACCATGGACGCGCGGCTCGTGCCACACGTTGATCGCCGCGCGACATGTTGACACACCTTGTCCGGCCGATTTTGTCTGCCGTTGCAGTGGGCGCCCCTGTTCACGCCTGTGACGCAAGCATATGCTGGGGCCGCCGAGAACGGCGCCGACGGCCTGATGGCTTCCATGGGGCGAGTTGCCAGAACGGCGCCGGCGACGACACCTGGTTGGCCGGAGACGTTGCGCTGGCGCGATTCGCGTGGCGCGCGCTACGGCAACTTGAGAGGAGGTCGGGCGTGGCGCGGTCGGCCGTGCATAAGAAAATACAGCTTTTTCGGACTTGGGCTACCGGCAATCCGGTGTGGTGTGCCTGGCAGGTCAACTATCGCTGCAACTTCCGTTGCTGGTTCTGCCACTATTGGCGCGACCCGATGGGCGACGAGCCCGAGTTGCCCGTCGAAGGCTTTCGGCGCGGCGCCGCCAAGCTCGCCGAGTTGGGGACACTGCTGGTCAGTCTCGCGGGCGGCGAGCCGTTAGCGCGGCCGGACATCGTCGAGGTGGTGCGGGCGGTAGGCCGCTGGCACTTCACCTTCCTGACTACGAACGGGTGGTTTGTGACGCGCGAACTGGCCGAAGAGCTCTTCGCAGAAGGAATGTGGGGCGCTTCGATCAGCATCGACTACGCCGATCCCGAGCGCCACGATCAGCGTCGCGGTATGCCCGGGGCATTCGAGCGCGCCCTGGCGGCTATCGAGCACTTCAGCCGCGCCCGCCGGCATAAGTGGCAACGCGTCAACTGGATGGCCGTGCTGCTCGAAGACAATCTCGACCAGCTCGAACCGATGCTCAAGCTGGAGGCCGAGCACGGCGCCTATTTCATGCTGCAACCCTACGGTGTGCGCAAGACCGGGAGCCGCCGGTTCATTCACCGCGAAACCGGCGAGATCGGGCGCTACCTGCTCGAACTGCGCCGCAAGTACCCCAACTTCCTGAGCAATCCCTACTTCCTGTCGCGCTTCGATACGGCCGTGGACGGCGGCGTGCCTGGCTGCCGCGCCGGACAGGCCTTCTTCAACATCGATTCGACCGGGGACGTCGCGGTGTGCGTCGAGGAACGTGCCCGGCCCGTCGCGAATCTCTTCCGAAACTCCATGCCGGAGATAGTGCGGCGACTGCGCGCCGACACCGCGCGGGCGCGCTGCACGGCGTGCTGGTACAACTGCCGCGGCGAGATCGAGAGCCTCTACGATCCGTGGGGATTGCTTAAAAGCCTGCCGACCTTCCTGTTTGACCGCGGCCGCGCCCCGACCCGCTGTCTCCGCGAGCGCGAGACCTCGGATAGCGCACCGGCTTGACGGTTCATGGGACGCTGCGCGTAGCCGCCGCTGTCAGTGCGATTCATCCTGCGCCGGACGGGTGGCCGGCTGTGATGCAGCGGCCGCAACCTTGCGTCTCAGTTCGGCAACCAGGCGGGCACGCTCCTGGGCCGAGGCGACCGGTTGCGATGCAGCGGCCGCGCGTCTCAGTTCCGCGGTTGTCCTGCTGCGCTCCTGGGCCGAGACAGCCGGTTGCGATGCGGCGGCCGCGGCTTTGCGTCTCAGTTCCGCGATTGTCCTGGCACGTTCCTGGGCCGAGGCGGTTGTCTGTGGAGCGCGTGAGACATACACGGGGATCCGCAGCGTCGGCATGCTTTTGTCGTCAGTATTGACGACGACATAGGCACGCGTTCCTGCGCGGGGCTCATACCCCGCCGGAATGCGCAACTTGACAAGTTGTTGGTTGTTCAACTCCTCGACGCTGACGGCGGCCTTTGGCACGGTCGTGCTCGTGGACAGGATCTTCCCGGCTTCCCCGCCAGACCAGATCAGACGCACAGTCAGATCGAGGTCGGCCTTGACGCTGGACGGCACGGTGAAGCGGCTGGGGCTGGTAGTCAGGCGCGGCGCCATCTGGGCATAAACGTTGATCTTCTGTTGGGGCGATTCCTTGATGCCGGTCCGCACCACCAGATCGGTGCGCAGCGATCCGACGGGCCAGGGGGGTTTGATGCTGATATCAAGCTCGTACACGTCTCCGGCGGTCAACTCGCGCAGTTTTGCTTCGACGTTGGGGTGATTGATTGGGGACAGATCGAGTGCCAGCGGGCCACCGTCGCCACGTGTGATTTTCACGGTCTTGCTCATTGGCCCGGCGTCGCGATCGATGCGTCCGAAACTGACGATGCTGGGGCTGATATTGAAGGGGACTTTTACCATTCCCTCGCAGACGAGTTGCTCTTTCTCGTGCTGCGCGTCGTTGGTGAGCACGGCGACCTTGCGGATGAACTTGCCCGTGCGTTTGGTCGAACTGATCGTAATCTCGACCTGCTCTGTTTTGCCAGGCTCGATAGTGCGGTCGGACCGACCGGCGATTTTGAGCCCTCACCCGCCCTTGAGCTGGATTTGCAGGGGTCCCTCGCCCTGATTGCCAATCTCGAACACGTATTCGAGCGGTGCCCCGCGCCAGACCGGCTCGGTCGTGATCGCCGGCTTTTCGCAGGTCCACTTCGGCTGCGGCCCATCCGGCGAAGGCTTGGGCACCTGGCCGCTGGCATCGCCACAACCCTTGCCCTGTGTCTGCCGGCTGGCCTGCGTAGTGGGTCGGGTCGTCGGCGTCGACCCGGCGATGCTGCCGGGGGCGCGCTGGGGTTGCGGCGCATTTACGCCGCCGCGGCTTCGGACTGCACGCGGGCGCGCCGCCTGTGGCTGGTTCTCCGCCTGCTCCGCTCGCTGGCTGGCGCTCCGCTCACTGGTCTGCTGGCGCGGCTCTTGCGTAGCCGCAGCCGGTTGTTGCTCGGTTTGCGCGACTTGCGCCGCTCTGTTGGCCAATGCAACACTGGAAAGCGCGGCGCTTTCGGACGCGGCGGCCAGCCCGGTCAGCAAGCCGAAACAGGCCAATATCAGCCACCCGCCCCGCCAACAAACGCTCGCCGACGGCAGCGCGACGATTTGATGAGTTCGTTTCATATGTTGATTCTCGATCCCTGATGTCACTTAGCGACGTTCCCCATAGCGCAGAACGAGCGCGGGCCCCGCCCAGCCGCTCAACCTACTTCCACAGAGTATACCAAGAAACCTCCGCCAGTCGAACTGGGAAGACGGCCGGCATCGCCCTTGCCCGCCACCGACCACCGGCCGCTCAGCATGCCGTACGCTTGCATCGCTCCATCTGACGCACTAATAGTGTAGCCGACGGTCCGGCGACCCGCGGGGTCCGCCGCGAGCATGCCGTCGGTGTCCGGCCGGGTGTTGTGCAGTGAATGACCCTCTGGTGCTGACCGACGTGACCAAGCGGTTCGGGGATTTCACCGCCGTGGACCGCTTCAGTCTGCACCTGCCGCGGAGCCAGGTGCTGGGCTTCCTGGGGCCAAATGGCGCGGGCAAGACCACCACGATCCGCATGATTATGAGCATCATCTACCCCGACGAGGGACGCGTGTCGGTTCTGGGGCACCCGCGGGCCATCGACGTGAAAGACCGCATCGGCTACCTGCCGGAAGAGCGTGGCCTCTACCGCAAGATGACCGTCCGGGACACGCTGCGTTACTTCGGCCGCTTGAAGGGTCTGCGCGGGCGTGAGTTGCAGCGCCGGATCGACGCCGCCCTCACCCGTGTCGGCTTGCAAGAGTGGGGGAATCGTCGTGCCGAGGCGCTGTCCAAGGGGATGCAGCAGAAAGTGCAGTTCATCTCCACCATCCTGCACGAGCCCGAGCTGGTGATCCTGGACGAGCCCTTCTCCGGGCTCGATCCGCTGAACGTCGACCTGCTGGAACATCTGCTGGTCGAGCTGCGCGAGGTCGGCACAACGGTGGTGTTTTCGACTCACCAGATGGAGCAGGCCGAGCGCTTGTGCGACCGGATCGTTCTGATCAACCGGGGCCGCAAAGTGGTCGATGGCACCGTAGCAGAGATCCGAGCCCAGTTCACAACCCGCATGCTCGACCTCGAAGGTGAGGGTAACTTCGCGGCGCTGGCCGACTGCCCCGGCATAATCGACAGCCACATCACCGGCAGTCACGCCCGCCTGGAATTGGCCGATGGGGCCGATCCGCACGTGGTTGTGCGAAAAGCCATCGAGAATCTGCGGCTGTCGCGTTTCGAGATTCAGCGCCCCAATCTACAGGAAATCTTCGTCAAACTGGTCGGCGCAGACGGCCAGCTCGACGATGCCAATCACCCGACGCGCCCCGGCGCATCCCCGACGGGAGACGCGTAATGGACAAGATCTTCACCGTTGCCGTCCGCGAGTTCATCGAGACCGTCAAGACCAAGGCCTTCCTGATCAGTACGGTGTTCATGCCGATACTGCTGGTCGTCGCGATCGCCGGCACGGGCTGGGTCGGACAGCTCGCCGAAGAAAAGTCCGTGCCTCCGCGTCGCGTGGCGCTGGTCGACCAAAGCGGGATGGTGGCCACAGAGTTCATGAAGGAGGTTCTGAAGAACAACGAGGAAGATCCAACCAAACAGTTCAAGGTGACAGCCGTCCCGCCCGAGGCGGCTGACGAGGAAGACCTGGCCGAGGACGTTCGGGGCGGGGCGTTGTATGCCTACCTGCTCATCCCGCCGAACGTGATCGATGAATCAGCGCCGTGTTCCCTGGGCCGCAAGGATAGCCAGTTCGAGCCCGGACGCCGGTTGCAAACCATGCTCAACGAGGCGGTTCGGGCGGTGCGATTTGCCCAGGCCGGGATCGATCGCCGGGCGGTGGACGATCTGATGGCCAGCGTGCCCATCCGGACGATCGATGTTCAGACGGGTGAAGAAGCGAGCGGCGGGGAGGCAGCCCGGCTCCTGACCCCGTTCGGGTTTATGCTGCTGCTGTTTATGGGCATCTTCGGCATCAGCCAGGGGTTGTTGACCAGCGTGATCGAGGAAAAGAGTTCGCGCGTGGTCGAGGTGCTGCTCTCAGCCGTCAGCCCGACGCAGCTCATGGCCGGTAAGATCGTCGGCATGGCCGCGGTGGGGGCAGTATTGCTGGGCGTATGGGGAACGGTGGGTTACTTCGGGGCGCAGTCGCAGGGCGTCAGCTACCTGGTGACCGGATATCGGCTCCTGCACGTAGCGCTTTACTTCGTCCCGGGCTTCCTGCTCATCGCATCGATCCTGGCGGGCGTCGGGTCGGCCTGCAACACTCTCAAGGAAGCGCAGAGCATGATCTTCCCGCTTTCGCTGGTGACGTTCATCCCCATGATTTTCTGGTTCCAGATTTCGCAGAACCCCGCCTCGCTGTTCAGCATCGTGCTCAGCTACATTCCCCCGATCACGCCCTTCGTGATGGTCCTGCGGATTTGTGTCGACCCGGAAACACCGCTGTGGCAGGTCATCTCCACACTAGTGGTGCTGTGGCTGGCCGTGCTGGCCGCGATCTGGGCGGCCGGCAGAGTTTTCCGCGTGGGCGTGCTCATGTACGGCAAGCCGCCCTCACTGCGTGAACTGCTACGCTGGTTGCGCTACTCCTAGAGCGTCTTCCATATTGATGAAGCGTTCGGATCCTGTCCCGAACGTGGGATACAGACGTGTTCTCCACGGCCAGGACAGAGCCCGAACGCTACGTTTGAATATCAACCGCTCTAGACCGGCGAGTCCCCCTCGGTTTCAATCAGCGTAACGCCGAGAATCTTGACGTCGTCCACTGGGACATCGTTGGCTCCGGCCTTGCTGGTCGTCTCGACGGTGGCGATAAGGTCCACCACGTCCATCCCGGAAACCACCTTTCCGAAGACCGCGTAGCCCCCCGAGCTGCCGCTGGCGTTCAGACTGTCGTTGTCCACCAGGTTGACATAGAACTGCGACGTGGCCGAATCAGGGTCATTCGTGCGCGCCATCGCGATCGTGCCGCGGTCGTTCTTGAGTCCGTTGCTGGCCTCGTTGACGATCGGGTCGCGCGTGTCCTTTCGCACCATACCCGGCGTGAAGCCGCCACCCTGCACGACAAAGGCCGGAATCACGCGGTGGAAGATCGTGCCGTCGTAGAAGCGGTCGTTCACGTACTCGAGGAAATTGGCCACCGTAATCGGGGCGTTCTCTTGGTCCAGTTCGACGACAAAATCTCCCAGTGACGTCCGCACCTTCACACGCGGCAGGCTGCTGTCCCCGCCATCTGCGGCGCCTGATGCTTCGGTCACGGTGATCACGACGCGATCGGTGGCGAAACGGCCGCTGCCGTCGGTAACTTGCAACTCGAACTCCAGTTCGTTGTCACTCGTCGCGTCGTACGCCGGGGTATTGAACGTAATCCGCGCGGTGTCCGTGGCGGACAACAGGACCATAGGGCCGCGCGGCTGCCGCCAGCGGTAGGTCAGGTTGCTGCCGCGGCTGCTCGAGCCGTCGAGCGTGACTCTCTGGCCCTCCTCGACTTGCTGATCGGCGCCAGCATGGGCCAGCGGAGCCTGGTTGCTATCGCCGGTGGAGCCACCTTCGTCCGATTCTTCGCCGAAGTTGGGGTCGGCAGTCACCACAACCTGCGCGTCCGCGAACCCGACCGACAAGCCGTCGGCACTACGCGTGGTAACACGGAACACCAGCGTGGCGTCAAGCGCGAGTGACGGGGTTGTGAAGCTAGCCTCGGAGGTGTTGGCGTTGACTATCCGGACACCCGGCCCGGAGATTTGCAGCCAGCCATACCCGATTTCGCCCGCCGGAGGGGCCGTGACGGCCGCCGCCAGCGTTATGACAGTCTCCACTGTAGCGACTTCGGCACTGGCCGTCGCTGTCGTTTCGAGCGTCCCGCGCTCGCTCGGGAACGGTTCCGGCGTGTCCTCCACCGGCGGGCAGCCCGGGGGGGCAACTTGTGCCAGGGTGCCCATCAACAGACAGCACAGTGTCAACCGCAGCATCGATCGTTCCTCCACCGATATCTGCCGGGCGAGAGCGCTCTCTCACCCGGTTCCGACCGCGAAGCCGACGCTCTCAAATGATATCGCCCTGATCCAGTCCCCAGCAACGGCAAAACCGACGCGCGCTACTCGGACCCCGCTCAGTTGGCGTCCTGGTACTCCTCCAGCCAGGCCATCTGGATCGCTTCGAGCTTGTGCTCGTTACTGGCTTGCGGATCGTCGCCGAACTCCTCCAACTCGCAGATCCAGCGGTGAAGATCGGTGAAGCGCAGCGAGAGGGGATCGGTCTGCGGGTGCGCTTCGTGGAGACTTACCGCGATCTCCTCGGTGTCTCCCCAGGTCAGCCGCTTACTCATGGGTGTTTCTCCTATGCCAGACGGGCGTCGTTTTGGGTTGCGCTCGCAGCCGGGTGGCCGAACGGATTCTCGCGGATACCCCGGCCCACAAGTCGTCATTTGACCGCCAAAGACTATCGGACTGCAACGCCCGCCCCCCCGGCAGGCGCCAGGGTCGGCCGCAGAGAATATCTGGTCCATTCACTCGAATACTGACGTGGCCTGACCGGCGGTCTACAATGTCCAGCGCTGGGCGACCAACGGGTCGGTTTGCACGCGGCGCGATCCACCGGTTCGCGGTGACGCCCGCCACAGGAGGAACACAGCATGATCCGCTCGGGCCTGGCCGTGGCCGTGCTCGCGTTGCTGGGGTTGTTCGGCTACTACTTCGTGAGCGACCGGGGCGACAAGAGCGGCACCGACAAAGCCAAAGACGCCATTGCCCAAGTGGGTGATACGGTGGTCGATCGGGGCGTCGCCGGCCTTGTGCAAGTGCGCCTGGCGACGACCTTCGGCTTGCAGGCGACGCAGTTTCTGCACGTCCACCACAATGAAGGCCACGTCCTGATCTACGGCCTCTTGCCGGAAAACCTCACTGAGCAGGCGATCGTGGCCGAAGCGCAGGGGGTTCCAGGCGTCAAGGACGTGTCGGTTCTTTTTCAGCCGCGGCCAGCCGGCCTGGGCGTCGCGACGACCGCAAACGACACGAGCGCGAAGAGTGGGGGTGATTGAAGCGCGGCGCCAAGCCAGCCCCAGACAGCCGCCAGGGTCGTGGTGCCACCGGGGGCTTGCGATAGGGAAAACCCCGAAAACGCCTGTGGACATTCCGTCTTGAATGCGGCGGGATGTGGGTTAGACTTCAGTTAGTGTTATTGGAGAACTCTGGGGCCCTTCGCGCTGCGAAGTTGTGCTCTTGAAGGGAGGACGGCGGAGCCTGTGTAGGGGCGGGCTCCGCTTTTTATTTGGGGTGGGGCACGTCCTATAACGCGACACAGCTAACGCTCTGGTTTCTGGGCGACACTATAAGGCACCGGGGACAGACTGCGGACTCGGCCCGCCCACGAACTGAGTTGCCTATTCGTCGTCCTTCTTCGGCGCCGGTTCGGACGCCGTGTCCATGTAGAACTCGCGATCGACAGCCCGCTTGAGTTCTTCGGCCCATTTGTTCATTTCGATCTTCATGTCGATCGGCTTATAGTCTTTCATCTTGGCGGTTATCGACGGTGCCTCCTGAAGCGACAACAGCGCGCTGAGCAGGTTCTCCGCCTCTTCGATCAGTCCTTCTGTGGCGTCGCGAAGTTGGCGGACGTACTTGGTGCTGTACTTGTCCTCCACCCGGTAGAGCGCGTCAGCACCGGTGGTGTAGCGCACGACGGCGTATTTCAGCATCTGGGCAACCGCCACTGTGAGACGCTTGCGCTCGGCCTCGTTCAGGGCGTCGCGCAGCGTGGCAACTACGGTCAAGCCGATCGGATCGGCACCCTCCGCCCGCACCTGCCCCGCAGCGTACTGGCCCGCGCGGGTCTCGAGCACGTCCAGCAGCGCGGCGGCCAGGAGCTTGGGTTCCGGCGGGTTGGGCAACTCGTTGAAGTTCATAGCCTGATAGATGGCTTTCAGCGCGACGGGCGAGGTCTCGCTCTTGGCCGCGTCACGCAGCGCGTTCAGCGTCTCGCTCACCGTGTTGCCGCCCGCTACGACCAGTTTGACGCGCAGGTCGCGGAGTCCGACCGCGGCCGTCGTGCGTACGGCGGCCCGCGAATCCTGCAACGCCTCGACCAGCACGGGCGCCGCCGCCACCTCGTTGAACGTGTTGAGCGCCGCCAGCAGGCGCGCGGCCGGGATCAGCTTGGCCTGTTTGAACGCCGGGCGAACAGCCTCGATGTAGGCAGCGGCGTACGCGGTTTTGAAACCGGCGGCGCCGTTGAAACCGCTGCGCACCTCGGACAGAGATTGCAGCGCCTGAGCCAGGTCGTCGCTGGCCATGCCGGTCACCCGCTGGGAGATCCAGGCGCGCAGGATGGTGCGCTCCTCGTCGTTGAGAACCTCCTTCGCTTGTAGTTGGGCCAGGGCGTCGGCCGGCTCACCCTGGGCGAGCAACGACGCCGGGCCGACCAGTACCAGGGCGGTGAGGGTGGTCAGGAGACGGAACTTCATCATCGGCTCATTCTCCGATTCGTCCGGTTCTGAGTACTCGTACCCCGAAACGAGTCATTTTAGCAGCATTCGGGGCCGCGCGGCTAGAGATCGAGTGCAAAACTGCGGCGACAGGGTGCGTGACACTTCAGGCGGCTTTTGAATAGGCGGGTCGGTTGTCCCAGTAATTCTGCCAGCGGTCATCTTGCGAGAGCCACAGAGCACGCAGGGCCAGGACGGTCTCCACGCCGGGCAGACTCCAGAATTGC
>JAHJAR010000363.1 GCA_018814045.1 Planctomycetota bacterium | reverse complement strand
TCCTTACCCCGTCGTGAAGATTTCTTTGAAATCGGCCCCAGTGGCGGTGAGCACGAAGTTGAGCTCGATGAATTCCGCCGTTTTGGTCGGCTTGACGAAGACGCGCGCCATGAGTTCGTTGCGGTCGATCACGGCCGGGGTGTTGGTCTCCTCGTCGCACTGGACGGCGAAGTCGTAGAGGCCGCCCTTGTCCTTGATGTCCTGCATGAACGGGTTGATCAGCCGGATCAGCGCGCGCCAGGTCTGCGGGTTGTTGGGCTCGAAGACCACGAAACGCGAGGACTCGGCGATGGCCTCCTCGATGAACATCATCAGCCGCCGCACGTTCACTCGGTCGAGGGCTGAGGGCTGGCTCTGCAGCGTCTTTTGCCCCCAGATGTTGATACCGCTGTCGGGGAAGGAGGCGATCACGTTGACGCCCTCGGGATAGAGGACATCCCGTTCGCCCCGGCTGGTCTTGTAGCCCAGCGACAGGGCGTTGAAGATTCGGCCGCGGTCGATGCCGGCGGGCGCGTACCAGACGTGGGCCTTCTTGTCGCTGCGGGCATAGCACCCGGCCACCGCACCGCTCGGGGGGATCAGTTTGCGCTTGCCGGTCACCGTGTCGTTGATCTCGATCCAGGGATAGTAGAGCGCGGCATAGGACGAGTTGAAGGCACCGTGGGAATACATCCCCTGGCCCTTGCGGAAATCGACCGCTTCCAATGGTTCGAGGTGAATGGGCGTTTCGGCGAGGAGCATGAGGTCCTGGCGGTTTTCCGCATAGGTGACACCGGCGTGGATCACCTCGGCGGTCGTCACGCCGGGAACCATGATCAGGTTCAGCGCATCGATCTCGTCGAAGGCGTAGAAACCGGTGTGCTGGGAGGGATCTCCGGAGTAGTCAGCGTCGTCCAATCCTGTAACTCCGTCGTCTCCTCCCGACAGATCGAACACTCCGATGACGGGCCGATCCGCAGGCAGGCCGGATGCGGTTCCGAGGTCCTCGAGGGTGATGTAGTCCGACCGCTCGTTGACAGCGATTTCGACGTGATTCGGAGCGGTTTCGTCCATGGAGAGGTCCTTGAAGACCTCCACCACCTCACCTTTGTGGCGAACCACCAGGTTGAACGCGCCGGTCGGATCGAGAGAACCGTCTTCGACCTGGACGGAGAGCCGTTCGCCCCAGGTTCCTTCGTCGGCCGCACGCACCTTGAGTGTGTTCAGCGCGTCCATGCCTCCGGACAGGTTGGCCGCAGCCGCGGCTTGGACGACTCCCGTGTCCTGTGTTTCCGCCGTGACCAGCGCAGCCGCCTCTGGAGTCCCGGTGACGGCGGCGACCACTTGGTCAGCGGTGGAGACCGGATCGCCCGCTCCGTCGGTTGCCAGATTGACGGTGACCGCTTGTCCCAAGACCTCGACGGACAGCGGCGTATCGTTTCCCGCAACGACGAGTTCGACGGAGACGGCGTTTCCCGCAGCCCCCGGCTGAATCGCCCGCCACGCAATGCGATCCGATCCGATAGTGCCGGATGCGAGCGTTGCCGTGGCGACACGCCGGTCCTTGAGGATGGCCTGGGCCTTCACGGCGGTCAGTGTGTTCCGGTTTGTGGGGTCCGTCAGATGAGCGATGCGGTTTACGAAAAGTACGGAGCCGCCGTTGTCGAAGAACGCCCTTGCGGCGTAGGCGAGGTAGCCGACCTGTATATAGGAGCCGAACTTGTTGATGAACTGTTCCCAGCTCGTGACCAGCACGGGCTTGTTGACGGGCCCGCGTTCGGCCACGCCCACCATGCCGCAGGAGGAAGTGGAGATCTGCTTGACGTAGAAACTGAAGTCGACTTCGCGGGTATAGATTCCTGGTGAAAGATAGGTGCCCATGGTTTACCTCCGTTTCCGGCGTTTGCCGGCGTTTTCGCCGCCGATGTCCACTCCGATCTCGACCGGTTCATCCCGCGGAGGTTCGGGTTCGGGAGGGATCGGTGTCACCGGCGTCAGCGACACGAAACCACGCTTCGCGGCAACGTCGATCTCGGGGGAGATGTCGGCCTCGTTCAGCGTTCTGCGTTCACGAGGGTTCAGATGCAGCCCCCGGCCGCCTTCCG
>JAHJAR010000342.1 GCA_018814045.1 Planctomycetota bacterium | reverse complement strand
ACCTTCCCACGAGATCAGTTACTGATCCTGAAGACAGCGGACCTGGAACGCGAACCGCAGGCCGTCCTCGATCGCGTGACCGATTTCGTCGGCCTGCCCCATTTCGATTTCGGGGAATTCACACGCTTCAACCCCGGCAAATACGCTCCGCTCGACGACAAGCTGCGTGCCCGGCTTGATTCGTACTTCGCCCCCCACAATCAGCGTCTCCGCGACGCCTTCGGGATCGATTTCTACTCCTGATCTGCACCGCGCATCGGAATCGGGATGGTCGACCGCTCCGGGTCAAAGTAGCGGTGCAGCGTGTACATTGGCGCCACGACGTGTAGTACGTCTTTGACCTGCTCGTACGACGTGTCGCGGAACTCCCTGAGCTTTCGCTGCACTTCGGGGGGCAGTTGATCGTCGGGGACATCTTCTAGCGCTTCCTCGGGTATCCCCGCGGGCGGCGCCTTCCAGGCCGCCCACACAACGCCCTCACCGTGGGTCTTGTCATCGTGGCGGAAGGGCAAGCCGAGCGCGGTTGTGACACACTTGCGGCCTGGCAAGGAGCGGCTCTTGTGGATGTTCGGCTTGAGCAGCGGCTCGTTCTTACTGAATACCGTCCAGGTATAGCCACGCCGCCGGGGAATCAGCAGCCGCGCCGCGGCGTGCCGCAAGAGCATGTGCACCGGGGAGAGAGTCTCGCCAGGTACGCCCGCCTGCGGCTGTTGTCCGGCCGTCTCGTACAGGTCTATCAGGCCTTTGCCTTCCTGCGGGCTGAAGCCCAGGGCCGCCTGCTCCTTCTCGAGAAACTCCCGCGCCAGGGCCGGGTCGAGATCGACGCCCAGGGGCACGAAGACCCGGCTGCGGGCATCATAGATCAGCAAGTAGGACAACTGGGCGTTGAGCTTATTCCGCACCCAGGAGGAGAACCGCCTCAGCAGGTCAATGGCGTTGAGCGGCACTTCCGGACCCTTGATGAGCTTGTCGCGAACAAACTTTTTGTCCGCATTTCCAGCGGATGAGAAGAAGCGACGCACACGCTCGAAAAGGTGTGTCACGACCTCCACCCGGAGCAGGTGGGCTTCCTCCAACTTGACGTGATCCGATTCGACGTTGACGACCCCGAGTGGCTCCTCCTTGTCGAAGAACGGGACCATCAACTCGGACTTGGTCTCGAAGCCAACACGACCAACGCTCATATCGCGCCACATGCGCTCTCGCTCGCCCGCCGGCAA
Source organism: Planctomycetota bacterium (assembly GCA_018814045.1). Classification (GTDB taxonomy): domain Bacteria; phylum Planctomycetota; class Phycisphaerae; order UBA1845; family Fen-1342; genus JAHJAR01. The sequence continues at coordinate 6,398 of JAHJAR010000342.1, read as the reverse complement.
CCGATCGTCGAGGTCGCTGACGAGAATCGGCATGCGCCAGATCAGCGATTGTGCCCCGATGCAGCGCTCGACCAGTCCGTCTGGACCGGGCGTCAGTGGAAACCAGGGTGTTCCGCTCTTGATCGGTTTAGGCTTGTTGTTCTCGTACTTGACGTAGTCCCCCGAACTGAATCTGAGGATCTGGCGCGGGCCAAAGGTCTGCCCAAGGTACTTCTTCTCACGAGGTTTGAAGGGCTCGGCGTTGGTCCAATGAACGGTCGTGTAGGGGATGCCTTGCTCGTGTGGGTTCAGTTCGAGCGCGGCATCGACGGCATTGCCAAGCAACCTGCCGGCCATTCGCGTCCCCCTCTCCACTGCCGCCTCGCAGACATCCTTGACCAGCATAGCCGCGGGTTTGTCCGACTTGTCCGCATAAGCTTCCGACAGATCAATGTTGGATGTGGTCAGCCAGCCAATGAAGTAGCGAACAGCCAATTCCAATGGTTTCACAGCCTCAATCTGAGCCTTCTTGCGCGCGTCCGGGTCCGGACCGCGCGACGCCTCGTCCAAGGCCTGAAAGACCCTCTTCACATCGCGCAGGGCCTCATTGTCGATCGCCTTCTTCAGGGCCTTCTTCAGGGCCGCCTTGTCCTTTATGTTCTTCGGGTTCTCCTCTTCGACGTCCGCCTTCGCCAGATCTTCCTCGCGCCAGTCCATCAGCAGCACGACACGCGACTGGTTCCAGGTCAGGCGTACGCCGATCATTCGCCTCGGGGCGACGTTCTCGCGCTTCTCGAAGCCCCCCACGAGACAGTCAACCGGAAACGGGGGGCACAGCAGGTTGGGCTGCTCGTCGAATACCAGGATCGTCGGGAGATTGTGCGGCCAGACGAAACCACACATGGCCTGCGGGAACCTCAATCCAGATTTGGAGTGGGCCAGGAAACGCGTCCTGTTCAAGTTGCGGTCGCGCAGGTACGAACTCCAGCACGACGGCCGCAGCACGCCGGCAAAGGCCTCCAGGGCCCGCACCGCGGCCCGGCGATTGGCCTCATAGCGCTCGCGAGCTGTTGGCTTGGAAGCTGGCGTGACCGGAGTCTTCGGTTGTGCCTTTGGCTGTTTGTCTGGCTCGGCCGGGTCCAACTCGGCTATCGTCCGCACCAGAAAGCGGTAAGCCAGGTTTGTCTTGGCTCGGCTCAGCAGGGCCTGCGGCACATAGCCGGCCGCGGTCAGTTCGCGCCGAAAGCTGTCCAGCCTGGAGCTAACCCGATCGCATTTCAGGTAGTCAAAGAATTTGTCGAGGTTCTCATGCTTCGGGACGTCATCGAACCGCAGAGGATGGTCTCTGCGCTCATCACGGGCTGCCTTCTGGGCATCATCGGAGGAATCACACAGGATATCATCCGTGGCAACCTGAACGATGCGCGCGATATCCAGTGGCAACAGGATGGGACGCATGACCTTGTCGCTGTCATCTCCGCTCTTTCCACGCAGTCTGCCCGGCGGCCTCGTGTGTTTGCGCGGCATTCAGGGCTCCTCCACGCGCCACGGGAAGGTGGCGCAGTCCAACTGTCCACTGTTCACAACCCGAACGCGCTGTCAGCCAACAGTGCCCACGTAGTCGGAGCGTCGTTCAAACGACGTGCAAAAGAGCGACCCCGTTGCTGGATTAGACTGGGGTTTAGCCGGGTTCGGCTGTGCCCGACGACACATGGGCTGCTTCCACGGGTGCTATTCTAGCCCTTTCGCGCCCGCGCTGCAACGTCTCCCGTTCTCACACCAGACTTGAGCGCTGGACACCCGTCGCTCCACCCGGCGGTGGCTTGACCTGAACGCCCCAATGCCAACGGATGGCCGTAGTTTCATCGGCCAAAAAGAGGGTCAACTGGAGGTTGCTTGACAGGAGGAAGGACCGTGCGAGGGAGACGCGATCCGCCCCGTCCCCAAACCACGGGGATGACGGGGCTGTGGTGCCCGACGGCCGTCGAGCGCGAGCTTAGAAAGCGCCAACTCGCCCTTGACGAGGCACTGGGCCTGCAGGGTTGGGAGAAATCATCGGACATACCCCCAGGAGCGGCGGCGGCGCTGCGACAAGCCCGCCGAGCTTGGCATCAGGCGGCCGGCTGGCTAGTCCACTTGGCTGCGACCGAAGCGATGGAGTCAGCCAACCAGACGGAACTCTGGCAGATGGACGCCCTGACCTGGATGAGCGCTGCCGCGTGGGAGTAGGAGCGAGCCATGGGAGAACTCAAACGCCGACAGACCACCATCGATAGGAAGCTCGCGTTCTTCGACCGAGAGGGCTCACCCACCCTCTCAGCAGAGGCCGCGGCGAAGCTGAAACTGGCCCGCGTAGCCTGGTCACACGCGGCCGGGTGGCTGATCGAACACGACGAGACCGGCAACAGCTTCGCCATCGACCTGATCGACTTCTGGCAGCAACAGGCGCTCTGGTGGATGCGTGAAGCGCTGGAGTAGCCGCCCGCTAAGCCGCGAGTCTGGACGGAGCCGGAACAGCAACGCTCCCCGTACGGCCGCGCGACCGCCATGCACAATCATGCCAATCGCTCGACTAGCCCCCCCGCAGGCCCCACGCACGCACCACCATTTCGTACCCGTCCGGATCGTGCCGGGCCAGTTCGGCCCGCGTGAAGGGGTAGAAATCGTTGCGGCCGAAGTAGGCCTCGGTCAACTCCGCGAAATACTCCCGGGCGTTGTTGAGCGCATAGTGCCGCCGCACCTCGCCCGAGACGTGCCGCACCGACTCGTAGTCCCCGCTCTGCACGGCGTGCTCATAGCAGTCGGCAACCAGGTGGTTGTCAAAGCCCAGCACGGTATCGTGATAGGCGTGTGCCAGCTCGTGCAGGACCATCTGCGGCTGGTCGCGATGTGTCCACTCGACGAAGTTGTCGGGGTGCGCGATCTCGATCGCGCGGAACTTGTCCGGGTTGTAGCCGTGTTGCGCGAGCCAGTCGGCATTTGGATGGTAGCAGGCACACTCATGAGCGGGGTTATGGTGCTCGACCCAGAAGCGGACCGCGCGCAGCCTACCCAACGCCGGTCTTGGCAGGAGCTCGGCGATTTCACCCAGCTTGACTTCCAGTAGATCAAGCGCCGCCTGCGTGGACGCCGGGTGCGCCCGGGCGGCGCTGCTGACAAGCACCTCAAACCCATGGAAGTGCAGCCGGGCGTAGGCCGAGGTGGGCTCGTGCACAAACAAGTCGGCTGACGGCTGCGTGGCCGCACCGTAAGCGGAGCGCGGCGGCGGCGCCGGCACACCCCTGTCCGCGCCAGCACAGGTGCCCCGGCAACCGGCCGCCCCGGTCGCCAGCGTGCTCAGAAGCAGCGCCGCGGCCGCCATCATCACCCTGCGCTTCAGCATTGTTATACCCCGACCTGAAAGACGTTTCGGCGAGTTCAAACGCTCTGATCCAAACCGCGCCCGCGAAAGCCGGGCCGCAGACCGCTTGAACCGAGCCGCGCCCGTCAGGAAGCGGTTGCCACAACCGAGCCGCGACCACTAGAGCCGGGCCGCAGACCGCCATAACCGAGCCGCGCCCGTCAGGAAGCGGTTGCCATAACCGAGCCGCGACCGCTAGAGCCGGGCCGCAGACCGCTAGAACCGAGCCGCGCCCGTGGGAGAGCGGTTCGCGCTACACAGCGCCCCTATCCCAAATCGGCACCCCCGGACCGCACGTACTCACGCTGCACACGCTGCGCCTCCGCCACATCCGCCACATTATCGCTATGGCAGGCGGGCTTGCTGCCGCGTTGGGCCAGCAGGTCCCCCTGCTCCGCTGTCAGCCCCGGCGAGCGCGCCGCCTTGTCCTGCGGCTGGAAAGCGGCGTCCTTGCCGCTGGCGAACTGCTGGATGTCCTTGCTGATGCGCAGGGCGCACCAGTCGTGGCCACACATGGCGCAGAAATCCGTATCGACCGCCAGATCCTCATCGTGCAGCGCCCGCGCCGTATCGTGATCAAACGCCAACTCAAACTGCCGGGGCCAGTTCAACGCCGCGCGGGCGCGCGACATGTCGTCGTCCCACTGCCGCGCCCCGCGGATTCCACGCGCAATATCGCCCGCGTGGGCCGCGATCTTGTACGCCACGCAGCCCTGCTTCACATCCTCGGCGGCCGGCAGGCCGACGTGCTCCTTGGGCGTCACGTAGCAGAGCATCGCCGCCCCCGCCCGCGCCGCCTCACACGCCCCGATTGCACTGGTGATGTGGTCGTAGCCGGGGAAGACATCGGTCACCAGCGGCCCGAGCACGTAGAACGGGGCGTCGTCGCAGACCGCGCGCTCGGTCTCCATGTTCCAGGCCACTTCGTTCAGGGGGATATGCCCGGGGCCTTCGACCATCACCTGCACGCCGGCGTCTCGCGCCCGATGGGTCAATTCGCCCAACACGTGCAGCTCGGCAATCTGGGCCGGGTCGCTGGCGTCGGCCAGACAGCCCGGACGGCAACCGTCGCCGAGCGAGTACGCCACGTCATATTCCCGCATGATGGCGCTGATCTCGTCGAATACCTCGTACATCGGGTTCTGCCGGCCGTGGTGGATCATCCACCTCGCCAACAGCGAGCCGCCCCGGCTCACGAGTCCGCAGATGCGCTTGTCGATCAGGCCGATATGCTCGCGCAGAATGCCGGCGTGGATGGTGAAATAGTCCACGCCCTGCCGGGCCTGATGCTCGACCGTCGTCAGGATGTCATCGCAGGTCAGCTCCTCGATCGACTTGTCGAGGATCATGCTGTAGATGGGCACCGTTCCGATCGGAATGGTCGCGTTGTCGATGATGGCCTGCCGGCATTCATCCAGGTTACCGCCGGTAGACAGATCCATCAGCGTATCGGCCCCGTAGCGCTGTGCCCAGCGCAGCTTCTCGATCTCCTCACTCATGCTGCTGGAAACCGGCGAGGCCCCGATGTTCGCGTTGATCTTGGTGGTGATCGCCCGGCCAATGCCGAGCGGATCCAGCCGGCAGGGCGCCCGTTCGCCACGCAGTTCGTGCCCGCCCTCGAGTACGCGGCGTCGTTGGGCGACGGTCTGGTTCACCCACAGTGCGCTGCCGGCGCTACAATCGGGGTGGCCGACCTGCTCATCCGGGAACGCGCGGCGTTGCCCATTGGTACCCGCGGGCTTCTGACCGCCGCTGCCCGCCAGGTGGCGGATGTTGGCCGGGATGATCACCCGCCCGGTGGCCACTTGCTCGCGTATGAACTCGGGCGGCACGTTTTCACGTCGGGCGACGCGCGCCATTTCCGGCGTGATGATGCCGTCGCGCGCTGCTTGAAGCTGCGTCATCGTCTGCCTCCTGTACGACGGCGGCGCCCCCCCGCGCCATCCGCCGGTGTTGCCATCGGTTGCCGCGACGCCCGAGCTCCCCGGCCACCTGCGACCGCTGGGGCATTGGCAGCGCCGCGGGCTCAGTCATTGTGGGCAAACAGGGCCGTGAGCGTGCTCACACCTGGCATCAGCGGGACCTCCCAGAAGAGCCGCGGGCTTCAGCCCGCGCGGCCATACGTCCGTTTGACTGGCGCAAGATCGCGCACGTTGATTTAGCCCAACTGCATCCCCGGCTATATGGCAGTGTTGTCGAGCGGTAGGGCATTGGTCGCTTCCCTACGCAGCCGGCTGCGCCCGCGCTCGCCGTGCGATACACAGCCCGACACTGATCAGGTTCGAAGGGTCTCCGGGCCGAGCGTGCCCGGATCTCATGCCCGCCGCGGCGGGCCACCCCTAGCAAAGCGGATTGTAGTCTATGGGTTCCGACACTCGCTGGCAAGCCGCGGATTCACTGCCGACTTACTGGCCGGCACGCATCACGATCTGCCCGCCGCCCCCAAACTCGCTTGGACCATGTTCGGAAAGACCTTCCTGGCCAGAATTACGAGCAAAACAACGCCGCCAAGCAGGGCCGCTACGAACAGCCCAAACATCCCCCACTGCGCGTTGATCGGCACATCCGAGAGCGACCAGTGCGGACTCAACTCTCTAATCCTGGCCAGGTCACGAAGGACGACCATACAGGCCGTCACAACTAACACGCCAACCGACGCTATCACGGCTTGGCGCGCGGTGGGCCGGCGACGGGACCGGTAAGTACCGATGCTCGCCACGACGCCCCCGGCTGCGCCGAGCAGCAGCAGAGCAGGCGCTGCGGCACCGGACGTCAGCAAATCACGCACGTCCTCTGACCGTCCAAAGTACACCCCCAGCCCCCCAACCAGCCACAGGAAAGGCGTCACCACGAAAGCCCGGGCGCCCAACAACGACGACTGCCCGGCCTGCTCGGCGTGGCCCCATCGGGCCAGAAACACGCCGCGCCAGATCAGTGCCAGCCCGGCCACACCGAACGAGCTGGCCAGAAACAGCAGGTAGCGCCCGTGCAGCGTGGGCTCATGGTGGTGCAGCACGTT
>JAHJAR010000341.1 GCA_018814045.1 Planctomycetota bacterium | reverse complement strand
GCAAACATCTTCGCGATCACTACCCGGGGGCGGATGCGCCCGCCGCGCAACGCAACCGCCTCCATCACCTCCGGAACGCCGTGCCCTTTGGCTTCGCGCGCGAAGTAATAGATGATCAGCCCGCAGAGCAGCCCACCGACGGCCGGGGCGACGATCTTCCGCCACACGGGCAGTTCGCCGATATACTTGAGCGTGTAGTCTTCCTGGCCCCACGCGATCCCGTTGCCGTAGCTGATCAGCAGGCGAAACCCGACCGCGCCCAGCCCCCCCGCCAACCCGATCAGCAACGCGACCAGCACCATGTACACGTGCTCGGCCTGGCGCAGATTCGCGTGCGATTGACGTAGCAAGCGGCTGAATCGACCGATCATAACCCCCCGCTTATACCATTTCACGGAACTCACGTCGCCTGGGCTGGCCCTTCATTCGGCGGCTGCGGTCACATCAACCGCGCGCCTTGCAGAAATGGCACCAAATTAGTATACTTTGCCGCCTTCGGGATGTTTAGCCGCAAGAGCTGCGGCGCTTCCCCAGCCAGCGTGGAGTCCAAGCCCATGACCGATCAAAACCCCACCGAAAAGAAGCTGCTACAGGCCCTGCAAGGCGTGACGCCGCCCGGCATTCCTCGCAACGTCGTCGTGCTCGGCCTGGTCCGAGACGTCGCGGTAACTGAGGGCAATGTCCGCGTGACGTACCAACTCCCGCCGGCCGTCGCGACCGAGGACGCCCAGCGCCATTTGCGCGGCGAGACTCGCACCGTCTTGGGAGGCGTGGCCGGCGTCGAGTCGGTGGATGTCGAATTCACCGCCGCCGCTCCACCGACACCGCAGAACGCGTTGCCCGGCGTCGCGCACGTGATCGCCGTCGGCGCTGGCAAGGGGGGGGTTGGCAAGAGCACTGTCGCGGCCCTGGCCGCACTCGGGCTGGCACGCGCGGGCCACAAGGTCGGCCTGCTCGATGCGGACGTATACGGCCCGTCCCTGCCGATGATCACCGGCACGCGCGACGCGCGTCCGACGGTAAACGACGAAGGGCGTATCGTCCCGCCGGTGCGCGACGGCATCCGCATCATGAGCATGGGCTACCTGACCCCGCCGGACCAAGCCGTCATCTGGCGTGGTCCGATGGCCCAGAATTACGTGAAGGAGCTGCTCGAGCGTGGTGCGTGGGACGGCTTGGATTACCTGATCGTCGACCTGCCGCCCGGGACCGGCGACATCCCGCTGACACTCGCGCAGACCATCTCGCTCACCGGAGCGGTCGTCGTGTGCACGCCGCAGCCGCTGGCCCTGGCCGACGCGGTCAAGGCGCTGCGGATGTACCAGAAGCTGGACGTCGAGCCGCTCGGCATAGTAGAGAACATGAGCTACTACGTCTGTCCGCACTGCCAGCAGCGGGACGAGATCTTTGGTCACGGCGGGGCGGAGCGGGCCGCGCAGGAACTCGGCGTGCCCTTCCTGGGGGCAATCCCGTTGAACATCTCAATCCGCGAGAACGGTGACACCGGCCGGCTGCTCGAGAACTTCACCGCAGCACAACCGGAGGTAACCGCCGCACTGGAGCACTTCGTGACGCACCTGCTGCAACAGGTGGCGGAACGGGACAAGCGCGCGAACATAGCCCCGCGCCTCAAGATCAGCGGCTGACGCAACCGCCCCCCTTTAAGCCGGCGAGCATCGCGGGCGGGCGGGGCCGCTCACATCCGAATCCCAGCAGATCGACGCCCGGGAAGGGCTGGCGCATTCGGCAGAGCCGGCCACCTGCCCCATTGATCCTATCGTCAGCGACCGCTGGTGGTAGAATGGATGGCAGGGTGTCAGATCGCAACGAAAAGGTGACGGAATGGCCGATCCGCACATCACCATTGCCACCGGTGGGCAAGCCGGCGACAGCGCACCTGATTGGCCACGACTCTACCAGCGCGCCGCGCAGGCACTTGCCAGGAGTCTGGCGCAACGCGGCGAGCTCAGCCCGGAGGAGGCTTTGCACACGGTCGCGGCTGCGTTGCCGCCCCGCTGGGCCGCGTGGCTGCGTGGCTGCTTCGCGAGGCACGCTTGGACGGCGGCAGACGCACTGGTGCCAGCCGACCTGCTGGATACGGACAACTGCCCGCCTGACATCAGCGGCGGCCGGCGCGAGTTGGTGCGCTTGGCTTTGTTCGGCCCCGGCGGGCAAGGCCGCCCGCGCGAAGCCAAGGACCGGGAGGCGGCCTATCAACATCTGTGTGCAGAAATCATGCGCGAAGCCCGCGATCTGCGGACATTGACGCGGGCAACGACGCAGGCGCTGAACCACCCGGATGTCCAGCGCGATCCGACCTTGGCGGGCATGATCCGCGCGTACCTGTCGGTGCGAGAAGCCGAGCTTAGGGCACGGCTGCGGGCCCAGCGAGAGGAAGAGGACTTCGAGACCCAGCTCGTGCACCCATTCGAAGTATCGCCGGTCACGCACGTGCCGACGCGGGCCGAGCTGTTGGCCATGTTCCAGCGCGTGGGTTGCCGCCTGGAAGACCAGTTGGCGCAATTCGACGAGGAGGGCGCACGGAGCACAATGGCACGACTATGCGAACTGCGCGCACGCTACCCGGTGCACATCGCTGAAGCGGCGGTGCAGTGCTATAGCGAGAAGTTCGACCGCGCGATCGAGACGCGGAGTACTTACCGGCGTCAAATCGACGACCTGGCCGAGCGCGCGGTCGAGGCGGCCCGCGCCGGTGAGCAGAAGACCGCATCCTGGCTACTGCGGCGAATGGGGGCGATTCGCACTTTGCTTCCAGGGCTGTTTTCCGATGCCGAGTTCGGCGCCATCCGCACGAAGATTGCCGAGGGCGGCGAGGAATACGAGCATCACGAGCTGGAGGAAGAGCTGCTGAGCCGCGAGCGGAGCGTGGCAGCCGATATCCGCCGCCTGGGCTTGATTGTCCACCGCTTCCGGAAGCTGGCGGCCAAGTTGCCACACGATGACGAGCGGTATCTGCGAGCCAAGGCGGAATACAAACAGGCGGCCGAGGAAGTACGCGCGCGCGACTCCGAGTGGCTCACGGGGTTGATGCTGGAGCTGGAGACGCTGCTCGACGACCTGCACGACCCCAGCGGCCGGACGCAGGATCAGGTGGACCGCTTTCTGGCCAGTGTCCGCTCGACACTGGATCACATGCGCCGGGGTATTCGGGCCGTCCAGGAGGAGCAATCCCAGTCCGGATAACGTTCGCCGGTACGCGGGTCGGACCGGCAGTCTGAACTCGTGGCGGGCGACGCGCGCCAACGCCCGATAGCATCCGACGTGGCGGCCGCGGACAATGTTCCACAACCCGCCAACCGCTACGCCGGTTGCGTGTCCGAGCTCAAAAAGGGACAATGCTCCGGATATGCTTCAACCGGCATCGCAGCCCTCAAACGCTTCCAGTGCAGAGCAGGCCTTGGTGCGCCGCGAGGGCGGCGCGGCAATCTCGGCGGGGGATAACGGCCCGACAGAGCGGCGGCTTGGTTGGTACGTGCGCTTCAAGTTCGGGCTGGTGCGCTGGTTCCTGTGGTGGTGGGCGTCAGCCTTCAGCCTGAAGGGCCTGTACCTGTTCGGCCGCTTCTTTGGAACGCTCGAATATGCCATCAACTTCAAGCGCCGTGCGCGGTACCGGACAGAGCTCCAGCGCATCTATCCCGAGGGTATCAGCAGGACCCGTGAAAAGAGAATCACCCTCTCGTATTTTCGCCGCACTCGCTGCGACAAGCTCTTCTACCTGATCTTCGACCGGCTGCCGCGCGAGAAGATAATGCGGCGGATTCGGTTTCACGGCCGGCAGCACCTGGACGAGGCGCTGAAACGTGGCCGCGGGGTGTATGTGATGCTGAGCCACAACGGCTCACACCACGTGGCGGGGCTGCTGATGGCGCTGCTGGGTTATCGCTGCGCCGGCGTACGTGACCGCAACGAGGGGGCCATCCGCCTGTACGTGCAAGAGAAGTATGCCAAGACGTTCCCTGAATTCGCAGCGATTCGCTTGTTGTATGCCGACAGCTTTCCGCGCGACATCTACCGGTGTTTCCGCGAGAACCGTGTAGTCGGCAGCGCGCTGGATGTCAGCCGCGTGCGGGGCCTGTCGCTGAAGACGTGTCCGGTGGAGATCTTCCGCGAGCAGCGCGAGTTCCTGACCGGAACGCTTCAGGTGGCGCTGCGCTGTGGCGCGACCGTGTTGCAGGGGTTTGTCGTGTCGCGGCCGAGTTTCTACGTCCGCCTGATTGCGCACCCGCCCTTGTACGTCCCGGGCGGAGACGATCCGCGTCAATCGGACAACGTGATCAGCCGCCTCATGCAGGAGTACGCGGCGGGCATCGAGGCGCACGTGCGCGAGCATCCCGATCATCTGAGCCGCATCTGAGCGGGGCGGCGGTGGCCTGCGGACTGGATACCGGGGGGGGGAACGGCTACAATCCTCCCGTATTGTGAGCCCTGTCGGTGCGGTCGCGGTGCCGTGGCACAGCCGCTTCGCCGGGGGTGGTGTATGCTGTCGCAACAGCGAGTGTTCCGTCGGAACAGGGCCGTGGCGTGAAGTTCGTCCTGGTTGATCGAATATCCGAACTGGAAGCAGGGCGGCGGATCGTCGCTCACAAGGCGCTGTCGCTGGCGGAAGAGTACCTGGCGGATCATTTTCCGACCTTCCCGGTGCTGCCGGGAGTGTTGATGATCGAGACGATCGTGCAGGCTTCGGCCTGGCTGGTGCGTACCAGTCTGGAATTCGCCCCCAGCCTGGTGTTGCTGAAAGAGGCCCGCAACGTTACGTACAAGAGTTTTGTGGTACCGGGGCAGGTGTTGACGGTTGAATCGGAATGTAGGGTTCTTACGGCTGCGGAGAGTACCTTCGTGGCCAGCGGATACGTGAACGATCGGTCGGCGGTCAAAGGCCGGTTCACGCTGCGCCATCTGAACCTGGCCGATACCGACGAGAATCTAGCCCAGACCGATGAAAGGATTCGCGCCCGCATGCGCGCACTCTTCGATCTGCTGTGGGTCGGGCAGCCCCGTGGTGTGAAACCGGGGTCGCCGGAGTTTGACGCGGTGCGGCCGAGTGGAGGAAGGCGTTAATGCCGATGGCAGCCATGACCAGGGATGAAATCTTCAAGAAAGTGCAGCAGACGTTGGTCGACGCGCTGAGCGTCGAGGATGACGAGGTTACCGAGGACGCCAGCCTCACCGGAGACCTCGGGGCGGAGTCGATCGATTTCCTCGACATCGTCTTTCGGCTAGAGAAAGCCTTCAACATCAAGATTCCCCAGGATGAGCTGATGCCGCGCGACATCCTGGGCAACCCGGACTACGTCGAGAACCGCAGGCTGAACGAGGCGGGCCTGAAAGTGCTGCGGGAGAGCATGCCGCACGCCGATCTGTCCACGTTCGAGGCGGATCCGGATATCGACAAGATCTCCGATGTTTTCACGGTCAGTACAATCGTGAACTTCGTTGAGGCCAAGCTCACGGCCGAGAACTGAGGCAACCCTTGCGTTGGATCTGGTTCGACCGGTTTGAGCAGTTCGAGTCGGGCAAGCGGGCCGTCGCGATCAAGAACGTCACGCTGGCCGAAGACCACCTGCACGATCATATGCCCGGCTTCCCGGTCATGCCGGCCAGCCTGATGATCGAGGGCATGGCCCAGACCGCCGGCATCCTGGTCGGCGAGGCCCGCGCATTCGTGGAGAAGGTCATCCTGGCCAAGGTGAAGCGGGCTGTCTTTTACCTGGTAGTGCGGCCCGGTGACCAGATCCGTTTCGAAGCCACTGTCGAACAGCTTCGGGACGCCGCCGCGAGCACGTGCGGCCGGATTCGGCGTGGCGAGGAACTGGTGGGTGAAGTCGACCTCGTGTTCTCACATGTGGATCAAAACATAAGCGGGCTGGAGTTTCCTGAGGAGAACTTCGTTTTCACCGAAGATTTCATGTCGCTGTTACGAAGCTATCGCGCTCAGGGCGGTGAGGGGATCAAACTGTGAGTGACCGCCGCGTCGTCATTACCGGGCTGGGCCCGGTCACGCCGATCGGTGCCGGCACGGCCGATTTCTGGAACGCGTTGCTGGCGGGTGCCAACGGCATCCGGCGCTTACAGGCCTTTGCGCCAGACCGCTTCGATTCGCAGATGGGCGGGGAGATTGAGGTACTCAAGGTCGCCGACCACGTGCCGAAGAGCTACCGCAAAGCCGCCAAGATCATGGCCCGCGATATCGTCCTGGCCGTTGTGGCGGCCCACTACGCGGTCACCGACGCCGGCCTGAAGACAAAGTGTGTGCTCGATCGTGCGGAAGCGGAGGGAGAGCCCAATCTGGAAAGCACACGCTTCGGAGCCAACATCGGCGCGGGGTTGATCTGTGCGGACCTGCACGAGCTGGCGGAGGCCCTGCACGGCGCCGCGGAGGGCGGGCAGTTCGACATGGCGCGCTGGGGTCGCGAAGGAATGCAGAACCTGACACCGCTGTGGCTGCTCAAGTTCCTGCCGAACATGCTCGCCTGTCACGTGACGATCGTGCACGACGCACAGGGCCCCAGCAACACCATTACCTGCGGTGAGGCCAGCAGCCATTTGGCGATCGGTGAGGCGTTTCGTACGATCGCGCGGGGAACCGCCGACGTGTGCATCTGTGGCGGCGCGGAGAGCAAGGTCAATCCGATGGCGCTGATGCGTCAAGGTTTGGGGCGGCGGCTCAGCACGCTCAACGACACTCCGGAAAAGGCTTGCCGTCCGTTTGCGGCGGGGCGCGATGGCACGGTCGTCGCGGAAGGTGGTGGGCTGGTGATTCTCGAGGAGCTTGAGCACGCCCGCCGGCGCGGCGCACGCGTCTACGCCGAGCTCGTCGGCTTTGGCGCGTGCAACGAAGCGTACGATCCGGCCCAGCCGAGTCGCCCCAGCCCGGAGGGGCGCGGCACGGCGCTGGCGATCAGCAAGGCCCTGCGCGACGCGCGCGCAGACACTGCGCAAGTCGACCTGGTGGGCAGTCCTGCATGCGGGCTGGTCGAGCGTGATGCCGCCGAAGCCGCGGCGTTGAAGACTACCTTCGGCGACCGTGTAGCCGATCTGCCGGTGCTGAACGTGAAGGGCGGGCTGGGCAATAGTGGCGCCGGCAGCGGAGCGATCGATTTCATCGCGACGGTTCTGGCCGCGTACAACGCGACCATCCCGCCCGCGATCAACAGCCAGACGATCGATCCGGCCTGTGGCCTCCGGCTGGTTACCGGGGATCCAGTCGATGCCCGTGTCGAACTGGCGCTGTCGCTCGCGTACGCGCTGGGCGGCGGGCAGCATGCGGCGCTGGTGATCAAGCGCTTTCGGGACGAGAGTGCGTAGAACGCCTGACAAGACCGAGCCGCGACCGTGAGGGAGCGGTTATCCAGAGCCGGCTGGTCCGCTCGCTCACGGTTGCGGCTCTGCTCAGATTGGAGTTTCGTTAGACGCCCTTAGAAGGCTGCGCGGGCTGTGGGTCCGCCCGTCCGAGCTGTGGGCGCGCGGAGTGGCATGAGATGGCACGACGTGTAGTCATAACCGGAATGGGCTGGATCACGCCGCTCGGCACCGATGTCGACCAGGTCTGGCAGCGCCTCCTGGCGGGGGAGAGCGGCATCGCGCCGACAACCATCTTCGATGCCGCGACCTTTCCATCGCAGTTCTCAGCCGAGGTCAAGGAATTCGAGCTGTCGGCGTTTCTGGGCCAGCATTACGAGCGGCACAAGACGTGCAGCCGCAATGCTGGCTTCGCCCTGGCCGCCGCGGAAATGGCGTGGAAGGACGCCGGCCTGAACGGCGTGCCGGACGTCTGTCCGGAGATGGTGGGCGTGTATCTGGGCGGGGGCGAGGGGCCGATCGATTTCGACAACTTCGTGGCGGCGGCCATCGCGGGCTGGGATCCGGAAACGCGCGATCTCAACGCAGTTCGCTGGGCGGAGGTGGCGTGCCAGAGACTGGACGCCGTCAAGGAGTTTGAGCAGGATCCCAACTGCGCCGCCGGGCACATCGCTTGCCGCTTCAATGCCCAGGGACCGAATTTCAACACGCTGACCGCGTGTGCGGCCAGCACGCAGGCCATAGGCGAAGCGTCTGCCATCATCCGCCGCGGCGATGCCGATGCGATGATTTCCGGCGGGGCGCACAGCATGATCCACCCGCTAGGCGTCACCGGTTTTAACCGGCTGACCGCGCTTTCGACCCGCAACGATACCTGCGCGACGGCCTCGCGGCCCTTCGACGCGACCCGCGACGGTTTTGTGCTCGGCGAAGGGGCGGGCATTCTGATACTCGAGGAATGCGAGGCGGCCCAACGCCGCGGGGCGCACATTCGCGGCGAGATCGTCGGCTACGGCTCAACCGCCGATGCGTTCCGCGTGACCGATATGCACGAGGAAGGCCGCGGGGCGGTGGGGGCCATGCGTGCGGCACTGGCCGATGCGAGGGTGCGGCCGGAGGACATCGACTACATTTCCGCCCACGGCACCAGCACCGAAGAGAACGACAAGGTCGAGACGCTGGCCATCCGGACGGTCTTCGGTGAGCACGCCCACAAGGTCCCGATCAGCAGCGTCAAGAGCATGTTCGGGCATTTGATTGCGGGCGCGGGCGCGGTTGAGCTGATCACCTGCGTCCTGGCAATCCGCGATGGGATCGTCCCGCCGACCATTAACTATCAGCACCCGGACCAGAATTGCGATCTCGATTACGTTCCCAACACAGCCCGTAAGGTCAAAGTCAAGACCGCGCTATCCAACTCGTTTGGCTTCGGCGGACAAAACGACACGCTGATCCTGCGAGCGTGCGAGTAGCCCGCAAGTTCGGCGAGTCGGGCTCGCGGACATTCCAACGATTACCGGCTGACGTCCATTCACCAGCCCGGTCACGTTCCGGCGGTGCACTTTCTGCACGCCTCGGTCAGCGCACGGACCGATGCCGCGCTTCTCAGGCGACAAGGCCCAGGCGCCACACCTGCGTGTAACTTCTTATTTCACAACATGGTATGTGTTAGCGGCTCAACTGTGCCACAGCACATTTACTGCCCCTTCATTCTGGACATCCCCCCACCCACGCCCTACACTGTTCAGTTCGCACGCGTGGACTCGTGCATGCGCCGCGGTGGGCGCGGCGTCGGGAACGGAGAATCGGGGGAAACGGAGCACGCGGGCAGTGTTTCGACCCATTGCGCTACTTCTGTGGGCGTGCTGTGCGTTGCTTCTGGCCGAGACCAGCCGCGAGCGCGGCGATGCGAGCGCGCTCCCGCTCTCGGCCGAGCCGGCAGCGCTCAAAGTCGCCGCGCAAGAGCCACCTGCGCCAGACCTGGAGGCGGAGGACGCCGATGCGGCCAGCGACGAACCTGCTGGCCGCGTTGTCTATCGCATCTGTCGCGTTACCGCCTACTGCGACCGCGGTAAGACCGCTTCGGGAGTTCCTTCAGGCGTCGGACAGTGCGCAGCGCCGGGCGACATCCCCTTTGGTGCCACAGTTTATATACCCGCCTTGGATCGCAGCTTCGTCGTCACTGATCGAACAGCGCGCCGTTTTCGGCGTAGCACGGTGGACATATTCATCCCCGGCGGCCAGGCCTGCCGCGAATTCGGGCGGCGCTACCTTGAGTGCGAGTTCACGTTGTCGGCCTCACCCTCCGGCCGCTAGGGCCAGCGGCTCGCCGCGAACACGTTGTGGATGGCTCTCTCAACCTGAACAGTGTCTGTGCACCGCCCGGGTCAGTGTCTCCGTCGGCGTCCGGCGGCCCCGGCAGCGCTGTTCCACCGCGTGCGCGGTGAGCCCAGCGCGGGATGAGAGGCAGCGATTCCGCAAAACGAACTGTAGAAGATGGGCTTGGCGTCGACGCAGCATCGACCTGGTCACGACGCTGCGCGATCCCGAGGCCTACCCGGCCGCGGCGTTGAGCGAACTGTATCGCGAGCGTTGGCTGGCCGAACTCGCTCTACGCAGCCTGAAAGTCACGCTGGGCATGGACGTGTTGCGCTGCAAGTCGGTCGACATGGTTCGGAAGGAACTGGCAATGCACCAGATCGCGCACAACCTGATCCGCCTGCTGATGTGGACCGCCGGCGAACGCCACGCGGGCGATCCGCAACGCCTCAGCTTCGCCGGCACGCAACAACGCGTCCTGGCCGTCCT
>JAHJAR010000340.1 GCA_018814045.1 Planctomycetota bacterium | reverse complement strand
TCTGGTGGAGATGGTCAACATCCGCGACCAGTGCTCGTGGGTGCACGCCAAGCAGCCTGCCGAGGCGCAGGTGAAGGCCCGCACGCTGATTCGCATGGGCGTGGCCCGGGCGCGGCATCTGGAGCCGCTCCACGAGGGTGAGGTTCCGATGACGCGCGCGGCGCTGGTGATCGGGGGGGGCATCGCCGGGATCGAGGCCGCCACCGACCTCGCCGTCCAGGGTATTCCCGTAACGCTGGTGGAGAAGACGGACCGTCTGGGCGGGCGCCTCGCGGAGCCCAACCTGAAGCACCTCTATCCCAATATGCGCCTGGCGGCGGACGTGTTGGCAGAGAAAGAAGCGCGACTCCGAGACAGCGGGGCCCAGGTGTTGCTGAATACCGAAGTGGAGAGCATCACCGGCTTCGTCGGCAACTTCGAGGCGACGCTGACGGGGGCGCACGCCCGGATCCTGCCGGTTGGCGCGCTCATCCTCGCCCTGGGCGCCGATCTCCATAGGCCGCAAGGTGAGTTTGGCTACGGCCGGTTGTCGAACGTGGTGACTAGCGCGGAAGTGGAGCAGGCGTTCTTCGCGGAGGATGCCGCGCGGGCTGGAAAGGGGGCAGACACGCCAGGCGCCGCACGGGCGCTGGCCGCGCTGGGTCAGGCCCAGCACGCCTCGTTTATTCTCTGCGTCGGATCGCGTGAACCGGAGGGTTTCACGGGCTGCTCACGCTACTGCTGCCCGACCGCGATCAAACAGGCCGTCCAGCTCTGTGAGCGCGGCATCGACACCACCATCTTCTACCGCGATATCCGCACGATTTCGACCGGAGCGGAGGAGATGTACCGCCAGGCCCGCGGGATGGGTGTGTTGTTCGTCCGCATCCCGCCCGGCCAGAAACCGCAGGTGATCGGGGACGAGCACGCCACGGCCATTCGCTGCTACGACGATCTGCTCGGTCGTCGCCTCGAAGTGCCGACCGATCTGGTTGTGTTGAGTGTCGGCATGCGGGCCCGGCAGCCGGAGACGGACAAATTCCACGAGATGCTCAAAGCCAGTGTCGGGCTGGATGGCTTCTTCCTCGAACGTCATCCCGAACTGGCACCGGTGGAGACGGCGGTGGAGGGGGTCTTGCTGGCCGGGACCGTGCAGGGGCCCAAGGATATCGTTGACACCGTGGCCCAGGCCTCGGCTGCGGCCGCCAAGGCTTCGGTTTATCTCGCGTACGACAAGGTGCGGCTCGATCCGGCGGTGTCCGTGATCGACGAGGAGAAGTGCCGCGCCTGTGGCAAATGTGTCGAGATCTGCCAATTCCAGGCGCCGCAACTGGTCGAGACCGGACCGGGCACATACGCCGCCCGGATCAACGCGTCGCTCTGCAAAGGCTGCGGGACGTGCACGAGCTGGTGTCCTTCGGGTGCGATCACGTCGAAGCACTTCACCGACCGCCAGGTGCACGCGATGATCGACGCGTTTTTCGAGGTAGAGCCGCAGGCTTTGGCCTGCACGGATGGTAGGGAGTGAGCCAGGTCATGCCGGTGTCGCCCAAGAAGAAACGGGAAACCAGACCCGGGGCGCGCAAAGACCCGGACACCGCGACCGCGCGGGCTGGAGCCCGCGGCTCGTCGTGGGATCCGAATATCGTCGTTTTTGCCTGCAACTGGTGCTCGTACGCGGGGGCCGATACGGCCGGCGTCTCGCGCATCCAGCACCAGCCGCATTTTCGCATGATTCGCGTAATGTGCTCCGGGCGCATCCAGCCCGGGTTCGTGCTGCGCGCCTTCGAGAAGGGCGCCGACGGTGTGCTGGTCTCCGGATGTCACTTTGGCGATTGCCACTATGTCTTTGGTAACGAGCGAGCGGTCGAGCAATTCGACAAGACCATGAGTGTCGTCAAGCTCCTCGGGCTCGAAGAGCAGCGCTTGCGGCTCGAATGGATTAGTGCCGCCGAGGGCACCCGTTTCGCCGACGTCATCAACGAATTCACCGACCAGGTGCGCGCCCTGGGGCCGAGCCCCCTACGACGGGACGGTCAGTTAACCGCCAATCGCGCTGGGACCAAGCAGCAACCGGCAACCTCGGGCTAATGGCCGGCGGTCGCCCGGCGACCGCGGCAAGGAGTTGACATCGATGCCGGACCTTGCGGAAGCCGCCAAGACCACGAAGGCCTGGGCCTGCTACGACTGTGGGAAGTGCACGGCCACCTGTCCCATCGCGCGGGTCGGCAGCCAATACAGCCCGCGCCGGCACGTCTTGGCCGCTAACCTGGGCCAGCGCCAGGAACTCGTCGGCAACGGGACCATGTTCGCGTGCCTGACGTGCGGCCTGTGCGATCAGCGCTGCCCGGCACAGGTCAATTACACCAGCTTGGTGCAGCGGCTGCGCGAACTCTCCTATAGCGAAGGCCGCGAGCCCGAGTGCCCGCACGGCGGAGCGCTCCAGGCCATGATGCGCATGATGGCGACCGGAGGTACCCAGCAGAATCGCCTGGGATGGCTGACGGGCGACCTGAATACAGACACCGCCAAGGGCGACGTGTTCTACTGGACCGGCTGCACGATGTACTACGATGCGTTCTTCCCGGACTTCGGGTCGCGGACGCTGGACGGCACGCGGGCGGCGGTGCGCTTGCTGAACAAGCTCGGAGTCAAGCCGGTCGTTTCGCCGGAAGAACGCTGCTGTGGCCACGATCTGCTCTGGAACGGCGATCGCAAGAGCTTCGAGGCCCTGGCCCGGCACAACACGCAACTCGTGGCTGGCAGTGGGGCCTCGACGCTGGTCGTCTCCTGCGCGGAGTGCCTGCGAACGTGGAAGCTGGACTACGCCGCGTTCTTTGCGGGCAAGCCTCCGCGCATCGTGCATATTACCGAGTACCTGGCCGAACACCTTGAGCAGTTGCCGGACCGCGCCGCCGGGGGGCGTGCGAAGCGCGCCGGCGGCGGGGGTGACGAACCCGCGTCGGCAAATGGCCGCCGGCGCGTTACGTTCCAGGACCCTTGTCGCCTGGGCCGTCATCTGGGTATCTACGAGCCCCCGCGGCAGGTGTTGGGGGCCCTGGAAAACGTGGATCTAGTCGAAATGCGCCGCTCGGGACCACGGGCGCAGTGTTGTGCCGGGGGAACCTGGTCCAACTGCGACCGCTACGCCAAGCAGATTCAGACGACGCGCCTGCGCGAAGCGCGGGCGACGGGCGCCACGGTGTTGGCGACGGCGTGTCCCAAATGCCAGATCCACTTTCGCTGTGCCATGCAGGACCCGAACCTCAAGGGTGAGATTGCGATAGAGCTGCGCGACGTGGCCGAGCTGGTCATCGATGCGCTGGATTAGGAAGGTAGGACGCCTGATGGTTTCCAAAGTGACCGACGACGGGATTCGCGTAGGGGTCTTCGTCTGCGATTGCGGGTTGAACATCGCTGGGGCCGTGGACTGCGGCTCGGTGACGGAGTACGCCGAGACGCTTCCGGACGTGGTCTGCGCCGTCCGCAACAAGTACACCTGCGCCGATCCGGGGCAGAACGAGATCAAGAACGCGATCCGGCAGCACCACTTGAACCGCGTCGTGGTCGCCTCCTGCACCCCGCGGCAGCACGAGCCCACGTTTCGCCAGTGCGTGCGCGAGGCGGGACTGAATCCGTACTTGATGGAGATGGCCAACCTGCGCGAGCACTGCTCCTGGGTGCATCCTGGGGACAGGGACGGCGCCACGGCGAAGGCCAAGGACCTGGTCGCGAGCGCCGTCGCTCGGGCGCGTTTCCTGGAACCGCAAGAGGAGATGAGCGTCCCGGTCACCAAGCGGGCCTTGGTGATCGGCGGCGGGGTGGCGGGCATCGAGGCCGCCATCGAACTCGGCGACGCCGGACACAAGGTAACTCTGGTCGAGAAGGAGCCGTCCATTGGCGGGATCATGGCCCAACTGGACAAGACCTATCCCACCATGGACTGTTCGATATGAATTCTCGGGCCAAAGGCCATCGATGCCGGTCGGCATCCCAACATCGAGCTGATGACCTACAGCGAGGTCGAAGCGGTTTCCGGCTACATCGGGAACTTCACGGCGAAGATCCGCAAGAAAGCCCGTTACGTGGACCTCGACACGTGCAACGCCTGCGGGGAGTGTGTCAAGGTCTGCCCGGTCGTCAAGCCGGATGAGTACCAGATGGGGCTTTCCGCCCGCAAGGCGATCTACATCCCGTTTCCCCAGGCCGTGCCGTGTTCCTACATCCTCAACATGGACGACTGTCTCGGCAACAACCCGATCGCCTGCGGAAAGTGCGCCAAGGCCTGCGAGCAGAACGCCATCAACTACGACGACCGCGACGAGATCGTCACGCGCGCGGTCGGGGCGATAATCGTCGCGATCGGGCTCGACGTCTACGACCCGACCGAGATGGACGAGTATGGCTACACACGCTTCGACAACGTCATCACCTCGATGGAGTTCGAGCGGCTGATCTGTGCCGGCGGACCGACCGCGGGGCACTTCGTACGTCCCAGCGACGGTGAGCGCCCCAAGCGGATCGGTTTCATCCAGTGCGTCGGTTCGCGCAATCCGCGAATCGGCCGCCCGTATTGCTCCAACATCTGCTGCATGAACACGATCAAGGACACGTTGCTGCTGGCGGATCACTATCCCGACGTGAAGAACGCCGTCTTTTACCAGGACATCCGCGCGGTCGGGAAGTCCTTCGAGGAGATGTTCCAGCGCTCCAAGGAGGCGGGCACGCGCTATATCCGCGGCTTGCCAGGGGATATCGAGGAAGACCCCCAAACGCGCAACCTGACCGTCACCGTTGAGAACACCACCAGTGGCAAGCTGGAACGCCACGAGCTCGATATGGTCGTGCTGTCGGTGGGAGTCGTGCCGCCCAAGGACATGGCCAAGATTTCCGGGCTGCTGACCCTGTCCAAGACTTCGGACGGCTTCTTCATGGAGTCGCACCCGAAGCTCAAGCCGGTGGACGCGCCTACCCGCGGCGTCTTCTTCGCCGGCTTCTGCGAGAGCCCCAAGGACATCAAGGACTCGGTCTGCCAGGCTGGAGCGTGCGCCTCGCGGGCCGGCGCCCTGCTGAATGCGGGCCAGATCAAGATCGAGGCCATCACCAGCCGCATCGACGAGCAGGCCTGCAAGAAGTGCGGCGTGTGTGCCAGCGTGTGCCCCTATGGCGCGATCACCTGGCAAAAGGGTGAAGTGGCCGTGGTGGTGGAGGCGGCCTGCGCCGGGTGTGGAAACTGTGGAGCCGCCTGCCAGTTTGGCGCGATCACTATGCGGCATTTCACCGACGACCAATACGTCGCCCAGGTGCACGCCGTCTTGGCCGAAGACCCACAGGACAAAGTCCTCTGCTTCGCCTGCAACTGGTGCTCGTACGCCGGCGGCGACATGGCTGGGATTTCACGCATCCAGTACCCGGCCAGCAACCGCGTGGTGCGGACCATGTGCTCGGCCCGCGTCTCGGAGGAGATGGTGCTGGAAGCGTTCCGCTGCGGGGCGCCGGTCGTGCTGGTCTCGGGCTGCCACTACGCCGACTGCCACTACATCAACGCCAACCGGCAAACCGTGGTGCGCGTGCAACGCCTCTGGGACAAGCTCGAAAAAGCCGGGGTGCGCCCCGAACGGCTACAACTGGAGTGGATCAGCGCAGCCGAGGGGCAGAAGTTCGCCCAGGTCATGAAGCAAATGGAGGAGCTGCGCAAGACGGTTACGCTCGAGGAAATCGAACACGCGCGCGCGGCTTTGAAGCCAAAGCCGACGAAGGAGGCCGCGACCAAGAAGGAAGCGACCGCGGTGGCCACGTAGGGTGTCAGAGTAACAAGGGTGGCCTGGGCATCTTGCCCGGCACTGTCGGGCAGGATGCCCGAAGCACCCTGCCATGTGGAAGCGTTGTGACGCCGGGCCTCCGGGGCCGGCGCTGCCTGAGAACGCCGATAAGGCGTCGGACTGGAACGTCCGACACTGCCGAGCGGAGCCATGTATGGCAACAACGACGGAGACGTTCCGCTGCATGATGTGCGGCCACGAATATCAGGAGCAGGTTGCGAAGGGCGAGGACAAGGAGCGCTCCTGCCCCAAGTGCCGCTCTAACAGCATTCGTCATCTAAAGAGGAAGACACCGGCCAAGCAGTAGTCACGCTCTGATGTGACCGGGAGTAGCTGCCATGCCGCCGCCCAAGAACACCAACGACGAGGTCGTCCGCGTCAACTTCGATTTCCGCCGCGCCCTGGCCGAGAAGGTCGAGGGCAACCTGGCGGGTTTCTGCTATCAGTGCGGCGCCTGCGTGGGCGATTGCCCGGCCGCCACCTACAGCAGCGTCTTCAACCCGCGTGAGATCATGCTCAAGGTCCTTTACGGGCTGGGCGAGGAACTGCTGGTGGAGGACTCGGTGCTCTGGCTGTGCACAAACTGCTACAACTGCCACGAACGCTGCCCGCAGGACGTCAAACCGGTCGAGGTCATCATCTCGCTCAAGAACATGCTCGCCGATCGCGGCATCTATCCCAACGCCGTCGAGAAGATCATCCGGACCTTCGAGGAGACGGGGCGCACGACACCGATCAGCGCGGCGGTCGAGCGCAACCGGGAGAAATACGGCCTGCCGCCGCTCTCGCCGGTCCCGATGGACGAGATCCACGCGCTGCTCGAGCCGGCAGAGAGCGAAGGAGAGAGCGCATGAAGCGTTTCGCGTTCTTTCCTGGTTGTCTGATTCCGGCCCGGCATCCCGCGATGGAGTTCGCCATTCGGCACACGCTGCCGAAGCTGGGCATCGAGATTGTGGACCTGGAGGGCGCTTCGTGCTGCCCGGACCCGATTTACTTCAAATCGAAGGACAAGGTCTCGTGGCTGGCGGTCGCGGCGCGCAACCTGATCCTCGCCGAGGACCTGGGACTCGACGTAGTTACCAACTGCTCCGGCTGTACGGCGACGCTGTCCGAGACCTACCACCTGCTCGAAGACGAAACGTTGCGGAAGAAGGTCAATGAGCGGCTGAGCCGAATCGGCCGCGAGTACAAGGGCACCAGCCGGGTAAGACACATCGCCACCGTCGTGCGCGACGAAGCCGGCTACGACGCGATCCGCGAAACGGTCGTGCGCCCGCTGGAGGGGTTGAAGGTCGCGATCCACTACGGCTGCCACCTGCTCAAGCCGAGCCGGATCATGCAGGTCGACGACCCAAACGACCCCAGCGTGCTGGAGAACCTGGTGCGCGCCGTGGGCGGAACGCCGGTGCGCCACCGCAACTGGTACCTCTGCTGCGGCAAGGCGTGTCAAGTGGAGGACGTCCCATTAAACATGATGCACGACCTGCTCAACACGGTGCACGACGTCGAAGCGGAGATCCTGTGCATGATCTGCCCGACCTGCTTCGGCCAGTTCGACCACGGGCAGATGAAGGTCGCCAAGGAGTTCAACGAGGACTACAGCACCGCCCCGATCTACTACTTCCAGTTGCTGGCCTTTGCCCAGGGGGTACCGTTCGACAAGCTCGGTTTCGAACGGCAACGCTTCAAGCCAGAATGCCTGCGTCGTTTCGAGCACGACGGGAGCACGGCGAAGACCGGTCAGTCGGCGTAGTGGTCCACGAGTTCCTGCGTGCCGACGAACGCGGCCTGCCCCTGCAACTCGTCCAGGAAGTCCACGAACGGTTGCCAGTAGTCGTACTGCTCGTCGTCGCCCGTGTACCAGCCGTGGAAGAGAACCACCAGGGGCTGCTCGTTCTGCGCGGCTTCCTGCGCGGCCTGGTGCAGCACGGCGCTCCACTGCTCGGGGGTGTACTCCTGCACGAGGGCACAGGCGATGTCGCACAGGTACACCGCGTCTGCGCCATAGACCGTGGTCGTGATGGGGACGGCGCTGAAGTTGTGCCCGTCCACGACGTACGGCAGAGCATCCGCTTCATGCCCGTCGATGTAGATCTGACCAACCTTGAAGCCGCAGTCGTAGGTTAGCCCCAGCTCGTCGAGGACGCGATACGTATCCTCGTTCTGGCTGAAGTACTGCGGCCGAAAACCGACGATGGGCTTGTAGGTGCCGCACGGCCGGCAGCCCTCGAGCGCCTGCAAAGCGCGCGTCAACAGGTCCTTCTGCTCGTCGTAGGTCATGGTGGCCAGTTGCTCGCCGGTGTAGTACCCGTGCAGGGCGATTTCGCAGCCGTCGCGGTACAGTTCGTTGATCAGCAGCGCGTTGCGGTTGGCGTAGTCGGCCGTGACGTAGACGGTCGTGCTGATTCCGCGTCGTTTCAACTCGTCCATGATCTTCGTCAGGCCCTGGACGTCTTCCCGTTCGGCGTCGATCTGGACATTGACGACCAGCGCCCCCTGCGGAATCTGCTCGATTCCCTCCGGCAGCAGGTCCGCCAACAACAACGACAACTGGTTACAGCCGCTGACCAGGGCCAGTACCAGCAACAACCCGGACGTCGTCTTCCCGCGGTGCCAGTCGAACTTGTGCATGTCATTCCTCAGTTGGCCGATTCGTCGGCATTCTCAGGCGCAGTCGGAACGGACGGCGGGGGCGCACGCTACTGCTCAGCCCCGCCTGGCTCCGGCCGCTGGCGTCCGTAGAAGCCGCGTTCGCACGCGACGACGAAACATTCGGCCAGCGATTTGAGACGCTCCCACGATTGGCGGATGTCATCGGCTTCGGCGCTGTCAATGAAGCCGTCGTTTTCGATGCTGCGGCTGATGTCGGCGAGCAGGTTGCCGAAGTCCTGGACAACGCGTTGGGTCGTGCCGAGCAGGTGTTCCTCGGCGTTTCCAGGTTCGACGCGCGGGTTGGGCACGTAGAAGCCGTGGGCTTCGTGGCAGAGCCAGTTGATGACTAGTGGGTCTTCAGTGGCTTGGTAGATCGCGCGCACGCGGTCGAGCGGGTTGCGGGCGCCGGAAGCGCCGGGGTCGTCCCGCGCTGATTCCTGGCACCATTTGTACACGAGAGCGTTGCTGAGCTTGAGC
Organism: Planctomycetota bacterium; assembly: GCA_018814045.1. Lineage (GTDB taxonomy): Bacteria > Planctomycetota > Phycisphaerae > UBA1845 > Fen-1342 > JAHJAR01. Next base: position 6,720 of record JAHJAR010000340.1, on the reverse strand, counting down.
TTGGTCGCAAGGGCCTTGACCCCGATGTGGTCGGCAGCCTGTCTGAGTACTTCCCAGGATTTCACGCGGCACCCGTGCTTTGGTTGTCGAGCTGGGCCGGACGACAAGTAAACGCTCTCACGCCCACTGGTTCGGCATTTTCGAACGTCCGCCCGCACCCGTCAACCGCTCGGCCGAGACTGGTGCCCACCAAACGGCCTGCTTCTCGCCGGGCGCGGGCGGTGGCGGCCCGTTCGGCTCCCGAAGTGGCCGCCGTCAGCGCCTCGAATCCGCGGGCCTGCGGGACGAACGGGCGCATTGTGTGAGGAGAGTCTCCCGCCAGCGAGGAATCTGCCGGCTGTTGCCGGCGGGGGAGATGTTGCTAAAGTCACGGCTTCGCGTGGCGATCTGACGTCAGACAGGATGGAGAGTCGGATGCGGGTGCTATCGGGAATTCAGCCGTCGGGAACGTTGCACCTGGGCAACTACTTTGCGGCGATGAAGCAGCACATCGAGCTGCAAGAGGACAACGAGTGCTTCTACTTCATCGCCAATTACCACACGGTGACCACGATCCAGGACGCCGATCGACTGCGCCAACTGACGCAAAACGTCGCTTTGGGTTACCTGGCGATGGGGTTGGACCCGCAGAAGGTGAATCTTTTCCGCCAGAGCGATGTGCCGGAAGTCACCGAACTGGCGTGGATCTTGGCCTGCGTGACGGGCAAGGGGCTCATGGATCGCGCGACGTCCTACAAGGACAAGATCGCCAAGGGGCTGCCACCGTCCATGGGGCTCTACTGCTACCCGCTGCTGATGGCCGCGGACATCCTGATCTACCGCAGCGATGTGGTTCCGGTCGGAAAAGACCAAGTCCAGCATATCGAGATGACCCAGGATATGGCCGGCTACTTCAACAACACCTTTCGGGAGGTGTTGGTGCGGCCGGAGCCGCGGCTCAACGAAGCACCCGTTGTACCCGGTGTCGACGGGCAGAAGATGAGCAAGAGCTACGGCAACACGATCGATTTGTTCATGGCCCCGAAGTCGGCCAAAAAACGCATCATGAGCATCAAGACCGACAGCACCCCGGTCGCGGAGCCAAAGAGCCCCGAGACCTGCAACGTCTTCGCGCTCCTGAAGCTGATGGCCACGCCCGACGAAGTCGCGGAGTGGGAGCAGCGCTACCGGGCCGGCGGACACGGCTATGGGGAAGTCAAGCAACGCCTGGTCGAACATTACGAGCGGATCTTCGGCGCTCGGCGCGAGGCACTGGCGGATTGGACTGCCCGCCCGGACGATGTCGAGGATATACTGCGCACCAGCGGGCGCCGGGCCCGCGCCGTTGCGCAGGAAGTCATGGAGGACGTGCGCGACGCCTGCGGCATCATGGTGGCGAAGTAGCCGCACGCAGCGCCCCCCAGGGCTCCGCGCCGGTGCGAGATGGTCGAGTGTCCGAAGATTACCGCGTAAAGCTGGACGTGTTCAGTGGTCCGCTGGATCTGTTGCTCTACCTGATCCGGCGCGATGAGCTCGATATCCAGGACATCCCTATTGCACACATCGCCGAGCAATACCTCGCCTACCTGCGGCTGCTGGAGCAGATTGACCCCAACGCGGCGGGCGACTTCCTGGTCATGGCCGCGACCCTGACCGAGTTGAAATCGCGGGCTTTGTTGCCCTCGCCACCGCTCGAGGCGCTCGACGACGACGACGATCCGCGCACGGTGCTGGTGCGGCAGTTGCTGGAGTACAAGCGCTTTAAGGACGCGGCCCGCGCGCTGGGCAGTGCCGCCGACGAACGCGTGAAGCGCTACGTGCGCCGCCCCGCCGGTCTTCCGAAGGAACTGCAAGGCATTGAGCTGGAGGAAGTCGAGGTCTGGGACCTGCTCAGGGCCTTCGGTGATGTCATGGCGGCGGTCGGCAAGGGGCCGACGCTCCACGAGGTGCGCTACGACGACACGCCGATCGCCGTCTACATGGACGAGATCGTGGCCGCGCTGGACGGGGGCGGACCGACGACTTTCCATAGCCTGTTCGCGGGCCGCACCAATCGCGCCGAGATCGTCGGCCTGTTTCTGGCCCTGCTGGAACTCGTGCGGCAGACGCGCGTGCGGGCCGAGCAGGATGCGAGTTTCGGCGTGATCTACCTGTTTCTGCTGGTCGAGGTGGAGGACGAGCGGACGGTGCCGCCGGCGATCTCTCCGCCCCCGAGTGACATGGTTGCGAGTGATTCCGAACAGGAGGTGCAGAATGGCGAAACCAAGTGAGCGTTTGCAGGCCTTGGGGCTGAAGCTCCCGCCGCCGCCCAAGCCGGTGGCAGCGTACGTGCCGGCCGTGCGTCACGGCGACGTGCTCATGCTGAGTGGACAGGTCCCGGTCAAAGACGGGCAGGTGCAGTACATCGGGCAAGTGGGCGCGGCACGCTCTGTGGAAGAGGCCCAGGCGGCGGCGCGACTGTGCACGCTCAATGCGCTCGCGGTCGGCGCTGACGCCGTGGGGGGAATCGACAATATCGCGCGCGTCCTCAAAGTCGTCGTTTATGTGGCCGCCGCCGTGGGGTTCACCGAGCCGCACCTGGTAGCCAACGGAGCGAGCGAGTTGCTGGTCGAGATCTTCGGCGAGGCCGGAAAGCACGCTCGGGCCGCTGTAGGTGTGGCTGAGCTACCGCTGGGTTCGACGGTCGAGATTGACATCACCTTCGCCGCCAAGCCGTAGGTTGCCGTGAGCAGCAGCCCGCAGCGTACCGCCCTGGGGATCGCCATCGGGCCCAGCGTAACCCGGCTGGGTGTGGCCGATACGCGGTCTGGTCTGCACGTGCTCGCGGAGGTGGCAACGCCAGTCGAAGGCGATCCGATCCTCCTGGCCGAAGAGATTTCGCGCGCGGCGGCGAAAGTCGTCGCGAAAGACCACCCGACGATTGAAACCGCGGGCATCGCGTTGCCCGGCGTGTGGGAGCGCTCGACAGGCGTGATGCTACGGGCGCCGAGGCTGCCGCTCCTCTCCGGCGTAAACCTGCCCGACCTGTTCGCACGGGCCCTGCGCCGACCTACCTTCATCGACAGCATCGCCAATGCGGCCGGGTGGGCACAATGGCAGACGCTCAACCCTCTGCCGCAGAGGTTCGTCTATCTGTCGCTCGACGACGGCGTGGCCGGCTGCGCGATCCTCGATGGGGCGATTGTGCGGCACACGCACGGCGGGGCGGGGGAGTTCGGTGCCCTGATCGTCGATACGTCTCCGGACGCCCCGGTGGGACGCAACGGCGTCAGGGGATGCCTGGAAGCGGTAGTGGCCGCGGCGGAGATCGACTCGGCGGAGAATGGCGACACCGCGGTCGCGATGAATACGCCACTCGTGAACGCGTTGACGCTGGCAGTGTTCCAAATCGCTCACCTGTACATGCCGGCTGTGGTTGCGTTCGGTGGCAGAATCGTCGACGACCGGCCAGGCCTGACACAGTGCGTCCAGAGTGCCTTCAAAGTCCTGAGCGCCCCCGCGCTGGCGGATTGGCTAACAGTCCGGGATGCCCCGCTGTCGACGAGCGCTGCCGCTGTGACCGGTGCCGCCTTGTTGGCGCTCGCGGCTTAGCGCGCCCGGCGGAGCCCAGAGCGCTGAGCGCCCCAGGCCGAAACCCGGGTTGTCATTGAACCGCACTCATCTATCAGCGGAACCATCCACGCTCGGTACGGGCGCTCTATCCTCACCGCTCGCCGCGTCAGGTTCGAGTTCGAAATCACCGGGCGCAACGGTGCGGACGATCACCGCGGCGTAGATGCGCTTCGCGCCGGCTCGGCGTAGGGCCTTCGATACCTCGCATACCGTGGCACCGCTCATCAGCAGGTTGTCAACGACGCAGACGGTACCGCCAACCAGGCACTTGGCAGAGCGGCGGGGAGCGAAGCAGCCGCTGACGTTCTTAAAGCGGCTGGTTCGGGATGTCATGCGTGTCTGGCTGGGCGTGTGCTTGACGCGCCGCAACGCGTTGACCATCGGGACGCCGGTTCGCCGGGCCAGCGCCACGGTAAGCAGCAGGGCGTGGTCGCAGGGTCGCTGCAAACGTCGCCGCCAGTGCATCGGGACGGGAACGAGGGCTTCGACTTCGCTGAACCACTCGTAGCGGCTGAGGCTCTCGGCCATCAGGTCTGCCAGGAAGTCGGCGTTGCGCTCGCGACCGCCGTACTTCAGCCTCGTGGTGAGTCGGTCCAGCGGCGTGCTGTACGACCCGATCCGCGCCACGCCGCGGACGTTCCAGAACTGCTCTCTGCGGCATGCCGCGCAACCAGAATCGTAGATGGTCTCCGGGCGTGCTGTGCGCCCGCAGCGTGGGCAGACGTGGGCCCGGATCAGCCGGTCGAGGGCGGCCTGGCAGTCGGGACAGACCCCTGGGTTCTCGAGTCTCACCCAGGTCCCGCAGGCGAGGCACGTCTGTGGCAGCAACGCATCCACGCCACCGTGCAGTATGGTTCGCGTCCAATCGCGCAATGTGGTGGCCAGGGCCGGCATACGCTCCCCGTGTTGGCGGCGGACTGCGCGCGGTGAGCGCGCACGCTATTCCTCGCCGTTCTCCGGTGCGGGACGATCTTGAGGCTCGAATGGCACAGCCTGGGGCTGTCCGGCGGCGTCGAGCTGGATCTTCTGGATGCGTTGCTCGGCCGCGTCGAGGGTCCTGCGGCAATGGGCGGCCAGTGTCATGGCCTCCTCATATTGGGCCAGCGAGTCCTCGATGCCGATCTCACCGGTTTCCATGGCCTCGACGATCTCATCGAGGCGTTGCATGGCTTCTTCGAATTTCAGCTTCTTCATGGACTTGGCCATCGTTACCACCGTATTTGAGGGGCGCGACTGGTGCATGATGGGCCGGGGGGCGGGCCTTGGTCAACCCGGGGCCGGGGGCCGCAGTCGGGGCGGTTTTGGATTTTGACAAGGTGGCCGCGATGTCTCATACTCTTGGATCTTAGACGGGTGGGAGGTGCGCGCGAGGCGTCGTCGTGCCGCCACGATGGCGGCAGCGCGAGTTTGGTTCGAAGTGTGAAGTTCTGAGGGAGTGTGCGGATGGCCGGTAGACCAGCAACGGTCCGCCCCAGCGGCCTGACAGGGCTGCACTACGGGATGTTCACTTTCGTTTTCCTGACCGTCTTGGCTACGGGCGGTTTCGTCTTCGAGTTGACGAACGTCAAAGGCGAACAGGAGAAAGCTCGGCGTGCCCAACAGGATATCGAGGCCTACGGCCGACCGCCTGATTACTACGTCAACGAGGCCCGCAGCCGCAACAGCCAGGTCTTCGCGGTGATGTCGCAGGACCTGCGCGATTTGGCGACGCTGGTCATCGGACAGGCGGAGGCTGTTGGCCCGCGGATCAAGGACGACGTCAACGCCCAACTGGCCAAGGCGGCCGCCGTTCATCCTGAGTCGGTCAACGCGACCGACACGATGTTGACCGCGCTGCGCAAACTGGACCGCAAGCTGACCGAGACCAAAGGCACCGCCGAATCGCTCAGCACGCAGTTGGACGACGCGCGGCAGCAGAACACGTCGTTGAACGAGGCCATCAAGGCCACCAAGGACGAATTCCAGGCACAGGTTGCCGCCCTGAACGAGCAGCTCGGTCAGCTCCAGCAGGAGAAGGAGGAAGTCCTGGGGGCGAAGGACCGCCAGATCACCGAACTCCAGGCACAGGCCGACTCCACGGGTGAGCAGGTCAACCAGGAGAAGGTGCTCATCCAGCGCGAGCGCAACGAGATGGAGCGGCGACTGGCCCGCTCCCAAAAACAGATCGAGGAATTGCAGCGCAAGGTCCAGGATCTCAAGCCGAGCAGTTTCGATCCCGAGGCAATCCTGACCCAGGCCGACGGCCGGATTCTGCGGGCGATCCCGGGTAGCGAAGTCGTCTACGTCAATCTGGGTGCCCAGGATAGCGTGAAGGTCGGCATGGGCTTCGAGGTCTACTCGCAGGTTCGTGCGGCGCCCAGCGGGTTGCGCGGCAAGGCGTCGCTCGAAGTGGTCACGCTCATGGAGTCGAGTTCGGAGTGTCGGGTGACACGCACCGCCCCGGGCCAGCCCATCCTGGAAGGCGACATCGTAGTGAACATCGCCTACGAGCGGGGGCGGCTGCCCAAGTTCGTGGTGCGTGGCGACTTCGACCTGAATTACGATGGCAGCATCGATTTCGACGGGGCTGAGAAGGTCAAGGCGATCATCCGCGAATGGGGTGGGCAGATCGTCGAGGAACTGGATGAGACCACGGACTACGTTGTGATCGGCCTCTCTCCCCAGGTGATCGAGGCTGCGCCCGGCCAGCCGCTGAGTGCAGTTGTGCAGGCCCAACGCGAGGACAAGGAACTGGCCCGCAGCCGCTTCAAGGCCCTCATCGATCAGGCCCGCTCGATGTATATCCCCGTTATCACGCAGAGCCAGTTTCTGTTCCTGACCGGCTACGCCGGGGACGCCGTCGCCGCGCGCTAGTGTCCTGAATCCGAACTTCGGTACAAGAGTCTCGCTCACTGAAAGAGCCACAGGCTTCAGCCCGCGCGGCGCCGCGCGGGCTGAAGCCCGCGGCTCTTCGATCCAGGTTGTTAAACGAACTTCGGATTCGGAACACTAGAACCAAGCGCTACTGTTTCGGAAGATACGCGCACCAGTCCGCCGCAAAAGTACGCGCCGGCCCGGAAACGTAGCGGGGGGGGGCTGCCGCGGCAGTAGGACGCGGGGAAAACGCTCTTCCACGACGACATCCGGGAC
>JAHJAR010000045.1 GCA_018814045.1 Planctomycetota bacterium | reverse complement strand
GTTGTTCCAGGTCTTGCCGATCTTGTCGATTTCGTCGAGATAGATGATGCCGCGCTGGGCTGCCTCGATGTCGTAGTCGGCGCTCTGGAGCAGCTTGAGCAGGATGTTCTCGACGTCTTCCCCGACGTAGCCGGCCTCGGTCAGCGTGGTGGCGTCACCGATGGCGAAGGGGACGTTAAGCACGCGGGCGAGCGACTTGGCCAGCAACGTCTTGCCGCATCCCGTGGGGCCGATCAGCAACACGTTGCTCTTGTCCATCTCGATGTCGTCATCGCCCGCCGTGTCGGCGTGCGCGAGCCGCTTGTAGTGGTTGTAAACGGCCACCGCCAGGGCCCGCTTGGCCAGATCCTGCCCGATGACGTACTGCTCGAGGAACTCGAACACCTCGCGCGGTTTGGGGCCGGTCTTGAAAAAGGCCTTGCCGCGACTGGAGCGGCGGCGCTCTTCGCGCACCAGATTGTGGCACAACTCGATGCACGAGGAGCAGATGAAGACGTCGTTGGCGCCCTCGACCATCGGGCCGGCGTCCCGGTGGCTTTTGCCGCAAAAGCTGCAGACGTTTCCCCGTTTTCGTCCGCCGGAAGTTCCCCGGCTCCCGCTCATGTGATTACCTCGGTTTCAACGTCCGGAGCGCACGCCCGGTCACTTACCTTTTCGTCTGGTTTGCCGTCTGTTCCTAACCACATTCTAGCCGTTGGACGGGGCGGTTAAAAGTCACGTCGTTGAATAGCCCACACAGGCGTGTGGGAATGGCGCTCAATCGGCGCTGGGAGAATCATCGGTCGGTGGCCCATGCTCATCACGGCCAGCGGGGGCAGGCGCCGCAGGTTCACCCGTGGTGTAGTGTCCGAGGATTGCGGCCCGCATCGCCTCGTATTCCTCGTCAGACAACTCGCCGCGCGCCCGCATCTCGCGCAGATCCTGGATCGTAAACGGCGCGGTGACCTCATCGCGGCGCGCCCAATTCCTGACGGTCCGAATGACCACCATGCCCGCGATCGCCGCCAGAGCGGCCACGGACACCCACAGGAAGGCGGCGAGCATGTCGTTTGCGCTGGGCATGGCTGTCACTGGCAGCCGAACGCCGCTGTGCCGGGCTGCTCAATGCCCCGCGGCATGCTGCCGGTCGCTACTAGGGGCCGACGGTCGTGTCCTCGACATAGCCTCCGAGGCGTTGATGGACCAGGATGGTGTTTCGAACGACGAGTTGGCCACGCAACGCCTGGATCGTCCCGAGACCGCCGTTGTCTACCCAGGAATCCGGCTCGACGGTGTCGGTAATCAGTTGCACCAGTTCGTCCATGACGATCCCGCCGCCCTGGTCGTCATTATTGTCGTTCTGTCCGCCCTCGGTCTGGAAGAGTTGCTGGGAGCCCCCGCCACCGCCCCCGCCCCCGCCTTGTCCAAGCTGGTTGAGTGCCTGGGCCGGATCGAGTCGGGCAGCGTTCGTATAACGCGGAACGCGGACCAACAGGTCACTGACGTCGTAGATCTTGACGATCATCTCGCGGGCTAGGTCCTCTTCGGTGGACATGATCAGGAGATTCCCGCTGGCTCGGTAAGCGAGCTTCAGGTCGCTTCCGCCGGCCTCGTTCATGATCATCCACAGCACTTGTGACAGCCGCAGATTCCGTACTCGGATGCTGATCGGCTTGTCGCGCTCGATGCCGGCGTCCTCCAGGGTCGGCCAGCGCACGACAACATTCGACCGCGTGAACTCGGCCACCCATTCCATCACCTGCTCGAACGGGGCATCTTCGAACGCCACCTCGGGGATGCGCTGATTCAGCAAACGCAGCGTCTGCGGAAGCGGCGCGTGTACCGGGCCGCGCGTCCGCCGATTCGAATCCTGTGTCTGCCCCGCGGCGGCGGAAACCAGGGCGAGGATGGTCACGCTAATCAGGAAACGTCTGAGCATGGCGGCACTCCTAGCTCGCCAGGCGGCCTTCATCGCCACATGGCGCAGTGTGTCCTTATCAGTATTGTAACGCGCGAAGCGAGTGGGGTGGGCTGCTGTCGCGTTGCATCCTTGTGAATATCCGGCCGGGCCGAATCCGCCAGCCCGGCCTTCCAGGGATTCTGGTGTAAGTTCTTAAATGAGAAGAGAATAGAGTCGCAGGGCGCCGCTCGGGCCGACCCGCGTAGACGCTCGTCGCCGCCGAGCCCCCGCTGACCAGCTCCCATGTGTCCTGGGGGATGTACCCGGCCGAGCCCTGTAACCGCTCCCGGACTGATGCCGCATCTACCTGTTCGGGGTCACGCCGCGCAAATGGCGCGCGCCGTCAGTTCAAAGCGACGACAGCCGCCTGGAGCTTGTGGAGATTCTGCCGCACGCGCTTCCGATCATCCCCGGCCGGCAGACGTTCGAGGCACACTGCCAGATGGGCGTACGCGGCCCGCACATCCCCGCGGCGACAATGAAGCGCCGCGAGGTCTTGCAGATGGTGCACGTTGTCGGGTTCGACCGCCGCCAGTCGCCGGAGAACCAGGGCCACCCGCGGCCACTCCCGTCGCGCCAGGTACAGCGCCCGCAAATCGGTCAGCACGCGCGTGAGCACGGTGCGCGTATCGACCTGCCTGAGCATGCGCCGTGAAAAGCTGACCTGGCCACGAAAGCGCTGTTCGATCACCCGGCGGCAGTCATTCACCGAGACGGCGACCCCGCCGTCAAACGGATCGGCCAGCACGAACCGCTCCGCGTCGTCGAACCGCACCAAAAAGTAGCCCGGCAGAGCCACACCAGCTACCGGCCACTTCAGTCGGCGAGCCACCTCGAGCCAGACAACCGACAGCGCGACAGGGATACCGGTACGCCGCTTGAGGACGCGATTCAGGTAACTTCCCTGGGGATCAAGATAGTCCTCGATGCTTCCGCTCAACCCGTAGTTGGCGACCAACACTTCGCGCATGGCCTCGTAGCGCAGTGGTGCAGTGAGTCCCGGGCGCAAGTCGGCCACCTCCTGCGCTATGCAATCGAGCAGCGTCAGATATACATTGATGTCCAGTTCCGGGTAGACATCGCGCGCCAAGTGCAATGCGGCGCAGTCGAGCCGAATGTGATCGGTGCTCAGCTCCATCAGAAGATCAAAAGGATGAACGCGCATTTCCCACTCCGCTTCGTTCCCGCACCTTCAGTAGGATGACGAAAATAATACCTAGCCGGGTTCAGTTTAGCACATTTGTGTAGCGCGCAGCCTACGTTTTTTCCCTTACAAAACGCATTATCAGACGAGTTGTGTTTAGATCGCTACAATTCCACGCATGAACGGCAACAACTCCGACAGACCGCGGCGTTCCGTGCGCGCGACCGGTCCTGGGATCGCGATCGCGCTCACCGCGATCGTGTGCGCAACCGCGCTCCTCTTCCGCACGCCGTTGCGCTCGCGCTACTGGGCTTGGCGCATCACGCAGACTGACGTGGTCGCCGAGCGCGCCGTCTACCTCACCTCCCTGTGCAACGTCGGCGATGCGGGACGCTGGGGTACACGGGTGTTGCTCGCGCACGAAGTCGCGGAGTTGCGTCAGCACGGGGTGGTCGTGCTCCAACACGTTCGCACGGCGTGGTCGCGCAGAAAACTGCTACAGATGCTGCGCGACCGGGATCAGACCGTGCGCGAGCTGGCCGCCTTGGGGCTGGCGCTGCACGGAGACGCGGCGGTAATCCCGGACCTGTGCGAGATGTTCGTGACCGGAGACGACACCGCGGCTAGCGCCGCGTGCGTGGCACTGGAGCGCCTGGGCACACCC
>JAHJAR010000044.1 GCA_018814045.1 Planctomycetota bacterium | reverse complement strand
CAGCGGGCGTAGCTGATCGTGTATTCGTCCGCTTGCGACAGGTCCAGGGTGGGCGAGAGCAGGCGGGTCGGCCCCCCATCGACGTCGGAGTCGCCGTCGACGTTGTCGGTTACGTAGCAGTAGCCCGACCCGTCGTAGTCCGAGGGGGGGTCGCCGCGGTCGCCGCCGCCGGCCGGAATGGCGCGCTCCCACGGGCCATCGACGAGGTTCTCGTTCTGCACCGTCCAGCCCTGATCGGTGTTGAAGTTGTCCTCCAGGGCGACAGTCAGGACACCAACCTCCGCGGTAAACGTCTCGGACGGGGCGGTGGGCGGGCGATAGATGACGCCGCTCGCGCTGCCTTCGGCGCTGAAGTAGAACTCCGGCGCGGAGTCGCAGTGCGCCGGCGGCAGCGTGGCCTGGTAGAACTCGCCGCCGAGCGGCACGAGGGTGACGGTCAGGTAGTCGCCGCCGTTGTAGCGGTAGTGCAGCTTGCCGGAACCCTGGATGTACTGCTCGTCACCTTCGACGACGCGGACCGTGATGTCGGTAGGCTCGCCAGGTTCGAGCAACTCGGGCAGACCATCGGGGAAGCTCATGCCGAGGGCTCCGCCGTTAGCGACGATTTCCACGTCGTCGATGTTCCACCCAGGGTAAGTGGTGCCGGCGTCGGTCGGACCCATGCCCCAGCGGACATAAACGGTCGATTGTTCGTCCGCCAGGTCAGAGATGTCGAACTCCTGGAGTTGCCAGGAAGTGTCGGCGACGGCGGCCCCGGTGTCGGTGGCGCGCCAAATGACGTGCCACGTGCTGCCGTCGTTGCTGATCTCGACCGTGGCCTCGTCGTAATTGCTGTTGGACTCGACGCCCAACCAACGGCGGAAGCGGAGCGAAACATCGGTCAAGCCGGCACAGTCTATAACGCTGGTCGTCAAGTACGTGGCGGGCAGGTTGTTCGCGTAATCCCCGGCGAGGTTGTAACCGTACACGTTCGGCCCGGTGTACCCACTGGTCGGGTCACCGTTGTATGACCCGCCGCCGCTGGGCTGGCCATAGGCCCACTGACCGCTGGTCGTCCAGCCGGGGTTGGTGCCCATATCAAACGCGTACACGACCTGCGGCGTGGAGAAGTTGTAGCACTCGCCGTTATGGTCGTCAGTGACGAGGTTGCCCTGCTTGTCTTCGGCATCGACGACGAAGAAGTAGGTGGCGCCGTCCAGGAGGTCGGGCAACACGAGGGTGTGCTCCGTCTCGTAGCGCGTGCCGCTGACGGATTCGGTCAGTTGGTCACACGCCAGACCGTAGCGCACGCTTCCGAGCGCGGCCTCGGTCGTGTTGAAGCTCACCGTTGCCGAATCGGAGCTGATGTTGTACACGGCGATGTCGCTGATGGTCGGTCCGAGGCAGTCGACTCCGGCAGTGTCCTCGACGACGGCCGGGTTGCCGGTCCCATCATCGACATCGTAATAGGTGCCGGTGATCGTCTGATCATGCGCGACCTGTAGGACGCCGTCATCGACGTTGACGGGATCTTCGCTGGTTTCGATCGTGCCTTCGAAGATGGCCGAACCGGGGGCGGTCTCGTGAAGCGTCAGCGTTTCCGAATCACCGCCGTCGGTGGTCAACTCCATGTCCTGCGTCCCGGCGCCGGCGAGGTCCAGGTCGGCCACCATGACGCCAACCGTATCCGCACAGGAGTACAGCTCCTTGTCGAGCGTGATGATGCCGGCTGAGGAAAGTACGCCGGAGATAGTGCCCTCATATGGTACTGCATCGTGTTCGGTGACAACTATGTCGTAGTTATCCTGAAGGGTCAGCGTGATTTGCGAGAACGTGATCGTGCCCGTCACGTCGGTAAGGCCGCTCCAGTAGTCCGGGGCGGTCGGGTGCGAGATGCAGACCAGCGCGTCCTCGACCGGGACGCCGCTCTCTTGGACCACAACCGTCACGTCGATCGGGACGTTGTAGACCGCATTGTCCGGGTGCGTGACCGTCAAAGTCTGCGGGGCGGCAGTCCGCAACGCGAGATCCGGGTCCCCGAACCAATGGAACATGTGAATCTCGCCTTCGGTATACCCGCCACCGCCTTCGTAAAGGAACATATAGTACTTGGCGTAATTGAGCGCGTCGGCCGGACGCCACGAGTGGGCGTAGGAAGGGTCATTGTGGCTCGTGTCGTACGCCGGCCAGAAGCAGGTATACAAGCCGTGGGCAAGCAGATCGTTGTGGCCGGAATAGCTGGTGCGCGTGGCCCCGACCAATCCCACGGCGCCGCCGGGGTATTTCTTCAGAAAGGCCTCGCAGAAGCAGTCGCCGCCGGAGTATTGGAATGAACCCGTGCTGCAATTGACGCTGAACACCACCGGCGTCATGACACCGTTGCTCAGGCTTGCGATGTTGCTGATTCCATAAGGCGGGTCACCCCAGCTAGTCTCACCGCCGTGATCGCGGTGCTGGACGATGCCGACGCCGGCGTTGATGGCGGCGGTGATATCAGCCGTGGCAACCGAAGCGGGAGTCCACATATCGACGATCCACTGCGGCACCGGGTCCGGGTATGGGCGGACACCCCAGCGAATCTCGTTCACATCCTCGCGGTGGGGGTAAGAGTCCGAGCGGAAATGCCACGTGGAGTAGTGCAGCGGCCAGTAGGAAGTGCACAGCGCGGTGTAGCCGCCCCAGCCCTGCTCGCTGATCATGAAGTCGTAGATCGTGATCGACGTCTCCATGAACCAGCGGTCGGCCACGCCGTTGTCATCGTTGTAATCCTGGAAGTACCCGGCCGAGAGGAAGTTGTGGTACCAGTCGCCGGGGTCGGGGCTACGATCGTAGGTGAGGATCTTGTCGACCACGTCCAGGCATTCGGCCTCTGTGTGCACCGGCAAGCGCCCGAGCGTGAGGTCGGGATAGCAGTCGCTCCCGTCGACGCAGGCGTAGGGGATGTCCGACGTGCAACTGAGGCTGCCGGAGTAGTAGTCGGCCGGAACGTCCTCGTTGTCGCCCACCAGCAGCAGGAAGGCCGGGGCCGGGTCCCACGTGTCGTAGGCGGTTTGGACGAAGCTGCGGATGTCGGCGGGCGCGCTGCCCACTTCGGACATCTTCATCACCCGCGTCATATGGCCCTTGCGATGTTTCCATTCGGCCAGCGGCAGGATCTCTTCGTAGAGATTGTCGGCCACGATGATCAGATAGTCAGCGGCATCGTCGGTCGACAGGCCCGTGGTCAGGCCGCGCAGCCCGGGTTGCACCGGCTCGAAATTCAGGAGCAGCCGCTCAGCCAACCCTTCGGATTGCGGATTGGCCAGGCGCGCCTTGCGCTCCGCGCCGGCCGGATCGATGCCTCCGGCAAACCCGAGCGCGAAGTTGATAGTCGCGAAGCCGCGCAGCTCGCTTGTGACCGGGTTGAATTGCAGGGGAAAAACCTGCACGAAGACGACACGCCGCCCGCGGATGAAGCCCGGAGTGCTGATCACCACCGGCGTTTCGGGGAAGAACGCATCCGTGGCATACGCGTCTTCGTCGATCTCGAACGGTTGCTCAGTCGCGCGGCCGTCATCGGGCGGCGGTGGCTGAAGCGGAAAGACAGTGAACCCCGTCCCCAAAGAAATGGACGCCAACTCCGGTAGGAACACCGTAACATCGACACCGTAGGGAACCTCGACAAAGAAGCCCTTGAACGGCATTTCGGGCAGCCCAATCCGGCCGGCCGTAGCGCCGCAGCCCGGAATCCTCAGATGGGTGTACGCATTCCCATCAGAGGCCGGCAGCCGTGACGAGTACGCCCCCGGCACGCTCAGGCTGATCTCCAGCCCCTCCGCCGTGGATGCATCCAGCGTGGGCACGACACTGCCCTGCGGCACGCTCTGAGCCAGCGGCAGCCACCCGGGCGGCGTTGCCTCATCGTTGGCGGCGAATGCGGGGCCGCTCAGCAGAGCTAGCGCCAGCAGGCCTGTCAGAATGCTCGCGATTCGCGTCATCGTTGACTCTCCCTTTCCTGTCCGGTTTCGCATCATAGATTCCTGCTGGACGTCTGCGCGCCGCGCGCATTCCGTATCCAAAACACGGTGGTCAGCGTCCCCAGGGTTTGCCGCGCACAAAGCGTGTCGATTCCAGCGGAAAGCGGTGCTGGACCGCGACTTGGCACACAACCAGTGCCGGCCGGCACAGCCGGCGCTGCCATGTTGCGTCGCTTCGGCATGTTCCGCTCCATTCTGCATCTAAGAAGGGCGGATGGCTTCCCTCTCCGGTTGGCCCGCGCCGTCAGGCGGGGGTCACATCGCCATTACTACCAAGATACCGGTGCGCGGGGCAAAACTCAAGCTCGAATGGTCAACGGACTGCTACGGTCGGTCGATCAGTTCGACGAGCCCCACGTCCATTCCCTGGCCGACGCCGGTCTGATGGCAATGGACGGCGAGCAGGTCTTTCCCCCACGCGCGACGCCGCACCAGGCCTCATCGGGACCCGGAGCGTCAGCGACGGGCCAGCCGCGCCGTGCCATGCGCGTCAGCAAGCGGTTCTTTCGGCAACCGCTTGCTCACGGGCGCGGCTCGGTTCAGAGGAGATGCTCCACTTATTACCAGCGACACTAGGGTGCGAAATCGTCGGTCTTGGTGTAGCCCTCCGGCAGCTTCAGCTTGAACGCGTCCTTGTCGAGCTTGGGGTCGGCGACCAGGTGGGCCAGGATTTTCTTCTGCCGAACCTTGCCGCCGTCCGGCGTAACGAACTCGTCGATGCGCCCGCGTGGCAGGAAATCCTTCTTGGAGAAGTACCAGGTGGCCGTCTGGCCGGTATCTGCCGCGTAGACCACGTAGACCTCGTAGCAGTCCTCGCCGTTGATGACCTTGCCGCCCTTGAGTTCCTGGACCCGGCCGTTGATCTCATCGCTGAAGGGGGTCGGGTGCACGAACTCGAGCATCAACCCCCCCGCCAGCAGCCGGGCAAACGACCCGAACACCTGCGGGTCCAGATCCTCGTAGGCTTTCTTGGCCGCATGATCGATGACGTAGTACGTCTCACCATCCGCGCCGCCGGTGATGTGCTGGACTTCTTCCGAGCGGGGCTCGCCCTGCTTGACGTCGATCAGGAACTTCTCGGGGAAGCGGTCGGTGTAGCCGGTGATCGTCATGGTCGCGGCCAGCTTGGTGCCCACGGTCCGGCGGCTGGCCTCGGCCTCATAGACGACGTCGTACTTCACCACCTTGACGGCCTTGCAGGCCGCGTCCACCTTCTTGAGGATCTCGACCGGGTCGGTCAGAGCGCAGGTCTTCTGCTCTGCGGCCGGCTTCTTGACCTTCTTCTCCTCTTGCTTCTCCTGGGCGTCGGCCAGGGCCGCGGCAAGCGACAGGCTCAACAACAAACACACGGCTCGTTTCATGGCTGATACTCCTGATTGCTGGGGTGGGCTGCGAAACCGCTGGTCCAGTTTCCGGCTGCACCGCGGCGGGGCTGCCCCGGCGCGCGGACCCACACGCCTGTTAATCCGCATTCCGAGCGGCAAACCCTGCACCGCTCCGGCGGCCATCTTGATGGTCGGCTGGCGCACGCCGCACTGCAAGCGTCTCGATCGCGGTCGAACCGGTTTGGGTGCGTGACACTTCAGGCGGCTTTTGAATAGGCGGGTCGGTTGTCCCAGTAATTCTGCCAGCGGTCATCTTGCGAGAGCCACAGAGCACGCAGGGCCAGGACGGTCTCCACGCCGGGCAGACTCCAGAATTGCTCGGTTCCCTTGACGCGTTTGTTGAACTGCTTGACGCCCGACTCGGTAACGCCCGAGCCGATGGGCCAGCCCTTTTTGCGGTAGGCGGGGTAGTCCATGTGCTGTCGATGCGCCTGGAAATAGCCCACGTTGTTGGCCAGCACCCGTCGGGGGTATTCCGGACCATCTCCCTTTTGCGGGGGGCCCAGCCGCTCGGCGTGCTGCTGCAACGTCGCGATGACCTCGTCCATGCGCCCGTTCCACAACGCGTCTTTCAGTTGCTCGGCCAAGGCTTCAGTCTCCGGAGACTCCCGGCCCAGCGCCGCCCGGGCCGCATCGTACAGGTGCTCGGCCGCATGGTAGTAGTCCACGATCCGCTGGTCGTGCAACTGCTCACGCTTGCTCAGCGGATCGATCCAGTTGCCCCCGTCGCCCAGCACCAACACCGTCTCCGCTTGCCGCAGACCACGCCGCTCGGCTTCCACACGCAGCAACTTCCCGAACGCCTCCGTGGCGCCCATCGTCGCCACGTGGGTCGTCACCAGCGGCTTGGGCGGATGTTCCTTGGTCCCGTCGCCCGGCTGATACGTCGTCAACACGCCAACCTTGTCCTCGTGCCAGCGGCTGCCGTTTTCCCCTGATTTTTCGCGGGTTTGCACGCGGCCCCCGTCCATCCCAACCACCAGTATACGCGGCGCCTCGGCCGGGCCGCTCGGACGATGACCCCGTTCCAAGGCCCGCACTTGCGTATCCCGCGCCGCCACGACCACCGCGCCGAGCTTCTCGGCCCAACGCTGCACCTGCTTGCCATCCAGGTGAATCCCCCAATCCTCATTCAACGCCAGCGCCGCCTGATCAAACGACTGCAACGCCGCCTCACGCGCCAACCGCCGCGCCGCCCGCGGCGTCAACGGAACCTCCCCCGGCAAGCTCCAGTCACGCACCTGAGGGGGAAAAAGAGCCGCCGCAAGAGCGGCAACGCGAGTGCTGCTTGTGCACAACCACCGGCCCGTGCCGCGAATGCACCTCCGGCTGAGTCTCTTCCTTCTCCAGGTAAACCCCCTCCGAACCGCAGTGCGGACAAGGCCCAGCCTGCTCCACCTGCGCGCTGTCCGCCAACGCCGACCGCTCCTCCAAGGCCACCGGCAACGCCGCCTGCGCCAAAGTCTCGACCTGGTCCTCGAAGTCCGCGAACGTGGCCCCCTTCAGCGAAACCGTCTCGTCGACCGGGATCACTCGGTCCAACTGCGCCTCGAACGCCGCTAAAATCCGCGCCCGAGCTTCCTCACGTGTCGTCCTCGCTGGCATGATCAGCTTCCTCCTTGAAGCGCGCCCAACCGCCCGACCCCGCCTTCCGGGGCCAACCCGCCTGAATCATACCCAAAACTCCCGCCGCAAGTGTCACGCACCCAACGTAGGCGGCCCCCAAGACGCCGTCACCCAGATGCGACAAGTCGGTGATACCATACGTGATTCCGAGAGGCCCCTCGATCCAGTCCTCAACCGGAATCGGCAGCGGGACCTCGTCAAGCCCCAATCTCCGGCGACACTTCTCGATACACGCCCAGGCTCGTCCGTCGATCTGTCGCCGGCCGTGGCGTGCGTCGAATACGCGTGTGGGGATTGCCGTCATGTTTGCTTCCCTCTCTTCTTCTTGGCCGACATCTGCTGGGCTTGTTGGATCAGCGTGTCCCACTGTTCCGGGCTTAACGCACGAGCCGTTCGAAGGAACTGGGGCACCTTCTCAGTTGTTACGCCGTCCTGCGTGGCTATTTCATCCACGATAGCCTCCGCGCGTCGCCAACCGGTGCGCAGCTCGACTTCAGGCAGTTCGTAGGCGACGGCCATCCGCTTCAGCAAGTCGTCCGAAGGAGTGCGGCGACCCTTCTCCAGGTCGGTCAGGTGGGCAGGAACGATGTTGAGCTCCCTCGCCATCTCGCGCAGTCCCTTGTCCAGGACCTCGATGCGCTGGCGACGGATTCGCTCCCCGATGGGCTCGTCGGCTGGTTTGGCTGGTTTCCGCGGCAAGCTCGATCTCCATGAGTGTCTGCTAGTATGCTAACACGCAACAGTCCCAAGTCAAGCGCGAATCAGTTGCCGGACGGGAGAATCACCCGAGGGGGCGGTTTCTCGTAGCGGTACCGCCGCAGCCGGAGGAGATTGGCGGCAATCGTGCCTGCGGAGACCCCCACGTAGGCGACGTAGGCTCCGAGAATGCGAGTACTGGACTGGGAACCGGCGAAAAACACCCCGCAGGCGGCCAGGACGGAAAAGGCGCCCGTGGCGATGGCGAGTGCGGCTGTCCGACCGCTGCGGCCGCCGACGTAGCGGCCTTGGCCGGGGTGTCTGGATTGGAAAACCAGCAGTTGCCGGCCGGCAAGCTCGTTCACTTCCACTTCAATCTCGGCGATTCGGCGTAGATGGTCCTCCTTGGCACGGGTGTGGCTGAATGTGGCGACGACGGCCCACGTGACGGTGGCGGGAAGGACCATCAGCGCCACGCGCGCCGATATCGTGGGCAACGCTGGGATTCCGAGGAGCAAACCGCCAAGCCCGCCGGCAACGAGGGGCATTCGCCGGTCGATGGTCTCCATGCGGAACCGCAGCAGGCCGTAGAGGGCGTGATACTCCTCCAGGAGCACGCGGATCGCGCCATCTCGTTCTAACCGGCTATCGCATAAGGGCTTGTGAGAATTCGACATTTTCGCTTGTACCGCGAGCCTAAGTACCGTACAAGTACCGAACATTGGGATGCCGGGAGTGGCGGAAACGGTGCGGCCAGCGGCCGCGGAGGTGCTTCATGCAAGCCGTATCGGTCAACTGCGAGAGCCGTGGCGTGTCTGGGAAACCGGCCGTTTTGCGGTTGTTTGAACTGATGGCGGACAATCTGGCCGCGTTTCTTGATGAACGAAGGCAGGGATTGTTCGCGCCTCGCTGGCTACGTTTCGGCAGCCTTGAGGGCGGATTGGTTCGGGACCTCGTGCGAGACGCGGAGCGGGATCATCCCATCGAGCTCCGGGCCCCCTTCGAGGGTGTCGACACCATCGCGGGCGGATTGTGGCTCGGCCGTGAACTGGCCGGACGGGACCGAGCGGACGGCATCGCGAAGCTGCGGTTCGGGGTGGGCACGCTCGACTTGCCCGTGCACGCGCATGAGCATT
>JAHJAR010000339.1 GCA_018814045.1 Planctomycetota bacterium | reverse complement strand
TTCTCGTAGTCGCCTGAGAGGTTGTACCCGTAAACATTACTCCCTGTGTACCCACTGGTAGGGTCCGGCCCGCCATGCTGTCCGCCGCCTCCCGTAGGCGGCCCCCAAGCCCACAGACCCTGGGTGGTCCATACAGGGTTGGTATCCATGTTCCACGAGTACTGGAGGGTCGGGGCGCCGACCTCGAGCGTGACCAGGCGGTCGGCGTCGCCGTCGTGGTTGGTCGTGTTGACGAACGCGACGGTGTCCTCGTACGTCCCGTTGCCGAGCGTGTTGGCCACGGAGTTGATCGAAACGGTCACGATCGCCGTCCCGTATGCCGGCAGCGTGCCGTTGCCGTTGGCAACCGTCAGCCAGGCCGCGCCCTTGGTAACGCTGTAATCCAGCGGATAGTCTTCCATGTTCTCGAGCGTGTACTCGACGCTGTCAGGCGTGAAGGGGCCGCCGTTGGGTCCGGACGAATCCAGCCCACTCGCCGGCGTGACGCGCAGGCCGGTCGGAGGCGCCGCCGTGCCGTACACCCGGACGGACGGATCGCCAAAGACGTGCCAGGTGTTGTACATCGAGACGCCGGCCGAGCCGTATTCGTCCATCATCTGGCATGAGCCGCCGAAGCACAGGGCCCCGAAGCTGAAGTACGCCTCGGCCACAAGCAGGTCGGCCGTCTCGTCCTGGGCACACATCGGTGGATCCCACGACTGATTGATCGAGGAGGCGTACATGCCGATTGCGCCGGTCGGCTCCGAGCCGTGCGTGGCCCGCAGCCAGGCTTCGGCGAAGCACGTATACCCGTCGAACTGGCCATTCACGCACGCCACGCTAACGATGAACGGCAGCATGTTGTCGTTTACCAAGGCGTTGACGTGAGTGTTTGAGAAACCGGTGCTGCCCCACGACGTGGTGCTGCCGTGACCGCAGTAGTTGATGACCCCGCGGCCGGCGTTGAGGCCGTTGGTAACCTGGCTGGCCGTGCCATAGGGGTCGTAGATCTGATCGACGAGCGTGTAGCCGTAGCCCAGCAGATCGACGCGGATGTTGTCGATATGCTCGTTGTCGTACTCGCCATCGTCGCCGGGGCCCTGGTTCGAGGCGACGCCCATGCCGCGCTTGAACCAGTCTTCCTGCGTGGCGGGCATCTGCTCGTACTCGATCGTGCGCAGCACCTGCGTATCCACGTCTCCGGCCGATTCGGCCGAGAAGCGCCCGATCATGATATCCGGGTAGCTATCGCTGCCAGCCAGCAACGCGTAGCTGGGATCCGAGGAGCCACCCGAGGCGTACATCGTGTCCACCTGGTCCGCGTCGCCGACGAGCAGCACGAACGCCAGATTGCCCGCGTTGTAGACACTCTGGATGTAGTTCTTGATGGCGGTCGAGTTGTTGCCGATGGTCGAGACACCGACCGCAGTGGTCGTGATGCCGATGCCGCTCTTGTGGTCCACCAGCGGCTGGATGTTGGGCAACCAGGCATCGTGGCAGATGATCAGCATGTCGCCGGTTTCATCCAGCGGAGCGTACGCCAGCGACGAGCCATAGTTGATGAAGTGGTGCTTGTAGATCTGGTGGAAGGACAGGCTCAGCCGGGAATCCAGGGCGGTGCGCTCCAAGACGTTGACCTGTCCCGGGCCGACGGCCACGACTTCCAGGACGACCTTGGTGTAGACCCGCACGGTCTGGGCCACCGGGTTCGCCTGGACGAGATTGACGTCCACGACGGCACCGCGATGGTCGCGTAGGATGTACGGCGCGCGCAGGCCGGCCAACTCGCCCGGGTAGAACGCGTCCTGCTCGTAAACCTCACCGAACGTGTACGGAACGCTCGCCGGGTCGACCGTGCGCAGCAGCACGCCCTTGGACGGCACGGCGGCGACGCCTTCGAGGTCGTAGTACTCCGTTTCAAGCACGTTCACGTTCATCGCCGAATCGTCCGGGATAATGATGCTGCGACAAACGTTGGGCAGCTCCGGCGCGCCGGCGGTCTTGAGCGGGCTCTCACCCTCCAGCACAAACTGCGTGTACTCCTGGCCGGCAATCAACACGGTCTGGGCCTGGAGGTCAACCAGATCGTATTGCAGCAAGATGCGCTGCGGCGTGTTCTCCAGCACCTGAACGTTAACAGCCGGTCCCTTGCCCCAAGCCACGCCAGTGACCAGCAGCAGGACGACTGTGGCCGCGAAGGCCCGATACGCGATGCTCCTTGGCGTCTGCATCGAAGACTCCTCTCAAATGAGGCCACACGAACGCAACAATCCGTGTTTTCGCCGATCACAGCGATTGCACGGCACCCATCCAGCGAACACTGCTATTCCATGATGGACAGCGAAAGACTCCTTTGCCGCTCCAGCGCCCCCGAGGTCGGGCCGACCTGCGCGTCACCCGACAACTGCCCGCGTGCACGGCGAACAGCCATCCGCTCGTCGCAGGCGCTGTGCGCCTGCGCGGCGTGGTGTCCGACATGCTTGAGTGGCGCCGGTCGCGGAGAACGCGCGCACACCTGCCCGCTACCAACATTCCCGGCGACCGACACCAGGCTTTATGGTAGCAGTTTGGGGGGTTGCGATCAAGCCGCGCTATCGGACGTCGGGCCGCAATCTGGCCCACGTCGCTCTCTCAGAAGATACGTGCACCGTCCGTGCCCGCGCACGGCAACGTCATCAAACCGCGATTTATGGGGCATTATCGGCGCCGGTCTGCTAAAATGATGGGTGCCTCGACGTTGGTGCCGACGTAGTTCAAGCAGAACGTCGGTGGACGCACCGAAAATGCAGCGCCGCGTCGTGGGCGTCAGCATGTAGAACCTGCGTGGTGCGTAGACGCAAGAGCGGAAAGTCGCACGGCTTAGTTCAGTTCGTGCGAAAACCCATACCGACGCCGCGACCAGGATGTGCATGATCGTGGACGCCCTACCCGCGAGGCGGTCCGGTTGGACTCCGGGCTGTCGGCACCAACGCCGACTTGTCTACACAGGCCAGATGCCACGCGCCACAGCACCGCGGCGGTCGCTCTTGGTAGCGTGTGTTCCCTGCGCTAATCGCCCGGTTCCAGTACGACCATGAACGCCTTCTGCGGGATGTCAACGCGGCCGATGGTCTTCATGCGTTTCTTCCCGGCCTTCTGTTTTTCCAGCAGCTTGCGTTTGCGCGTGACGTCCCCCCCGTAGCACTTGGCCGTCACGTTCTTGCGGAAAGGCTTGAGCGTTTCGCGCGCGATCACGCGCGTGCCGATCGCAGCCTGTAACACGATCTCGTACAACTGCCGCCCGATCTCCTCGCGCAGACGGTGCAGGATACGCCGCGCGCGGCGGTCGGCGCTGGAGCGGTGGCAGATCATCGCCAGAGCGTCCACCGGTTGCCGGTTGACGAGGATATCCACCTTCACCATGTCGCTCGGCCGATAGCCGATGAGCGTGTAGTTCATCGTCCCGTAGCCGCGCGTGCCGCTCTTCAGTTTGTCATAGAAATCATAGAGAATCTCGGCAAAAGGGAACTCGTAGGTCAGCATGACCCGCTGGGGTGAGAGGTATTCCGTACGTCGATAGGTCCCGCGGCGCTGTTCGGCCAGGGCCATGATGCTGCCCACGCCGTCCACCGGCAGGATGATCTGCATCTCGACGATGGGCTCGCGCAGCTCCTCGATCTGGTCGGGCGTGGGCAGGT
>JAHJAR010000338.1 GCA_018814045.1 Planctomycetota bacterium | reverse complement strand
GGGCCGGTCGCCTTGCTGTACAGGCCCGGGTGCCAGACGTGGTCGAGGCGATTCTTCTTGAACAGGCCGCCGTGATAGTCGTCCCAGCCGGCGTTGCACTCGTCCGCCGTGCAGGCGTAGTAGCTATAGCCCTCGACGCGCCGTGTGCAGCCGTAGCCCTTGTTGGGACTGAGCACCCAGCCCTGCGACTGCCAGTCCCACTCGTAACAGCCGCGTTCGGTCCGGTGATAGCCACAGCCGGGCGCAGCCTCGCTGTCGTCGCCGTAGCCGTCGCAGACCGTGTCACGCCACCAGCGGCGCTTGCACGAGGTCGGTTCAACGCCACGGTAGTGGCTGAAGCCCTTCTTGCGACTCATCATGTGGCATTTGGCCGACGAGCAGTTCTGCGTGCATTCCTCCCAGGTCGGCGCTGACCACGGCTCACATGTGTCGGGGTACTCGGTCCACTCGTCGTCGTAGCCCGGACCCCAGTTGTGATACCAGTAGCCCAGGGCGTGGTCGTAGGGATAGCACGCCTCCGAGTTCGCGCAGCACTTGTCGCAGGCCTTGCGGTACTCGCTGCCGTAGTTGCCGTAACCCGACGTGTAGCCCTCACCGAAATGGTGGCCGCAGTCGTACCCCATGAATTGGCCGGGTGTGCGCTTGCGCGTGCAGATGTTGATCGTGGTCCAAACACCCTTGTCCACGAGATAGTCGACCGCGTCGACGAGCTCCTGGATGTGGACCGCTTCGATCACGTCGCCGGGGCGCAGGCCCCACTCGGGGTACTTCGCCCAGACCTTCGCGTATGGGTCGTGGTTGGGCTTGTACATCAGCACGAACGTGCCCGGCGCCGTGCCCCACGAGTAGCCACCGCCGTAGAACGGATTGTCGAAGTGCTCGTTGTCGGCGTAGAGCATGTTGATGCCGCGCCAGGTCTTGCGGGCGGCCCGGCTGCCGGCGTCTTCCTCGCGGTTGTGCAGCGGCTGTGTATCGAGCCCTCCCGCCTTGCCGCCGGTCATGTAGTGCGGGTGCTGGTTGCTGCCCGACCAGCGGAACTTGATCGGCATCGGCACGCAGCACAGGCCATCGTCGCCGCCGCGGAAGCGCGGGTTGTGGTGAAACGTATCGCAGCGGTCGTCGGTCTCGGCACAGGTGTCGTACTCGCCCGTGCAGCAGTCGCCGCCCAGCCAGGAGAGCACCCAGCGCACCATGCTGATGAGTGCGGGCTGGATCGTCTCCGAGCCGTCGCATTCGAAGTAGTCCGTCCCGTGCCGCACGTCGACGCCGCCGTAGTCGGAGAGCATCTCGGGCAGCCCGTAGGCGTACGGGTTGAAGTGCGTGTACCACGCGAACGAGTAGGCCTCGTCGCTGGCCGGCGCGGCATCGCCACCCGGATCGTACTTCGTGACGTCGGGGTTCTGCGGGTCCGGGTCGTTCCAGAAGTAGCGGATGTACCAGCGGCATTGCGTGCCGTGTCGTTGTGCTGCCAGCGTGGCCTGGTACTTCCCGGCCGAGAGCGTCATGGCTGTCGACTGCCACGAGCCCCACGCCCCGCCGGGCCCCTTGAGCTGGTAGAACAGCGTGACGCTCGTCGGTGTCGTGATGCTGCCCGGCGTGGTCCAGTAGACCTTGACCGCCTGGCCGTCCTTCCAGGTGTAGCCGTTGGCGGTTTTCAGCCACGCGGGGCTGTCGACGCGGCCGGGCTGCGTGGCGCCGAACCAGCCGTACCCTTCGGCATCGAATGGGAAGCTGCTTTGATGGTCGCGCTCGACGCTGCCGAGCGGGAAGTACGCGCGGTCGTGCGTGCCAGTCGCGTACTGCCCGGCTGGGTCGCCCGAGCGCGTGCGGATTGGCACCTGTGGCTTGGGCATCGGGCAGCACGGCGGGTTCTCGCCCAGGGCGGCGTACTCCTTGCCCGTGGACTGGTAATCCCAGCACTGGCCCTGCTCGTGGCAACCAAGCGGTCCCATCAGCAGCCGCCGCTCCCACATCTCCGGGCCCCACAGACAACGCGGATGGATGCGGTCGTACCACTGGCATTTGTCGTAACCGCCGGTGCGGGGGAACGCGCCGGGGCGCGAGCCGAACACGGCGTAGAGCAGGCCCTCCAGCTTCTCCAGCGCCAGCGCGAACTTCCCGCCGGGCGTGTCCTCCCAGTTGATCTCGCCCGCCCCGGCCGGCGGCGCGCCCTTCGGCAGCACCCTCACACCGGGCGGGTGCAGGTCCGACCATTTGAGTTGCGCGGGGTACTGCCCGCCGGGCGTGGCAAAACCCTCCTCGCCGTGCGAGTGCGTCCCGAACGTGGCGGTCTGCGCGCTGGTGATGTCGACGAACGCCATCAGAGACTCTCCAGCACGAATCGCACCTTGTTCGGCACGCGCAACACGTCTCCGGCGGGCACACTGACCGGTGGGTCGATCGGCGTGACCCACATGAGCTCGTTGCTGCCGCCGACGAGGCCGTACACCGCCAGGCCGGTGAACGGACCAAGCGCAGCGCCACTGCTGTTGGTCCACTGCGGCGTGGCGACCGAATCAACCCGCACCGGCGGGCCGACGACGAACGTCCATGATGAAAGGGCGACGGCGGCGAAGTGCGTGTTGAAGAAGGGCGCGATGTCGGCGTAGGTCAACCGGCGGTGGAACGCCGGCGCCGTCGCGAGCAGCGGCCGGCAGTAGATCGTGGTGTATCGGCTGCCGGTCTTCTGGAACGCGTACTTCGCAAACCGCAGGGCAAAGTCCGCAGTCACCCGCCCGAAGATCCGCGCCTGATAGCGGACGTGCAGGCTCGTGCCGGGTCGCAGCAGCACGGGCGCGCGAAAGCCGGCCGCGGCCACGAGCTTGTTGCGCGAACTGTCGGCCAGGAACGCGAGCGTGATCGGGAACCCGCCCATCTTGCGGAAGTCGCACAGCCAGTCGAGGTCGCCGCTCGGATCCCACTGATGCATGTACGAGTGCAGACAGTCGTCCGGGTTCCACGGGTCGCAGGTCTCGCCGCAGCGCTTGCGCGGTCGCTGCCAGGGATAGCCAACCTCTGGCTCCCACGACTCCCGCGGTGTCCACTCTGGCGGCGGTTGCTCAACCTCGTCTTGCGTCCACGGCAGGTCCCAATCCAAGGCCGCCTGCGGTGTCCAGCTGTGGTTGTTCGGGAACTCGACCTCGGGCGAAACGAGCCCGCCGCCATCGGCCTCCAGCGCGGCGGTGAACGCGACGGCCTGGCGGCTGTAACCGAACGAGCTGCGCATTTCGTCGGTATAGCCACCGCCCTCGTTGGCGCCGGCTGCGGTGCATTGGGCAAACGTCAGCGATGGGTCGAACGAGACGCCGCCGCCAGGGTTCGGGCGATAGTGCGGATGACTCGTCGTCGCGCCACTCACGCCGATCTGGAACGACATCGCCGCGTCGTACGGCGGGAAGAGCTGCCGCAGGACGTGGCTGATGCCCTCATTGGCGAGGAAGTTCGGCGCGGCGAAGCGCGCGAGCTCCACGCCGCTGTTGCGATCCACCTGTCGCACGAGGAAGACGCCCATCAGTACGTCCCCCGGTAGTGCGACCGCGTGCAGACGAAGGCGTCCACACCCGGATCGGGCGCGGCGAAGATCAGCACGACGTCCCCGACGACCAGCGAATTCACCCACTGGCCGCCGGCGCCCTGTTCCTCCAGGTTGAAGACGTTGTTGTACGCCGCGCCGCCACCGACCTGCGTCCAGGCCCCGTCCTCGTCCATCGTGGCCTGCGTCGCGGCGTAACGGTACGGCGGCGCGCTGCCCGCCTTCGACGTGATCATCGCGAACGAGGCCGCCATCGAGGCGGCACTGGTGGGCAGGCCGATCTTCGCCACGACCCACGCAACGGTGGGGTCGGGGTCGCGATCGCTGGGCGGCTGTACCCACAACAGACTGGCCGAGCCCGCCGCGCCACTCTCGAGCTTGTCGGCCTGACCGTCCTTCGCCTCGGCGAAAACGTGACCTTCGTCATTCATCTTCACGCGGGCGACGCAGACGCCGTCCACGCAACCGCGGCCGAACGCATCGGCTTTGACCGGCTCGAGCAGGATCGCGAAGCGGCCCGCATGCGCCCCCGTCGGCACGACACCCTTGATCGCGACGCGCTCCTTGAAGGCATCAGGGTTGTCCGTTGGCGTGATCACCGGGCCAGAGACGCCGAGCACGTCGAAGCGCTCGCGGTCGGCGCCACTGTCGTTGCGGACCAGGACGATGCCGGTCTGCCGCCAGTCGGGCAGGCCGTCCTTCGTCGCGCTGCGCTGCCGCTCCTGGAAGTCGCGGGCGGAGTCGACAAACGCGTTGAATGTCGCTGCCGGAATCACGAGCGGATCGCCGGAGTGGACCTTCTTCAGCGCGGTAGGCATGGCTCACCCGATCCCCAGCAGGCTCAGATCGCCGTCGTCATAGACCCGTTCGATGTAGACCGCGAGCGGCTTCTTCACCAGCGCCTTCGCCGTTTGATCCTCGCTGTCGGCGTAGCGCACCCAGAGGTACTCCCAGCCCTTCTTGTCGATGCCGGTGATGTCGCCGATGGTGAGGTTGCTCACATTCGGGCTGGCCGCGAAGCGGAACGTGATCTCCCAGTCACCGTAGCCGCGGCGTGCGCCCGAGGCCCCGAGGAACAGGACCTCGCCGGCGTTGAAGCCCTTGAACGCGCCCACATTGACGCGGCCGGTGAGCTGGAAAATCGTCAGCCGATACGCGGGCGTGACCGTGGTGTCCGGCAGGTAGTGCGTCTCGGAGAAGTGGTACACCGGTACGGTGATGTCGACGCCCTCGACGCTGTCGTTGGTGACGCCGATGGCGCCCTTGAAATCCGGGGCCGTGCCCGCGGGGTACTTTGCGATTGTCTGCTTGCTCTGCGTGATGTGCTGCGTGCCGCCGCCCGTGTCGAAGGCGAACGTGGACTCATCGGTGGGTGTAAACGGCCCGTACCGGACGACGCCCTCCCAGAGAAGATCGCCCACCGGCTGGACACTGACCGTCTCGCGCGGCAGGTAGAACCAGCCGCTGCCCCACGGGTCGTACGTGGCCGGGCTGAACGCCACCAGGGCATTGCGTGCTTCGACGTCGTCGTTCGTACCGCGGATGACGTACCGCAGCTCGACCGAAGGGCTGGAGCCGGTGGTGACCAGCCGGCTCTCGAACTTCTCGACGACCTCGACGGGCACAGGCTCCTCCTACGCAAACGTCAAGCGACCGGCCGTCTCGGCCAGGCGCTTCGTGTGACGGGCGGTTTCTTCGGTGGCGCGGGCAGTGCGCTCGACGGCGTCACCGCCGCCGAGGCTGGCGGCTGCCAGCGGGTTGAACGTGCCCGTGACGCTGATCTTCTGGGCCAGGAGGTTGCCGACGCCGTTGAGCAAGTCGTCCAGCCCGGCCAGCGGGTCACCCGGCGTGCGTCGTGGACCGCCGCCTTCCTTGTCCGCCGCCTCGCGCTTGCGACGGGCTTCGGCCACTGCGTCATCCAGTGCCTTGCGGGCGTCCTCGAGCTGGCGCTGCGTCTCGCGCACGCGGGCGTCGGTCTCCTGGTCCAGTTGCCGCTGGGCGTCTTGGTCCTGGCGGCCGATCTGCTCGAGGGCGCCCTCGTGGATGCTCTTCGCTCGGTCGCGCTCGGCCTGGCGCTGCGCTTCGCGGGCCTGGAGGGCGGCGTCACGCTGGCGGTCAATCTCGGCGTTGACCGACGAGAGGTCCTCGTCGGCCATCTGCTTGGCGGCCTCGACGTCGAGCGCGTCGTCGAACAGCCCCCACAATTCGAGCAGACGTTTGGTGGTCCAGTTGATGGCGGTGTTCCAGGCCTTCTGGAAGCCGGACGTGAAGCTGGTCCAGGTCTTGGAGAGGAACGCCGTCGTCTCGATCCAGGCGACCTCCAGCGCGTGGAAGACAATCTCGGCCGCGGCCAGTGCGCCGTACCACATGCCGTACGCGGTGCTGAGGAAGAAGCGTTTCGCCTCCAGCCACGCCTTGTTCAGGGCGGCGACGCCCTGTTGCCAGGCGAGCTTGAGGCTGAGCCAGAGGATCTGGGCGGCGAGGTTGATGTCGCCAGCCGCCAAGGCATCGGCGATGCCACCCATTACCTTATATACAGTGTCGCGCAAGCGGCCGAACTGCTCGCCGAGCCACGTGAGCGCGTCCGCCCCGGCCCCGGACACGACCAGCAGCGCGGTGCCGAGCGCGACGGCGGCGGTGATCACCAGCCCGATTGGCGACAGCATGGCCGCCAGCGCCGTCCCAATGGCGCCGAACGCGGCACCAATGCCGGTCACCACCGACGCCAGCCAGCCAAAGACCGCGCCGATGCCCGAGATCAACGTGCCGGCCGCGATCAGCCCAACGCCCACCGCCGTCACCGCCGCCGCGACCTTCAGCACTGTGACGATCAGGGCCTTGTTCTGCGTGAGCCAGTTGGTGACGACGACCACGACGCGCGTCGCCCGGTTCGCCAGATCGATGAGCGTCGGCGCCAGTGCCGACCCGATCGTGAACGCCGCCTGCTTGAGCGTCCGCCACAGGATGTTGAGCGTGTCGGTCAGGAGCGCGGCGTCCTTGGCCGACTGCGTGGAGATCGTCAGCCCGAGGTCGCGGGCCTGCTGCTGGAGGGCCTCGATGCCGGCCGCCCCGTCCTTGAGCAGCGGCAGCAGGCGTGTGCCCGACTTGCCGAGCAGTTCCATCGCCAGCGCGGCGCGGGTCGTCGGATTCTCGATCTTGGACAGCCGATCGGCGATCAGCTTGAACTGCTGCTCGGGCGTGAGGTTCTGGAGAGCCTGCGCGCTCAGGCCCAGCGCGGCCAGGGCGTCCACGGCCGTCTGCATACCTTCGGCGGCGTCGTTGATGCTGCGCTGCATCTTGCGCAGGCCGGCTTCGAGTGTCTCCAGGTCCGCGCCCGACTGCTCGGCCGCGAAGCCCAGCTCCGACAGCGCCTCGACGCCCACGCCCGTACGGCCGGACATCTTGTCGAGCGTGTCGCCGGCGGAGGCGAACACCTTCGCAGCCCCCAGCAGCGGCGTGATGATGCTGCCACCCAGCGCGGCCAGCTTTGTGCCGAGGCTGCGCACGCCGGCGCCGAACGCCTTCAGCCGCTTCTCGGCCGCCCGCAGGCCCTTTGCGATTTTGTCGTCCACGCCAAGCTCGACGAAGGCCT
>JAHJAR010000337.1 GCA_018814045.1 Planctomycetota bacterium | reverse complement strand
ATCCTGCTGGCCATGCTGTGTCTGAACGTGTTCCTGGCTTTCTACCGCCGCGCCCTCAAACCTGCGGCACGCGCGGCGGCCAGCCGTTTGCACGTGGCCCGCCACGCGACGGCGGAACTGTACGCCGGCCCGCCATCGCCGCCGGCCCGTGCTCCGCCGCGCAGCACGCTCACACCCGCGCTCGTTCCCTTCGGCTGATCCCCAACACGCCGCCCGGCGTCCCCGGCCCGCTGCACCCCGCCCGCCTGCAGCCTGGTCCCCCGAATCTGCACGCGCGCCGATCCGACCGCAAACCTCAGCCTAGATGCAAACCCGCGGAATCGCGGCGCGGCCGGAGCATGTCTGGCGGACGGCGAATCCGACGATATTATGGTTGTTTCGCGCCGCGCCGCCGCGGTCCTGGCTGCCTCTGCGGAAGCCCCGCACAAGTTGCCGAACGTGCCGCACTACTCAGAAAAGAGGTATACCGTGTCGGATTCCGTATCTCCCGCACCGGACGCGCCATCCATCGCCGGCTACAAGATCACGGGCGAGATCCACCGCGGCCCGGGCGCCGTGACATACGAAGGCATCGCCGAGGCCACCAAGCGGCCCGTGGCCATCAAGGTCTTCTCGGCCGACCCGTTCAGCGACGACCACGCCCGAGGCCGTGTCGAGCACGAGTGGCGGATCCTGCGCGGCATGAAGCAGGCCGGCATGGTCGCCCCGCACGACACCGGCACCGCCGACGGCCAGCGCTACTGCATCTCGGACCGCGTCCAGGGCCCGGCGCTCGATGCATACATGAACCAGAAGGGCGAGTGGACCGTAGAGGAGATCCTGGCCCTGTTCGGCAAGATCTGTGCTGCCGTGCAGGCGGCGCATCTGCGGGGCGTGACGCACCGCGGCCTCAAGCCGGGCAACGTCGTTGTGGACGAGGACGGCGAACCGCACATCGTGGACTTCGGGTCGGCGGTGCTGGCCCTACCGCAAGCGCCGGACGACGCCCTGCCATGGGCCAGTCCGGAGCAGGTGGCCGACTCGCCGGAAGCCGCGGACCTGCGCAGCGATGTTTATGCGCTCGGCCTGCTGCTGTTTCACCTGCTCACGGATCAACTGCCGTACGATGTGACCGGCGACCGGCGGTCCATCATCGGTCACATTCGCACGGCGACCCCGACCAAGCCCGGCACACTCGACGAGCATATCGACAGCGCGACCGAAGCCATTGTGCTGAAATGCCTGAACAAGAAGCCAGCCCAGCGTTACCAGTCGGTTGGTGAGTTGCACGCCGACGTCGAGCGCGCTGTCGCCGGCAAACCAGTGCTCGCGCTGGGCGGCGCGGGCGGCACGCCGGGCGGCGCGGGGCGCGGAGGCCCGCTCGTCACCGTCTGTGCGGTAATCGCTCTGCTGGCCATCGTCGCGGCTGTGATCCTGGGTGTCATGTACAACCGCGAAAGCAACGCGCGGAAGGAAAGCGAACGTCTGGCGCTGGTGACGCGCGCGAAGTTCGAGTTCGCCCGCAGCACCGCCGAGAGTGTCGTGCGTGAGACGGCGAAGCGGCTGCGGGCCATGCCGGAGGCCGGTGAGACCCGTACAGCCGTGCTTCAAGGGGCCTACCGGGCCTTTGCCCGTTTTGCCGACGTGCTGAAGGAGGATTCCGATTCTCCCACGGACCTGGCTGATACATACTCTGAGCTGGGCGACCTGGCACATGAGCTGGGCATACCGGACAAGGCCCGCGAACACCACCTCGCCGCCCATCGGATTCGCGAGCGCCTGGTCACCGAGAATCCCAATGACCCGGCCCATCAGGGTAATCTGGCGATCAGCCTGGGTTGGCTGGGGACCCTGGCGCGAGAGAGCGGCAACCTGGCCGAGGCCGGCGACTACCTTCGCCAAGCGGCGTCGCTGCAAGAGCAGTTGGCTCGCAACAACCCTCAGGACCGCCAGTGTCTGGGCCGGCTGCTGGACACCAATCGCGTGCTGGGCGATCTGATGCAAGAGGCCGGAAACCTGCCCGCGGCCGATGCGGCCTACCGTGGCGTACTGAACGCCGCCGGGCGTCTGCTCGCGATGAGTCCCGACGACCTGGCAGTCCAGAACCTGCTGGCGCTGGCTCTGGAAGACCTGGGCGCGCTAAACGTCAAGCTGGGCAAAGTCGAAGATGCCCGCAACTTCACCAGCAAGGCCATCACCGGCCGCAAAGTACTGGCCGCCCGGCCCCGCGCTACGGCAGACGACTACAACTACCTCGCGTGGATCCTGCTGACCTGCGAGCCGGCCGACTTGCGTGAACCGGCAGTGGCGGTGACGGCGGCGGAAAAGGCGGTCGAAATGAGTGCCGACCAGACCTACATCCTCGACACACTGGCCCTGGCCTACCACACCGTGGGCGAGAATCTCAAAGCCGTCGAAACGCAGCAGCGCGCCCTGAGCCTGCTTGCCCCCGACGACGACGCCAAGCGCGCCGCGCACCAAGCCAAGGTGCAGGAATACAGCGCCGCAGCAACCACACAGCCAACCACCCAACCGGGGGGCGAGTAGCTCAGGTTGGGGCGGTCGCGGCGGTATTCCGCTTCGCTGGTCGGAACCAGACTCGCTACCTACGTCCGGTGCGGGGCCCGGACGCTACTTCATTATCGAAGCCGCTCGAGCGTCAGCCGCTGATTTCGGCCAGGTTGCGTTCGAGCGCGGCGAGCTTGTCCTTCAGCTCCACCAAGCGGGCGCGTTCGCGCTCCACCACATCGGCGGGGGCCTTGCTCACGAAGCCCTCGTTGGTCAGTTTTCCTTCGAGACGTTTCATGTGGCCGGCGAGTTCGTCGCATTCCTTGCGCAGCCGCTTTCGCTCGATCCCGAGATCCGCCAGTCCCGCGAGCGGGACGAAGACCTCGATGCCGGGGAAGACGGCGCTGGCAGACTCCGGCGGCTTGGCGACGTCGGAGCCTATCTCCAATTCGTCGCACTGACCCAGCCGATGGATCACCGCCTCCCGGCGCTTGAGTCGCGTGGCGACCTCGGCGTCTGCGTGGATCACCGCGCGCGGCAACGTGCGTAGCGACGACTGCTTCGCCGCGGCACGCAGCGCGTTCACGCGTGTGCGGATGTCGCGCAGCGCGCGGATGATGTCTTGCAAAGCCGCCATCTCACGCTCGACGTCCAGGTCGCGCTGCCACGCGCCCGCGTCCGGCCAGGCCGCGGTGATCAACGCCGTCTCGCCGGGCCGCACGTCAGTGAGGCCGCGTCGCGGGGCCGCCTGGTTCAGCTTCTGCCACAGGGCCTCGGTGATGAACGGCATGATCGGATGCATCAGGCGCAGCACCTGGTCGAGCACGTGGACCAGGACCTGGCGCGCGGTGGCAGCCGACTCGTCACTGTGCTGGACGATCTCACCCGCTTCGTTGCGGCCGAACAAACGCGGCTTCAGCAACTCGACATACCAGTCACAGAAATCGCTCCAGAAGAAGGCGTAGAGCGTGTTGGCCGCCTCGTTGAGCTGGTAGACGGCCAGCCGCCGATCGGCTTCGGCGATGCAGGCACTCAGCCGCGACAGAATCCAGCGGTCCTCCAGCCGCATGTCGTCCGACGTAAGCGACCGCGGCTCGTAGCCCTCAAGGTTAGCCAGCACGAAGCCGTTGGTGGCCTGCCAGAGCTTGTTGCACAGGTTGCGGCCGATCTCGAAGCGATCGGACGTGTCGCGCGCCACGCCGAGTTCCTGCTTCAGGGCGTCGGTCGCCCAAACCGTCGCGAAGGTCTGCTTGCACAAGCTGCATTTGACCTTCTGCACCTCGAAGGGGAACTTGCCCTTGGGCACGACGGCGTCCTGGGGCGTCAGATGCTCGCAGTGCGGGCACAGGTAGGAGACCGGCAGCCGCATGTCCTGCGTCTCGGTCGCCATCTGGGTGAGCGTGAAACGCAACGCATCGGCGCCGTAGAGCTGGACGATATCGAGCGGGTCGACGCCGTTACCCTTCGACTTGCTCATGATGCGGCCTTGCGAGTCGAGGATGTTGGGGTGGATGCAAACGTGGTCGAAGGGCACGACCTTATTGAAGTAGAGCGAGGTCATCACCATGCGGGCGACCCAGAGCGTTATGATCCCACGGGCGGTCACGAGCGTGCTGGTGGGGTAGAAGTAGTCGAGGTCGCGGAGAGGGATTGAGGGATTGGGGGATTGAGGGATTGAGGTCCCTTCGCCGCCACCTTCTGAATCCCTTAATCCCTCAATCCCTGAATCCCTGCCGTAATCATCCGGCCAGCCCAGCGTGCTGAACGGCCAGAGCGCGGAGCTGAACCAGGTATCGAGAACGTCGCGGTCTTGCTGGACAGCAACACTCATCTGCGTCAGCTCGATAGCCAGGGCACGCGCATCGCTCGAGGGCGAGTCGATCCGGGCATATGCTTCGCCGGGCCTCCTACGCGTGTCGTACCGTGCATGTAGGTCCTCCCAC
Source organism: Planctomycetota bacterium (assembly GCA_018814045.1). Lineage (GTDB taxonomy): Bacteria > Planctomycetota > Phycisphaerae > UBA1845 > Fen-1342 > JAHJAR01. The sequence continues at coordinate 2,044 of JAHJAR010000337.1, read as the reverse complement.
TCACGCTCGAGGTCGCCGAGTGCTTCGCGCGCGCGGTTTTCGACAGCGCAGACATACAGGGCACCCTCGGCTGTGGTCCGTAGGCAGTAGTCTGACGAAGGCACATTCGAACTCTCGAGATACCCCTCGAGCAGCCCTCGCACTTCTGTGAGGCGCTCACGACTTTCCCCAAGAAGCTCGCCCCGAATCGCGACAGGCTGCGTGTCCACGTGCCACACCGGAATCCGGTGTCCCCACCAGAGTTGTCGGCTGATGCACCAGTCGCGCTTTTCGCCGAGCCAGTCGAGGTAGGTGTTGGCGTAGCGCTGCGGGAAGAACTTGACGCGGCCGTCGCGGACCGCGCCCATCGCCAACTCGCACAGGTCCGCCATCTTCATGAACCACTGCTCGGAGAGCATCGGCTCGATCGGCGTCTTGCTGCGGTCGCTGTGGCCGACCTCGTGCTGGTAGGGTTCGATCTGCTCCATCAGGCCGAGCGCCTCAAGGTCGGCGACTACCTGCCGGCGGGCGTCCTCGGCCGACTGGCCGGAGTACTTGTCGCCGCCGTTGTCGTTGATACGCCCATCGGTGGTCAGGATGTTGATCATCCCCAGGCTGTTCCGCTGGCCGCAGTCGTAGTCGTTGGGGTCGTGCCCCGGGGTGACCTTCACGCAACCGGTCCCGAACTCCGGCTTGACCAGGATCGCGTCGGCGATGATCGGAATGGCCCGGTTCTGAAGCGGCAGCAGGCAGAAGCGGCCGTGCAGGTGTTTGTAGCGCTCGTCATCCGGATGCACCGCAATCGCCGTGTCGCCGAGCATCGTCTCCGGCCGCGTAGTAGCAATAGAAAGGTAGTCGGTGCCCTGCTTCGCCCCTTCCCGCGTAGCCCGCTCAAGCGCCTCCTCAATCCCTGAATCCCCTAATCCCTCAGTTTCTTCCGGCAGTATCGGATACCGATAATGCCACAGATTGCTCTGCACCGTCTCGTGGATAATCTCGTCGTCGGCGACGGCGGTTTGCAGGTGGGCGTCCCAGTTCACGAGCCGCAGACCGCGGTAGATCAGCCCGTCCTTGAAAAAGCGGAAAAACACTTCGTAAACGGCCTTGGCGCAGACCTCGTCCAGCGTGAACCGCGTCCGCTCCCAATCACACGAGCAGCCGATCTCGCGGAGCTGCTGCAAAATGCGCCCGCCATACTGCTCCTTCCACGCCCAGATGCGCTCGACCAGCGTTTCGCGGCCGATCTCGTGCCGGGTCAGACCTTCGTCTTCCTTCAGCCGCTTCTCGACCACGGCCTGCGTGGCAATGCCGGCGTGATCCGTGCCGGGCATCCACATGGCGTTGTAGCCGCACATGCGTTTGTGGCGGATGAGCAGGTCCTGAACCGTGTTGTTGAGGGCATGGCCCAGGTGCAATGCGCCCGTGACGTTCGGCAAGGGGATATCGATGACGTAGGGTTTGCGGTTCGGGTCGGGTTCGGCGTGAAAATACCCGCCCGCCTCCCAGAACTTGTATATATCCGGCTCGACCGAGCGCGGATCGTAGCTTCCGCCGTTACTCATGATGATTCCAACCAATCCGATAGTCGTCTACTGCAGCTTCTCACGCTGCTTGAATCTTATCCGAGCCGCGACGGTGAGGGAGCGGTGCTCTCGTGTGCAACAACCGCTTCCTGACGGGCGCGGCTCGGTTCAGAGCGGGCGCGGCTCGGTTTGGAGATGATGCTCCACCTATCGCCAACGGTACTAGCACCTGCCTGATCGGCAGTTTACCCCTCACGCCGCAGGCTGCACAGGCGGTGCCGCGCTGCCCCGGAATCAGCGCGTCAAGTGATCGTCGCGGAGCGAGACCGGTGGGGAGAGGATCTCGGACAGCAGGATAGCACCCTGAAGACCAGACTGACTCCCCAGAACACGATCGAGCTTATCGGCCAGGCCGCGCTGCGGCCGCCGTACGCGCGACGGCCCAGGTGGCTTCTGAGTCAACTGCTCCAGCTTATGCTCCCGCGCCCGCTCTGATTCAGGCTGCTTGGCGGCTTGGGGGCGTTGCGGTGCGCGGCCACTTT
>JAHJAR010000336.1 GCA_018814045.1 Planctomycetota bacterium | reverse complement strand
CGACGGCTGGATCGAGAAGTTGCACGTCAACGAGACCGGCGTCCAGGTCGAGAAGGGTGAGCCCCTCTTCCAAGTGTACTCGCCCAGACTCTACGCCGCCCAGGAGGAGTACCTGGCCGCGCTGCGCGGCGTGGAGCGTCTGGCCGACAGCAAGGTGGCCGAAATACACGAACAGGCGCGACAACTGGTGGAGGCGGCCGAGGTGCAATTGAAGTACTTCGACGTTTCCGATGAGCAAATCGACGAGCTGCGCCGGGCGAAAGAGATCACGAAGACGTTGACGATCCACTCGCCCGCCGCCGGCATCGTCACCGAGAAGATGGCGCTGGAAGGCATGTACGTGAAGCCCGGCATGCGGCTGTTCACGATCGCCGACCTGTCACGCGTATGGGTCTACGTGGACATCTACGAGTACCAGTTGCCCTGGGTCCGCATGGGACAGGAAGCGCGGATGACGCTGCCGTATGTCCCGGACCGGGAGTTCGTCGGCCACGTAGTCTACGTCTACCCCTATCTCGAAAAACAGACGCGCGTCGTGAAGGTTCGACTCGAGTTCGAGAACCCGACGCTCGAGCTCAAACCGGATATGTACGCCAACGTGATGCTGTACGCCGACCTGGACCGCCACGCGTTGCTGATCCCGCGCGAGGCGTACATTGACTCGGGGACGCGCAAGGTTGCGTTTGTCACGCGGGGCGATGGCAAGTTCCAGCCACGTGACATCGACGTCGGCGTCGAGGCCGAGGACGGGATGGTCGAGGTCCGCTACGGGCTGGATGAGGGTGACCGCGTCGTTACCAGCGGGCAGTTCATGCTCGACGCGGAGAGCAAGCTCAAGGAAGCCATCGCGAAGATGCTCGAATCCCGGAAGTCCTCAGCACCGACATCGGAGCACGCCAGCCACGACAGGCCTGAGGAAACCAACAAGCCGATGCCGCCCGGACATAGTCACTGACTCGAATTGAGGCCCTTGCCATGCGCTACGTAACCCTGAGTTTCGTTCCAGCTCTCGTTGGCGTTTCGCTGCTCGCGGGCGTAGCCCGCGGCCAGACGACGCCGGTATCCCAGCCGAGCGCCTCGGGAATACCCGCTGACGCCCGCTATGCCTGCCCGATGGAAACGCATCCGGACGAGAGGGATCCTGCACGCCAAGGTGCGTACTTCTCGAGGGAAGAGGGGAAATGTCCCTCGTGCGGTATGACCCTCAAGCCGCTCGATGAGCTGAAGTGGGTGAGGGCGCGCCGCGCAGCCGCCGGCGCCGAAGTGGCGTACACCTGCCCCGCTCACCAGCACGTGTTCTCCAAGACGGAGGCCGATTGCCCGCGGTGTGGCCGGAAGCTCGAACCGTTCAAGGTGATGTACACGTGCCCCGACCCCCAACACGCCGGCCAGATCAGCGCGCAACCGGGAATGTGCCCCGAGTGCAAGCGCAACCTGACGCCATACCGCGGCGTCTGGTTGGCGCCGGAAATGGCTGAACACAACTTGCCTCTGAACCCGGAAGTAGCGGAGAGCGCCGCGTACCGCTGCCCCGTGCATCCGCTGGTGCACAGCGCCCGCCCGGGCAAGTGCCCGATCTGCGCCCACGAACTTGAATCGCCAAGCGGCGTTCCGGAATCCGAACAAGCGCACGCGCAGTCCATACCACCAGGCGCGAAACTCGTCTGCCCCATGGAGGAGTGCTGGCAATTCTCCACCGAGCCTGGCGAGTGCCCGAAGTGCGGCATGAAGCTGAAGCCGATCGCTGCCGTGGACTGGGCGAACGCGAAGCTCACACAGGCGCGCTCTGCGGAGGCCGGAGCCGCGTTCGTCTGCCCGATGCACTCTGACCAGACGTCGGCGACGCGCGGGACCTGTCCGATTTGTGGCATGCAGCTTGTTGCCCGCGAGGCCGTGCCGAAACCCACCAGCGCGCCCGCCGTCATCACTGTGCAGATGGACTATCTGATGGAGCACTACCTGGAGCTTCAGAAGCGCTTTGCCTCCGACCGCACCAAGGATGTCGCGCTGCATGCGCTGGGGCTGGTGGGTGCGGTCGACGAGATCCTCAAGCACGTGGACGATCCAGAAGCCAAGTTGCCGCCGGAGTTTGCCGCCGCCGCGCGGGCCCTGCGTGCGGCGGCCATCAAGACGACCGGCGACAAGCTCGACGCTGACCGCGTCACCTTTGTCGAGTTCGGCACGGCGATGCGCACGCTCGTTGAGCACGTCCGACCCGACAAAGAACGCTACCCCAAGATCTACATTTTCCACTGCCCCATGACCAAGGGGGACTGGCTCCAGTCATCGGAAGAGATGGCCAACCCGTTCTACGGCTTCAAGATGCTCAAGTGCGGCGAACTGCAGGCGACGAGGTAAACGTCGAGAGCCGACGGAAGGACAGTCAGGCATGATTGCCAAGATCATCGAAGTCTGCGGTCGCAATCGGCTGCTCGTGCTGCTGCTGACCGGCCTGGTCGTCGCGGGCGGCGTCTGGACGATCTACAACATCCGGCTCGATGCGATACCTGATCTGTCCGACGTGCAGGTGATCATTTTCACTGAGTACCCGGGACAGGCCCCGCAGGTTGTTGAGGATCAGGTCACCTACCCGCTTACGACGTCGATGCTGGCCGTGCCCTACGCAAAGGTCGTGCGGGGCTACTCCTTCTTCGGCCTCTCATTCGTGTACATCATATTCGAAGACGGCACAGACATTTACTGGGCTCGTTCGCGCGTCCTGGAGTATCTCAACTATGTCTCGAACCGCCTTCCGTCGGGCGTGACGCCGCAGTTGGGACCGGACGCAACGGGTGTGGGCTGGGTCTACGAATACTCCATTCGCAACGGGTACTACTGCCCCGAACATCCCAACGGTATGTACCACGATCCGGAAGATCCGGATTCCTGGTACGCCGCCATTGAGGACGCCCCCGAGGATGTGCGCGACCGCCTCGAACGTGTTCGCATGTTCGAAAACGGCGGCAGTTGCCCCTGGGATGGGGAGACGGAGTTGAAGCTCGCCGAGTACGACCTCTCCGAGCTGCGCAGCCTTCAGGACTGGTACCTGCGTTTCGAGTTGACGGCCGTCAACGGCGTCGCCGAGGTCGCACCGGTCGGCGGCTTCGTGCGTCAGTATCAAGTCGTCGTCGATCCGGATCGGCTGCTGGCTTACAACATCCCGCTCAGCCAGGTCAAGATGGCCATCAAGATGTCGAACAATGATGTCGGCGGCCGCGTGCTGGAGATGTCCGAGACCGAATACATGGTGCGCGGTCGTGGCTACCTCGCACAGCTCTCACCGGGGCAAGTTCGGCAAGCGCAGACCGACGGCGTCCCGCTCTCACGCGCCCGCGCTGCGCAGGGCATCGAAGACCTGAAGAAAGTCGTCATCCGCGCGAATCCCGACGGAACCCCCGTCTACCTGCGCGACATAGCTGACGTACAACTTGGCCCGGAGCTGCGTCGCGGACTCGCTGAGGCCGACGGCGAAGGCGAGGTGGTTGGCGGCATCGTTGTCATGCGCTTCGGCGAAAACGCACTCAAGGTCATCCACGACGCCAAGAAGAAGCTCGACGCGCTGCGGCCGGGTCTGCCCCCGGGCGTCGACATCATCACGGAGTACGACCGCTCCGCGCTGATTGAGCGTTCAGTGGACACCCTGAAAGAGAAGCTCATCGAGGAAATGATCGTTGTGGCGATTGTCTGCGCGATCTTCCTACTGCACCTGCGCAGCAGCCTCGTGGCGATCTTCGTGATCCCCACTGCCGTGCTGGCCAGCCTCATCATCATGCACGCGATGGGCCTCAACGCGAACATCATGAGCCTGGGCGGCATCGCGATCGCCATCGGTGCGATGGTCGACAGCTCGATCGTCATGGTCGAGAATGCGCACAAGCACTACGAGCGCGACAAGGGAAAGAAGCCCCACGCCGATATCATCATCGACGCCGCGAAGGAAGTCGGCCCGACGCTCTTCTTCTCGCTGGCGATCATCACTGTCAGCTTCCTGCCGATCTTCGTGCTCGGCGAACAGAGCGGTCGGCTGTTCAAGCCGTTGGCATTCACCAAGACATTTGCCATGGGCGCATCAGCGCTGCTGGCCATCACGGTCGTTCCGGTGCTGATGATCTACTTTATCCGCGGCCGGATCCCCAACGAGCAAACCAACCCGATCAGCCGCATTTTGCAGCGCATCTATGAACCGTTCTTCTGGGCGGCGATGAAGGGCAAATACGTCACGCTGCTCATTGCAGCCCTGCTGGTTGCGAGTGCGATTCTGCCGTTGCAGGAGTACATCTTCGGTCGGCAGGTGATCGGGGAGAAGCTGCCCTTCCTCAAGCTCAGCAGCCAGGTTGGCAGCGAGTTCATGCCGCCGCTTGACGAGGGCGATCTGCTCTATATGCCGACCACCGATCCCGGCATCAGCATCACCAAGGCGCGCGAGTTGCTCCAGCAGACCGACGCCTTGATCGCGACGTTCCCCGAAGTCCATCACGTCTTCGGCAAGATCGGGCGGGCGGAAACTGCGACCGACCCGGCGCCACTGAGCATGATCGAAACGACCGTCATGCTGGAGCCGGATCACGAAAAATGGCGCAAGCGGCATTTCAGCCGCTGGTTCGACTTTCTGCCCGGCTGGTTGAAGACGTACTCCGGCCTGACGTACTTCTGGCCCGAGGAACGCCCGATTACGATCGGCGAACTTAGTTATGGCTGGGAAGAACCCGACGGTACGCGCGTGGACGGACTCGATGACGTGGTGGCGTTCCCGGGCCTGACCAACGCCTGGACGATGCCGATCAAGACACGCATCGACATGCTGAGTACGGGTATCAAGACACCCGTAGGTATCAAGATCATGGGCGATAACCTCGCGGTGTTGGGGGATCTGGCGGAGCGCATCGCCGCCGAGGTCCGCACGCTGCCGGGGACGCTGAGCGCTTACCCTGAGAAAACTGTCGGCGGGAATTACGTCGATTTCAACATTAACCGCGACGAGATCGCCCGCTACGGCCTGCGCGTTGCCGATGTGCAGGACGTCATACTGACCGCGATGGGCGGCATGAACATCACGTCAACCGTCGAGGGGCTGGAGCGCTACCCGGTCAACTTGCGCTACAAACGCGAGTTGCGCGACAACATCCCGGCGCTCAAGCGGACGTTGGTCTCGACACCGTCCGGCGCCCAGGTACCGCTGGCGCAGCTTGCGGACATCGAGATTCACAAAGGCCCGCCGGGCATCAAGAGTGAAAGCGCCCGCAAAAACGCCTGGATCTACGTCGATCTCACCACGAGCGACGTGGGCGGCTGGGTTGCGCGGGCCAAAAGCCATGTCGCACAGAAGGTGCAGATTCCCGCCGGATACAGTCTGGTCTGGTCCGGCCAGTACGAGTATATCCAAGCCGCCAATCAGCGCCTGGCCATCGCCATCCCCGCCGTCTTTGTCCTGATTGTCTTGCTGCTGTACATGTCGCACGGGAGCTGGTTCGATACCTGCGTCGTGTTGCTGGCGGTGCCGTTCAGCCTGATCGGCGCCATCTGGTTCATGTACTTCGCCGGCTACAACATGTCGCTGGCGGTCTGGGTGGGGCTCATTGCGCTGGCCGGCCTCGACGCCGAGACCGGCATGGTGATGCTGCTCTACTTGCACAACAGTTACGATCGCCGCAAGGCCGAGGGCCAGATGAACTCGCTGGCCGATCTCAAGACGGCCATCCACGAGGGTGCGGTGCTACGCATTCGGCCCAAGACGATGACGGTCATGACGACCATGCTCGGTCTGCTCCCGATCATGATCGGCGTGGGCACCGGCTCGGATGTCATGAAACGCATGGCCGCGCCCATGTTCGGCGGCCTGCTGACGAGCTTCGCGATGGAACTGCTGATCTACCCGGTGATCTTCCTGGTCGCCAAGCAGTTCCAGGTTTGGCGACTGAAAGGTGTGGCCCAGGCTTCCAGCCTGTGAATGTGCCACCGGCGTCTCGCCGATGAATGTAGCGTCGGGTCTCCGTGCCCGACGGATGTAGCGGCCGAGCCCCGTACCGGCCGTCGTAGATCGGTGTGTCGCAAGAACGATCAAACCGTTTGGAGGACCAAAATGATCGTGTCCAACCTGTTGTACATCTTCCTGGCTCAACTGTTCACGTTCCTCTTTGATCTCATTCGCTCGGCGATGGGAGTCTGAAGGAGGAATCCTGGTTCGGGGAGATCTGTTGTGCAGGATCCTCAGGTCAGAGGGACTCCACCATCTGGGAGTGATTGATGTGCAATCCCGGCGGTAATGAACACGAGCCCGGTGCCGGACGCGGGGGGCGTATGCTTCCAGCCTGTCTCGCGCCTTGCGAATTGGGTGGGATAGGCGTCCCGCCTGTCAATTGCCGATAGGTGGAGGTCTTGCGGCTCGTTGCCGATGCGGCAGGACCTTCTGCGACGACCGGATGACGAACAGGCACCCGAGCTGGAACAGGTTGATCGGCTTCTCACCGTTGTTGGAAGCCGCGTGTGCCTGCGGAGCAGGCGCAATAGGAGCAGTCCAGCTACGTTCCGCTCTCGGCGATCAGCCGCCGCTGCCGGTGAAGACAGTCTGGAACTGTGCAAAGTCGGCCAGGTCCACGTCGTCGTCAATGTCGATATCAGCGTCGTCGCAACCCGGCGGGTAGCCAATATCCGGACCGGTCAAACAGCCGGCAAAGATACTGAAGTCGTCCAGGTCTATGTCGCCGTCCTGATCGAGGTCGCCGAGGGCGATGCCGAACCAGAATCCACCAGTCACGGCAAACGTTCCGCCCGTCATGGCACCCGCGTCCGGCTGCCCGATCGTGCCGCCCAACTCGAAGTCACCGCCGACGCTCCACATCTCGCCACCACCGTTGATGGTATTCCAATCGATGCTGAAATCGTCCGCGACGGTCACGACGACGGAAAAGGCTAACAACATCATGGATGCCAACACTGGTATGGAGGCCGCCCGATTCATCGCGCACCTCCGGTTTCCACCTTCGCCAGTTCGCCCATGATTGCTTCCATCCGCTCGAGACGAACGCTCAGATCGGCGATCTGCTTTCTTTGCGCCGCGATCTCTCGACCCTGTGCGGCAATCTGTCCGTCTTTCTCTTGCAGGATCTGATGCAGACCTTGAATTGCCGCCAGCGCGACACCATCGGTATCGATGGTGGTTATGTGCTTGTCGTCTTCGCCCACCCCGAAGGCCGCATAGAAGTCCTGGGCCATCGGCCCAATGTGACGGATAGCGTCCACTTGGGTTTTGTAGTTCCACGTTTCGATCGAAACCGCCGCGAGTTGCTCTAGAATCCACTTTGTGTCAACGGGTTCGAAGTTCTCTTTCGCGTTGCGGTCACTTACGCTCTGCCACGCGCTGCCTCCAGCGGGCAACTGAACGCCCGCCGTGAGATCGCTGTTTGTGTAGAATCGAACGCCGCCCCGGGAACGCACGGTCCACTTGTTTGCAGCAGTCGAGGCAACAACTGCGCCGTAGCGGTCCCCCCATACAAAGGAACCCTCGTGCTCAGCCTGCGCGTACGATCCCGCTGCCAAAGACCGAAGACCACTGGCTAGGCAGTCCACGCCGCCGAGGGCCATTGAACCCTGTGCGCTGGCAGTGTTACCGTCGCCACCACATACGGTCGCGTATTGACCGCTCGCGACGTTATCATCGCCCCCGGATACCGTAGCACCGTAGCCGGTCGCTTGGTTGCTCGTCCCTCCGCCGACGAAGCTGCGCTCGCCGCTTGCCGAATTCGCGATACCACCTGCAACGGTTCCAAAGCTACCTGCCGCGTTATTTCTACCGCCGCAAACGGTGCCGTGCGAGGCCGTGACTTCGTTGCCGAATCCAGCGGCTCCACCGCCGGAGATAGTCGCTCCTACCGCGCCACCGCTGACAGCATTCGCAGCGTGTCCGCCAACGATGTTTGGGCTTGTGGCGTTTGTCTCGATGCGCAACCCTCGACCGCTGGCGACGTGGAACTCCAAATCCGCGTCTGCGCTGATCGTGTTCGCGGTGCCGTCGATCGTGACGGAAGTGCCGCATTGGATCGCGCCTGCAACGATCAGCCCGTCAGGACCAAGGATTTCCACGGGGCCGGCGTCGGCTGTGATCGTTCGCCCTGCGCCGGCGCCACCCTCGTCATAGGCTTGGTCCAGGGTATTCCCGTCGCCACCGCTGCCGGGGGCTTGCAGCGCATACAGCGCGTACGGTGTCGCAGTGAGGGGCTGCCTGGGCCAGAGTTGCGTGTACGCGCCAGTACTGTCCCCCGGGCGCACCAGCACCCAAAGCCAAAGGGCGGTTCCATTATACACGTCTCCGAAGTCCAGCTGCACCGTAAACAGGCCATTGCTCACCTGCTTGTCCGCCACGTCGACGATACCATTCACCTGCGAGCCGAAGTCGGGATCGTCGTATAGGGCAAACCGGAAATCGTAGGTTCCGTTGGCCGGACTGCCCCCTTCCTTGAGCTGCCCCTGATACGTAAAGGCCGTCCCGACCGCGTCGCCCCAACTTACTCCGGTCACGCCCAGAACGAGCGTTGCCGCAAGCGCCACCATTCTCAATCTCCGTGCTTCCATCTTTCTTCTCCTTCAAGGGTTGAATGGGTTGGATCACACGTCCAACACTCCGATCCGATTCTCCTTGGCTCCGTCTCCACGATGGGGACAGCATTCTATCGTACAGCCGCTCAGCGCTGAACGATCTGGGACAGCCGCATATTCAATGCGTTAACGGTGGCCTTCCAGCACAACACAAAAGGGCGCGAAACCGAAACGCGCCCTTCTTCTGAGGTACTCGCATACCCGCAACAAAAGGCGGCCCGGCCCGCGCCCCATGCGGGGCGCGGCACCGGTCACCAGTCTTGGTTCCTGAGAATTGCCAGTTTTCACGACAAGACGGCGGCCGAAGCCACGATATTGTCGACGCTGAATCGTCAGCGTCCGTTTTCTATCTCAGTCGCGTGCCTCCAAGATCACAGCCTCTCGAATTGCCGTGCCGAGCGTCCGCGCCGGCACGTCCCACGAAGCCCAGTCTATCAGAACGGACGTTACGGATCAACGCACCGTAACCCACGAGCGGCCGGGCCACCCCTTGCGTAAGTCCTTCACACGCAGCCGCCTGGGCGCCACGCGAGGGAAAGCCGCGGCCTCTCGGCGGCGCCAGGCGATGGCTCCCTGAGGCCAGCGGACGAGTCCTTGACCGCGGGGGGTCACCCGCTGAAGCCAGGGGATCATTCCCGGAGGGCAGCGGGTCTTGCACTGTGGGCAGCGGATCGCCCACTGCCGGCAGTGGATGAGTCACTGAGGGCGGCGGATCGTCCGCTGAGGGCGGGGGATCTTCCGCTGCCGGCGGCGACCGAGCCGCTGAGGGCCGCCAGCCCACCCGTTACAGGAGTACTCCCGATGGCAACCGATTACATCCCCGGCGGCGACGCCCAGTTTCACGCCTGGCAGAACAACTTCATCGTGTACGTCAACGCCCACCTGGCCGACCTGGGGCTTGTGGCCGGTGACGTGGTGGACCTCAATGCCAGCGCCGCGACGTGGACGACCGACTACCCGGCCCACACCGCCGCGCAGACCGCCGCCCAGGGCGCCCGGCAGGCCAAGGACAACGCCCGCGACGGGTTCGAGGGCGCGATTCGGCCGCTGGTGCGGCGGCTCCAGGCCAGCCCGGACGTGGACGACAGCGAGCGGGCCGCGATGGGGATCACCGTGCCCGACCGCGAGGGGAGCCCCGAGGGTCCGCCCAAGACCCGGCCGGTGGTCAGCGTGGACACAAGCCAGCGGCTCCAACATACGATCGCCTTCACCGACGAATCCACGCCGACGCGCATCCGGTCCGGCCAGGTCGAGCTACCGGCCGCCGAACCACCCGCCTGACGGCCACCGCGCCGCTTCTGTAGTGCAGACCCATGGGGTCCAATCGGCCTTCGCGACCCCGCCAATCAGGTTCCGGTCAGCGATCTGCGAAAGTCGGGTTAGTGCAATTCCCATTCAATTGTAGCTGCCGAGCTCTGTCTCGGCCGTGGAAAACAAGTTGGTGTCCTACGTTGGGGACAGAGCCCGAAGACTACATCAAGATGGAAAGCGCTCTGAATCAGGCAGTTGTCATCGATTGCAAGAGGCAGCCAGGTCGCACGAACGAATCAGCATGCCGCCCAACCACAGTGGAGACATTTCCGGCAGCCTTCCTGAACAACCAGCGCAGCGCTGCACTCCGGACACGCGAGCTTGTAGTGCGTCGCAGCGTCATGGTGATGCCGCGCTGGGCTCATCATCCGCGACCAGTCCACCAACCCGCCGACTTCCGTTGCGGTGGCCGTCACGGTCTTGGTTTCGGGCAGCGGCTCGGAGATGGTGGTTTCCTCTGCCAGGGCGACGCTGACCAGGTGGTCATCCGGCAGCCCCTCAGGTTCGGCGCGGACGCTGCTCGTCTCGGCAAACGTCGCGTGCAACTCGCTCCGGGCTGGCACGGTACTCGCCGGGGCGCGCATTTGCGGCGGGGGGGCGGTTCGCGACGAACGCCGCTCCCCGCTGTGTAACTCATCGGCGTTTTGCGCGAGAACCGGACGATCGATTACATCGGACCGCTTCGGCGGCAAGGCCGCACCTCGGCCGCCACGCACCTCAAGCTGGCGCGGCGCACCGGAAGCGCGCGGCGCGGCCGGTGGCACTGTTCGCTGCACCGGGCGATCGAGTGGTATCGAAGCCCGCGTGTGCGGCGCCGGATTCGGATTGTCCAACTCGGCCAGATCGATTTCGCCCAGCAGCAAGGCCCGCAGCCCAAAACGCTCTTTGGCCCGTGTGTACTTCTTCAGCGCACAGGCCAGACCATCGCCGAGTGACATGATCGTCCCGGAGCGCGTCGGGATTTGCAGGGACGAGCCGATGCCCTCCAACTGCTTGAAGATATGCCGCAGGCCGCCACCGGAGCGCAGCCAGAGCGACACAATCCGGCAGATGGCCTCGAGGTCGCTATTGGCTACGTCGCCGCCCTTCCCGAGCTGGGCGAAGACCTCGAGCTCGCGGTCGCTGCGCGGATCGACCGTGATCTTCACGTGCATGTTGCCGAAAGGAGTCATTTGGCGGATACGCAGCCCACTGACGATTTCGGGCAGATCCATCGGCTCAATCAGCGGATGCCCGACGTCACTGGG
>JAHJAR010000043.1 GCA_018814045.1 Planctomycetota bacterium | reverse complement strand
GGCCTTTGCACGGGAATAATAGGAATAAACATGACTACCTTTTGTAGTCTGCAGATCTCGCAGAAATGCCGTTTGTGAGCCCGCACGGCCTGATCTCAATGCAGAATCAGCCTCGCCAAGCACGGAACTTCGGGTTAACGGCGTTCGTATACCGGTGCTGATCGTACAAGCCGCCGACGATATGCTGGCCCCGGCGCAGGATCTCGCCGACTTGCTGGCGACGGTGCACAACGAGAATGTGGCGGCGATAGTCCTGCCCAGCGGAGGGCACATCGGCTTTGGCCCCTATGCTCCCGCTTGGTACTACAGCCTTATCCTGGACTACTTCGACGCCTCGGGTGGCGCCGCCGGCCGATGAGTCTCATGTCCTGAAATGTCCCACTCAAAGTGAGACATTCGCCCGTGCCGGATAAGAGGCGTTTCGCGCCTCCGTCCACGGCAAACGGCGTTGTCGCCGTCCCTCGCGCCGATTCGGCGAAACGTCGAGCCACCGAGTTGCGGCCGCGTCATCGCGATTTCCCAGGTCGGCGGTCTGCATCACCCGTTACACCCGGGCCGTTGCCAAGCCCAGCCGTGGTGTGTCTCTTCGTTGTCGGCTTCGTTGGTGGCACTCGTTCGTTCCTCATACGCCCGTCGCGATTATGAGCGTTCCGGGTCGGGTCGCCGCTGTCAGCGCGACCAGAGATCAGTACACGTCGTGTCCGTCGCTCAATTGGTTTTCGAGTGCGTCGGCCCGCCGGGCGACGTGATAGAGCAGCTTGCGAACTTCCTCGGGATCCGCGGTGGCGGCCAGTTGGTTGGCCGTTACGACGAAGAACTCCTGCCCCTCGATGGTCTTGATGGCAAAGGCGGCGTAGGGCAGGCGACTGTTGAGGCGCAGCAGAGCATCAGCGTGCTTGTCCGTGCGCGGGCCGCAGATGGAGAGAAACGAAATGATGTCGTGGCCCTCGTCGTCGTGGCCGTTAAACATCACGTAGACTTTCTGCTGGCGTTGCTCGGCGAGCGGTACGGTTACGCGGAAGCCGGCCTTGGTCGGCTTGTATTCGTACTTGGACTGGACGACGACGCGCTTGAGGAGGTCTTCGGTGGCGGGCTGCGGTAACTCGGGGTTCTCGTGTGGTTCGAGCTCGCCGCCGCCACTGGCCGCACCGGTGCCGGACAGCCCTTTGCCGCAGCCGATGCAGAAGCGGGAGCTGGAGTGATTCTCAAAACTACATCTGGGGCACACTTGCGTCCCGGCCATCGCTTGCTCCTTTGTCACGCGTCGATCCGTCAGTCTATTCCAGGTACTTGTGATACCCACGTTGATACAGTCGGCAAACAACCGGATCGTCCAGGCGGCTTACCGGAGTTTCCACTTCGGCCATGTCCGGCGGAAACACGAACAAGCCCGGCAGTAGCTCTTCGGACAGATAGCGTGTGGGTACGCGTAAGGTCAACTCATTGACATCCGGCAATGCCGCCCCGGCGATCGCGAAGCCCCAGGTTCCGAACGTCGGGACGATGGTGTGGTAGGGCCGGACCTCGAAATCCTGCTCGGGAGCGCTGCCGCAGCGCGCCGCCGCCAGCGTGTGTACTATACACCAGAAGGCCTCACGGGAGCGGAAGGGGCTGGTGCACTGGCTCACCAACACGCCATCAGCAGCGAGGCGTCGGCCGGCGAGGTTGAAGAAAGCCCGCGAATAGAGCTTGCCGAGTCCGGGAGCGCTCGGGTCAGGCAGGTCCATCACGATCACGTCGTAGAGTTCGGAGGAATCCTCCATGAAGCGCATGGCGTCGACGTTGTGGATGTGCACGCGTTGATCGGACAGCGCGCCGCCGTTCAGGGCGGTCAACATTGGGCGGGTCTTGAACAGGTTGGTCACTGCTGGATCGATGTCCACCAGGTCGATGCGGCGCACGTCGGAGTACTTGGCGACTTCGCGCACGGCCAGGCCGTCGCCGCCGCCGAGGATGAGAACGCCAGCGCGTCGCGCGGCGGCACTCAGGGCTGGGTGAATCAGGGCTTCGTGATAGCGATACTCGTCGATGCTGGAGAACTGGAGGTGGCCGTTGAGGTACAGCCGCACGTCGTCACGCCAGCGGGTGAGCACCAGGCGCTGATAGCGCGTGTCCTGGGCCAGGACGATCTCGTCCTGGTACAGCCGGTTTTCGAGGTAGGGCGTCAGCCGCGTGCTGCCGACCGCGCCCACGCCCAACAGCAGCCCCGCCGCGACCGTCAGCGCCTTGAGCCGACCAGCCCTGTGCCCAACCGCCGGGGCAAAACGCCAGAGAAACAGCCCGGCGACGGCGACGTTGGTGAGGCCGACCACGAAGCCGGCCCGCACCAGACCGAGATGCGGCAGCAGGGCGAAGGGGAACAGCACCGAGGCTACCAGCGCGCCCAGGTAGTCGGCCGAGAGCACGTTGGCCAGCGTGACACGCAGCGATTCCAGCTCGCGCAGAATGCGGATCATCAGCGGGATTTCAAGCCCCACCAGAATGCCGATGGCGGCCACGAGCGTCAGCAGAATCGGCGTGTACAACTCGGTCAAAGCGAACGCGGTGAAACCGGCCAGGGCCGCACAGCCCCCGATCAATCCGACGCCGATCTCGATTCCAATCAGGCTGGCCAGCAGATCTGTCTTGAAGAACTTTGAGAGGTACGAGCCAACGCCCATAGCGCTGAGGAACAGTCCGATCACCAGTTTCGTCAGCAGGGACCGGGTTTCGCCGAAGTCGTTGGTTAGCATCGCCACGTTGTCCCTGAGCAGGGCGAAGACCACGTTGACGGCGAGGAAGAGCCACACGAGCCCCAGGCAGGCGATGGTTGTGAGGGCCTTTTCCTCCGGGAAGGACGAGCGGAAGTTGAGTATCTGGTGGAAGAACTT
>JAHJAR010000335.1 GCA_018814045.1 Planctomycetota bacterium | reverse complement strand
CGGGCGCTCATCACTTGGTCTGGACTGTAGCGGGCTGGTGACGAATGTGTGGACTCGCACCGGCGAGAAGCCCTCCCGCGACGCCTGGCAGCAGGCGCTGGCCGGAGAACTGGTGGCCACTTCCTGGCACCGCGCCGGGATTCAGGCCGGCGACCAGGTCTTCTTCATCAACGAGTCCGGCAAGATCTACCACACCGGCGTGGCTCTGGACGCCGACCACATCCTGCACGCGGCCCCGCCCTGCGTGCAGATCGGCAGCCTCGATCCGCAGGACCGGCTCCACGATAAGCGCCTGGACCTCGATTTCTTCATGGCGAAGCGGCCGTAGCTGGCGCGCTGGTCGAGGTGGCGGGCTGCGTTGCGAGGGGAGGCGCGGCGGAGCGCAGGTTCAGCAGCACCAGGTTGCCGACCACGAGCAGTCCCAACATGACGATCAGCAGCACGCCGATCAGGCCGCGCCGCCGCCTGCGCAGTGCCGGGCGCGGGTACACGCCTGTTTCCAGGTAGGCGCGCTCGTCCGGGTTGAATTCCTGGCCGCATTCTGGGCAGCGCGGGGCGGATTGGCCGCGCAGGTCGTAGCCACAAGTGCGGCAGCGAAACCCGCAGCGCTCGAGCACAACCGCCCGGTCGATCAGCAGAAACCACGGCAACCCGAAGATGACCAGCAGCGGGATCAGCAGCAGATCGTGGAATCCCATGCGCGTCAGAAACAGCACGACAGCGAGCGAGATCACGACGAAGGGCGGAATCGCCACCAACCGGCGCGTGCGGTCGATCCCGAGCAGGGAGCCGCAGCCGGCACAGCGCCACTGCGACCACATAGTGCGCAGGAAGTAGTTCCAGCACAGCGGTCGGCGACATACCGGACATTCAGCTAGGAGTCCCACTGCCAGCCTCGCGCGCTTGAAACCGGGCCGGGAGCATCCTAATCAGAACCCGCAGCGTCAGCGAGGGTCGAACGCACCCGGGCCACTGCTGGCAGGCAGTACGCCTGCCAGCCGCCTTGTGCGCGTGTCCAGGCTGGTCTACGCAACCGCTTCCTGACGGCGCGGCTAGGAATCGGCTTGGGGCTTGGTTTCTAGGCGCCCAGCAGCGTCACGAACGCGTCGATATCGAAGCCGTTGACGTTGCCGTCCTCGTTGGTGTCCGCCAGCCACGGGTCGCAGGGCGGATACGGGTCGCCGTCGTGGTCGGCGACGTAGCCGTCCCAGTCATCAAGTGCCTGGATAAAGTGGTCGATGTCGAAGCCGTTCACCGCCCCGTCGCAATTCAAGTCGCCGATGGCGCAGCCATTGGCGCCGACCGTGGTGCCCGGGTCGGTGCCGGGGCAGTCGTCGCAGGCATCGCCTACGCCGTCGTTGTCGTCGTCGCTCTGGTCGGCGTTGTCTGTGTCGGGGCAGTTGTCGCAGGCGTCACCGAACTCGTCGGTGTCGGAGTTCTCCTGCCCCGGGTTGTATTCGTCCGGGCAGTTGTCACACACATCCACGATGCCGTCGCCATCCCCATCGAGGAAATCGTCCGGCGGATTATTGTGGCGGAAGATAAGCAAACCCATCTGCGGCACGGTGATCCAGGCGGATTGACCGAAGCCGTCCTTGGCGGTGGGGCTGGTGTCAAGACTACCACAATTAACGAAGCCGTTGCCCTCGTATCCGCTGGCCTGGCTGTTGACCAACTCATACCACGTGCCGGGCTGCGGGAAGCCGATGTGGTAGTTGAAGTAGTCCGTGTTGCTGAAGTTGGCGACGATGACCAGAACATTCCCGCCGCCGTCGTAGCGCTGGAAGCCGAGCACGTTGCCGGACTCATTCAGGTGGAACACCTGGTGCGCTGAGCTGGCCTTCAGCGCGGCGTTGGTACGCCGGACACCGATCACATCCTTGTAGTACTCGAAGATGCCGGGGTACATGTCCTTCTGGGCCCAGTCGATACGGTCGCTGCTGCCCGTGCCGAAGTTGGTGTCCTCGAGCCACTCGGTGCCCTGGATGACTGCGGGGATGCCGGGGGCACACATGACCACGCCCTGGGCCAGCTTCGTGCGTCCTTTGGCGTACTGGTCGTCGTAGGGGGAGGTGGTGTCGATCGTACGCACGAGGCGTTGTCCGCCGCTGCTCGGCCAGCACTCGTCGTGCAACTCGAGGTAGTGCACCACCTTCGTGTTCTGCAGGTAGACTCCGTCGCCGTTGATGATATCGCTGATCTTCCACATCTCGGGGTCGCCGAGGGCGGCGTCGAGCAACTCCTCGCGCAGGCGATCGACGAAGTTGTCGTGCCACTGACTGTCAAAACCCGCCCCGCCGGCGCTGGTGGGGCGGGTGACCCAGGCGTCATCCGGAAGCTGCTCGGCGATGACGATCTTGTCCGTCCAGCGGTTGTCGACGCGGTCGTTCAGTTCCTGCATCAGCCCCCACCCGGAGCCCTGATACATGTTGATGAAGTCGGTCGCGTCCATGCGGAAACCGTCGATGTGGTACTCCTCGAGCCAGTACATGGCGCTATCGAGGTAGTAAGACTGGACTTCCGGCTCGTCGTAGTTGGCCTGCGAACCCCAGGGCGTTTCCACCGCGTCAGGATAGTCGAAGTAGATTTGCGCGCCGTCGTAATACCACAGGTAATTGTCCGTCGACGAAAAGTGCGCCCAGACCTGGTCCAGCAGGACCGCGATACCGTTCTGGTGCAGCACATCAACCATGTACTTCAGATCGTCGGGTGTACCGTAGATCCACTCCGGCGCCCACTGCGTGATGGGGTTGTAGCCGGCGGACTGGTCACCCGGGAACTCGGTGATCGGCATCAGCTCGACCGCGTTTATGCCCAGCTCGACGAAGTGATCAACGTGGGCCGCCACGTCCACGTACGTCCCGGGAAAGGCGCCCGAGCCGACGGGGTCGTTCCGCCCGGAGAACGTACCGACGTGCAACTCGTAGATCACCATGTCCTCGAACGCCGGTGTATCGTACCCCGCGTCGCCCCAGGCATAGCCAAAGGGATCCTCGATGTAGCAGTTGTAGTTGTTGCTGGGGTTCAGGGCGCGCGCCCGCGCATCCGGCTTCCAGGATGAACCGGGCAGGAAGTAGTACTTGTACATCTGCCGGGCCGACGCATTGGCGATGTAAGTAACGAAATAGTCACCGTCGCGCGTCATCTGGTTTCCGGTGCCCCAGCCGTTGAAATCGCCGCGCACGAACGCGGAAACCGGCGTCGGCGCCCAGACCTTGAAGACCGTGCCGCTGGTGCCCTCGCTCGCACCCAGCGGAGCGTGGCTGAGCGTGTTGAAGTCGACGATGAAGCCGCCGTCTGTGGGCGGTCCGTCCGACATGCCGGTGGCGCTGTAGTAGTCGGTATCGCTCCCGTCGGTAAGCTCGATGTAGTAGCTCAGCGAGGAAGACGCCGTCGACGGCAGTTCCGCGCGCCAGACGGCGTACGGCCCGCGGTCGTGATCATAATAGGCATTGGCCCACGTCACCGACCCGTCATCGAACCGCACGCGCGCCGCTGTGATGTCGAACCGGTAGGCCTGGAACAGCACGTTGAACGACTCGCCGTTTACCGGACACAGCGGGCGCCGATCCTGCCAGGCCACATGCGAAACGCCGTTCCACTCGACGTTGTTGTCGTTGGCCGAGAAGAACAACGCGATTACAAACATCTGAATGATCGCCACACTTCACCTCCGTTAACGGGTTGTCATCCGGGATAGGCCGGCTGCGATCCTGCCGGGACGACACTTCGACCCACTCGGTGCGACCGGCGTGCTTCGATTATAGCAGGTCGGCGCTGCGCAAAAAACTCGCGGGCGGTCCGCGGTTGTGGCCGGCAGCGTGCCCAGCGACGGTCCAGACCGGATCGCGGCCAGGTTGGTGCGCGGCGCCCAAACCGGTATGCTGAGGGCTGGGCTTTGTGCGGCCCTGAAGGTACGGATTGCGGGAGAGTTGCCATGAGTCTTCAGCGCGTTGTCGCCGGTGTAGTGCTGGCGCTGGCCGGCCTGGGTGGACTGGACGCCCGGGCGGAGAACGTCCACTTCAGCTACGTCTGGCACCTCGAACAACCCATCTACTGGCCCGATCGACAGGTGTCCGCGCCGGATCGCTACGAACGCGCATGGCAGTCGATCCTGCGCACCGATGGCGGGGCCGCGCACCCGGCGAACGATCTCCGGGAAATTTTCGGCAAAGACGACCGCGTCGCGGTGTACCAGTGGCGCGTGCGCGACGCCATCGACGGGATTCGCTGGACGACCGACGCCGGCGCACAGGTCTCCTACTCCGGCGGTCTGATCGAGAACATCATCAGCCTGGGTGAAGTGAGTGAGTTGGGTTACACCGCTACCTGGTATGCCCCCTACCGCCAGGCGCGCACCTGGATCACGAGCGGCGGACACCCGCGGCTGGACGTGGTCGTCTTCCCCTTCCATCACCCCTTGCTGCCCTTGTGTGACGAGAGCACGGTTCGCAAGGAGATTCAGCTCTACCAGACGATCTACGCCGACGCCTGGGGCGCCAGCCCCGGAATCAGCCAGGGCCTGTTCCCGCCCGAGATCGCCTTTTCCGAACGCCTGATAAGAGTGCTTGTCGAAGAGGGGATTGATTGGGTGGTCGTTTCCAACGAGCACATCTCGCGCGCCTGCGAGAACTTCCCAGCCGTGCTCGGCACCGGAGGCATCAACTGCGATCCGCCCAACTTGGCGGACCAGTCCAACCCGCCGCAGAACGACTGGCTGCGGATTCAGATTGATCGCGGCTGTTCACCGGCCAATGCTTACCCCTTTGCGTACACGCCGCATTACGCCCGCTACGTCGATCCTGACAGCGGCGCTGAGCACAAGCTGGTGGTGGTCCCAGCGGCGCAGGCACTGGGTTGGAAAGACGGCTACTCCCCGCTCGGCCTTGAGCACTTCGACACACTTCAGACGCAGAACCCGCCGACGCGCCCGCAGTTGGTCATCCTGGCCCACGACGGCGACAACGCCTGGGGCGGCGGTTACAGCTACTACATGGAGGCCGTGCCCAACTTCGTCAGCAGCGCCACCTCCGCCGGCTACGTGTCCACCACGATCGAGCAATACCTGGCCGACTATCCGGTGCCGACCGGCGACGTCGTACACGTCGAGGACGGGGCCTGGGTCAACGCCGACGGCGACTTCGGCTCGCCCGTCTTCCTCAACTGGAACTGGCCGCTGGTGAACGCTTCCGGCGGCATCGATATTGCCGCCGGTTGGGCCGAGGACGAACGCAACTGGGCCGTGATCACCGCCACCCAAAACCGCGTGGACACCGCCGAGCAAATCGCCGGCAGCGCCGACCTCACGAAGATCCTCTACCCGGACGCGACGACCACGCCGGCGGAGCGGGCCTGGCACTATTTCCTGGCGGGGCTCAACAGCGGGTTCATGTACTACGGGACGGCGCTGGACATGGAGGTCAAGCCGACGATCGCCTGCAACCTCGCGGTCGAATACGCCGATCAGGTTATCGGCGCCGGCACGGCCGATGCCACCGCCCCGACTATCTGGATTCCGCAGCGCCACCCCTGGAACCCCGGCTCGCTCAACTTCGGCCCGCAGTACGGCTATCAGCAATACAACGACGATGGGGACTTCTGGGTGTGGACCTTTGTGTACGACGTTTCCGGCGTAACTTCCGTGACCCTTAAGTATCGCCTCGATGACGACGCAACCGTCACTGATGCGAACCGGACCTACGCCGGCGGCAGCGGCGTGGGACCCTGGCAGTCTTTGCCCATGACCCACCGCAGCTTCCCGACCGGCAACTTCTTCAACGACCCCAACATCGACTTCTTCGTGCTGCCCGACTACATCGCCGACGAATACTACGTCGAGGTAACCGACCTGCGCGAGGTCCTGGTCGACTACTACGTCGAAGCCGTGGACGGCAAAGGCTACGTGCGCCGCAGCCCCATCCAGCACGTCTATGTCGGCGACGGGTCCGGTGGTGGGCCCGGTGAACGCGTGACGTGGGTCCCCGATCCAGCGATCGCCGGCGAACCGGTGCTGCTCTCGTACGACGCCGTCGGCGGACCCATCTCGGGTGCGTCGCCTGTCTATGCCCACGCGGGGTTCAACAACTGGGAATCCGTCCTGCCGGCTGATTTGGAGATGACGCTGAATGCGCAGAGCGGCCTGTGGGAAGTGTCGATTGACGTCCCCAGCAGCGCCTGGCAGGTCGACGTCGCATTTAACGACGGGTTGGGACACTGGGACAACAACGGCGGCGCCGATTGGCACGTGACCGCCACCGGCACGCAGGTCGATTGGGTCATGGATGGGCAGCTCGACGCCGCCGCCACGCTGGTGGCCGAGAACAACGGCTTCCAGTTATACGCGGGTCTCTCGGGCGACATTCTCTACGTCGCCGCCCCGGACGCTGGCGAGGGCAACGACCACTTCATCTTCGTCGCCGAAACGCCGGGTAGCATGTGGGCAGCCCCGTGGGCCAAAAGCGGTCTCGTTGCCGCCTGGAGCGCCTATCTGGCGGACGAGAACAACAACGACTGGGAAGGCTGGTTCGACCTCGCCCCCGGGGTCGTGGCGCAGGCCGCGACCGGCGCCAACGGAGGCTGGCTCGAAGGCACCATCGACATCGCGACGCAACTCGGCCAGTTGCCCGCCGAGGTGCATCTAGCGTTCGCCGCCTACGGCACGAACGATGGCGACGCCCTGATCGCTGCCTACCAGGTCCCCGCCTCGGTCAACGGCAACGGCAACGTCGACGCCGACGAATACGCGCTGTTCACCTTCAACGTTCTGGGCGACTTGAACTGCGACGGGACTATCAACGGCTTCGACATCGACCACTTTATCCAAGTGCTCGATGACTGGGACGGCTACATCGCCGACCACGACGGCGATCCGTATCCGCAGTGTGACCCGTGGCTGGCGGATGTGAATCAGGACGAGGCCGTCAACGGCTTCGACATCGACGCCTTCGTGGCGTTGCTGAGTGGATAGTCAAGGAGGAAGCGCGGCCGGTGCTGACCGCCGGCAGCGCGTGTGGTGGGTGCCATACCGACGGCTGTTTGCGTCGGCATGCCCACGCGAACAACCGTGGGCATGGCACCCAGGCGATGTTCTCCCGAGCCGCGACCGTAAGGGAGCGGTTACGTGCACTGGCGCGCGCTTTTCGACGCAACCGCGGCCTTACGGTCGCGGCTCGGAATTGAATACGACGCTGGCTTAACGAGACAGTACACTGGCAGCGAAATAGGACGGGCACATGAAGCAATATCTGAAACGCGCCGGCATCGCGGCCACACTCCTGGCGGCGATATGCGGCACCACGCTACACGCCGAGATACCGACGCGCTACGACGCCGCGGATGACGTCTTCTACCACTACATGCCGATCGCCTGGCGCGATTCGGACAACGATGCCCAGCGTTTCGGCGACTTCGACGGAATGACCGCCGGCCTGGACTACCTCGAAGAACTCGGCGTCACCGCGGTGTGGATGAACCCGATCTTCCCATCCCCGGCCTATCATGGCTATCAACACAACACTGCCGACCAATTGAACAGCCGCTTCGGCAGCGAGGCGAACTTCCTGAATTTCGTGCAGCAGGCCCACGCCCGCGGCATCAGGGTGTTCATTGACATCGTGCTGTATGGCATCAACCGCGACAACGCCTGGTTCCAGGACGCCTATGGCAATCCGTCCAGCCCCTACGACGACTGGTTCGCGTTCACCAACTCCGGGAACACGGAGTATCTCGGCTCCACCTACACCACCTGGAACAGCGACACCGTCCGCTTCATCCACTGGAACCTCAACAACCAGAACCCGGTCGACCTGGTCACCGGCTGGTCCACGCATTGGCTCGACCCCAACGGGGACGGTGATCCGGCGGATGGCATCGACGGGTATCGCCTGGACCACGTCTGGCTGGAATACCCCTCCGGGCCGAACGGCTGGGGCTACAACCTCGACGATTTCTGGATTCCCTGGAAGCAGGCCATGCAGAGTGTGAACCCGAATGTGTTCACGTTCGCCGAGCAGGCCGACTGGGGCAGCCACGGCGCCGAGTTGCTCGCGGCCCACGACGCCGCGATGACCAAACCGTTCGAGTTCGCCGCCCGCGACGCGCTCGTCAATGAGACCGCCGCTTCGCTCTACAGCCAGATGGAGGCAACCGTGGCCGCGTTGCCGCCGACCGGCACCTTCCTCGGCATCATCGGCGATCACGACGTCGACCGGCTGACATCGCTGCTGGGTGGCGACCTGGAGAAAGCCAAGGCCGCCGCCGCCATCCTGCTCACGCAACCGTTCCCGCCGATCATCTACCACGGCGACGAGATCGGCATGCTCGGTGTCAAGAACAGCGGGTATTCGGGCGACGCGGCCGACATCCCCATGCGCGAACCGTTCAAGTGGAACGCGGTCGCCGGCCCGCCGATGACGAATTACTTCGTGCTCAACAGCGAGGCCTATCAGAACCGCTTTGCCCGCGACAACGACGGCCGCAGCGTCGAGGAGCAGCTTAACGTGGCCGGCTCGCTGCTCGAGGAGTACAAGCTGCTGATCGCAACGCGGCAGGCGAATGTTGGCCTGCGCCGCGGCACCTATCACTCGGTGTCAAACAGCAGTTCGCGCATCTGGGCCTTCGTCCGCGACCACGCCCAGCAGCAACTGCTCGTCGCGATCAACGTTTACGGTGCGGCGCGCTCGTTCACCCTGGACCTGAGCGATTTTGGAATCCCGGGCGGCGCGACCACGCCCACCGACGTCATAAGCGGTCAGTTGCTGCCGGATATCACCGATGCGAACAAGGGCGGCTATCCACTGAACCTGCCGGCGTACGGGTATCAGATCCTCGAAGTGGAGTTGATGCCCCCGGCCCCGCCCCAGGCGCGCACCGACGGACGCGGCATCCCCGCTGACCTGGGGCCGGCGGCACTTGTGGCCACGCAGGACAACGCCACCGGGCTGGGCGACAACGTCTCCGAATTGAATCAGCTCTTCGCCCGCGCCAGCGGCGCGGACCTGCTGCTTGGCCTGACGGGCAACCTGAACACTGACGGCACCGGCCTGGCGCTCTTCTTCGATACCAAGGCCGGCGGCCAGAACGTCCTCGACCTGAGCGACACCTCGCCACCCCCGGCCGGCCCGGACAAGCTCACCGGTCTGATTTTCGATCCCGGCTTCGAGCCCGACCACCTGCTCTTCGTCAACGCCTGGAGCGGGACCATCTACGTCGACCAGTTCGAGCTGCTGACCGGCGGAGGAACCGACAAGAGCTACCGCGGTAACGGGACCGTCAACGACGGCGACGGCTTCCTGCTGGGAGGCTCCAACCCCAACGGGATGGAGGTCGCCCTGGACAACTCTAACATAGCCGGCGTGACCGACAGCGACCCCTCCGGTGCCGCGACCGCGACGACGGGCTTCGAGCTGGTGATCCCCTACGCGGACATCGGTCTGGCGCCCGACACCACCGCCAGTGTGGGCATCGTCGCGTTTCTGATGCGTTCGGACGGTGATGTCAGCAACCAGTGGCTGCCCGGCTTGGGCGGCGGCTACGGTAACCTCGGCGCCGCGCCCGACATGACCAATATCCCCGGCGAGCAGTTCACCTTTGTGACGCTGAACGTGCTTGGCGATCTCAACTGTGACGGCGCCGTCAACGGTTTCGATATCGACCACTTCATTCAGGCCCTGAACGACTGGGACGGCTACATCGTCGACCACGACGGCGATCCGTACCCGCCCTGCGATCCCTGGCTGGCGGACGCGAACCACGACGGAGCCGTCAACGGCTTCGACATCGACGCGTTCGTGGCCCTATTGGCAGGCGGCTGATGTCTGAAGAGCGCGAGTCCGCCGGCGAAGCGAAAGTCCGCTCGGAAGGCTCTTCCCGGAAGCTGTGTCCCAAGGTGATCCTGGAAGGCACGCGTCTGACATTGAAGACCGAGATCGCCTTTGCGCTGAACGAGCATCCGCGCTTCGTCGGGCCCCGCAAGTACCGCTACCATTCGCCGTTGATCTCCGCCGAGTGGTGCGCGCTTACCAACGTCCCGTGGGGGCGCGGGCTGATCAACTTCGCTCCCGAGGAGGAGGCGCTGGCGCTGGAGACCTATCGCACCTGGGCGCGGCTGTTCGAACTTCAACGCTATTATTCCTGGATCATCGACCGCTTCCACATCTCGACGCGGGCCTACCAGCAGCGGGAACATGGCGTGGACTACGATTTCCGCTGGCTGGAGGAGCGTTTGGCGGCGCTGGGGTTTCATCTCGTGTTCTGCACGCGGCGACCGGAGACGTTCGCCCGGGCCCGGCAGGCGCGGCTGGAGGTCTCCGGCAACCCGCCACAATACGATGACTTGCAGCGTTTCGTTGTTGAGCAGGCCACCCTGCGAACGCTGGTCGCCCAGAGCATTCTGCTGAAACTGGAACTCGATGTTTCCGACGAAGATGTGCCGGGTGCGGCCGAGCGCGTGGTGGATTGGCTCACCGAGACGGATGGCCTTTACGCGGAGTGAACAGGCCGGCTAAATCGGGCAAGCCCGGTTGATCAGGGTGACCAGTCGGGCAATGGCGCATCGCCGACCGGTTCCTGCCCTGGCATCCCGGCTGCGTAGGAACCGACGTTCCCGCTACCGCACTTGCGGCAAACCGGGTGACCCGGCACGCGTAGCGGGCCGTCCGGATCAGGCCGAACAAGATCGGGCACGAAGCGGTGCTTGCAATTCTGGCAGTAGAGCCAGGGGTACGCGGATTGCGCACTGCACAACGGGCAGGTGAACGGTGGGTACTCGTCGCGGCCGTATGTGACCTTGACCTCTTCCTTGCAGGATAGGCACACACATGCGCTGCCATACTCATCGGGCAGGCTCGGGGCACGACCGTAGCCGCCGAAGAACATGACCGCCGCGACAACGATGGCAGCGACACCTACTCCTCCCAACAGCAGGCTCCGTCGGTTCTGTGCCATGGTCTATTTCCTGCCCTGAGAATCGTTGGGGAATTTTCGCCAGACGTCGTTGTTGGTCCGCCAGGTCGCGCTCAGAGGTTCTGGAAAACCGAACGGATGGAAGTTGTCGGTTCCGCCGAGCCACTTCCCGCCGCGGTTGTCGTGCATGGCCTCGGCGAAGGCGGGCGAGCGTCCGTTGTACAGCTCGAGGCCCCGGTTATAACCCTGGGCGTCGTATTTGGCGTCGATCAGGCGCGTAGGGTTCTCGGCGGGCAACCACGTGAAGCTCTTCGTCGTATCCACCGTGTCGTAGAGAAGTCCCGTGGCCGAGCCCGGCACTTTCGGCGTGATCAAGCCGGTGTGGCCATCGCAGTACAGCGTCTGGGCCTGGAGATCCGTGCCGTGCCGCCAGGCGGCCATCGTGGCATCTTCGTGCGGCCAGAAGACGTTCACGGACTGCCCCGTCACCTTGGGGTACATCAGCCAGGCCGCGTTGAGCGAACCCAGCCAGTTCCACCAGCCATCAATCGCGTAGACCTGCCGGGAGGCGTCTTCGAACCGATCGCCACGGAAGTTGAAGTGCATGATGTAGTTGAGGGCGTAGCTGGTACGAACACCGTCGCGTTGCTTCTCGTTCAAGCCCATGTTGAGGACAAAGTGCTTGTCCCACTTCAGTGGATGACCGCGCTCTGCGGCGGGGTCATCGGGACGGTTGTCCTTCGGGCACAGGGCTGCGTTCGGATCGGCCAGGATGTCCAGATCGTGCAGCACATCAACCCAGGTCAGCATGTATCTCTGCTTGCCCTTGGGCATATCGCCGCATTCCCCATCGTCCCAGGTGGGGCCGTAGCCGTTGTATTCGGTCCAACAGGTCTGCACGGCCTGCCCGATGCTGTAAAGTGCGGTGCCGCAGCGCATCGTCTTGGCCTGCTCACGGGCATTTGAAAGCGCCGGCAGCAGGATCGAGATCAGCAGCGCGATGATGGCCACGACCACCAACAACTCGATCAGCGTGAAGGCCCGGCGTGACTCGTCAATTCTGGACGACTTCCACATCAGACTGTGCTCCTGCGGCTCGCCATGGCGCACCGCCTTCGTACCCGGCGTCCTTCCCGGCCGGGGCGACCGATGTCGGACACCTCGGCATTATAATGGGCCGCCGCCTCACGGCAACCGCTCGTTGACGCCCGGCCGCTGCTCGCCCGGCAACAGACCGGCCGAGCCTGCCACCGGGACCGGACGAACCGGGTGCGTGACACTTCAGGCGGCTTTTGAATAGGCGGGTCGGTTGTCCCAGTAATTCTGCCAGCGGTCATCTTGCGAGAGCCACAGAGCACGCAGGGCCAGGACGGTCTCCACGCCGGGCAGACTCCAGAATTGCTCGG
>JAHJAR010000334.1 GCA_018814045.1 Planctomycetota bacterium | reverse complement strand
TCATCCGCACCGCGATCATGTGGGCCGCGTAATTCACGGTCGCGGCATCACCCGTCGACGTGTGCGCCACGATCTTGATGAACCCGATCTGCGCAACCCACATCAACGTCGCCTCGGCACCGGCGGGTGCTCCGACCCGCAACATGCGCCGGATCATCTCCCAGTCCGGGCGCATCCACGTGAGGCGGAGCCGCAAGCCGCGCAAGCCGCGGAGTAGAACCACCGTTAAGATCAGGCCACCGAGCGAACGGGCGACCACGGTTCCGATTGCGATGCCCTTGACGCCCATGGCCGGTCCAAACCAGCCGAATACGAGCGCTGCCGAGACGAACGCGTTGACGATGTTGACGATGACCATGATGGTCATGGGCGTGCGCGTATCGCCGGCGGCCCGGATCACGCCGCCGCAGACCAGCACCGTGCTGTAGAGCACGAGCCCGAACGCGTCGATGCGCACATACGTGACCATCATGCTGCTGGCGGCGGTTGTTTGCGTAAGGAAGTCGGCCAGCAGCGGAGCGGTCAGATAGACCAGCCCGCCCATTGCGGCGCCGAGCGCCAATGCGAGTACGAACGCCTGGTTGGCGGCACGATTGGCGGTTTTGGCGTCGCGGGCACCAAAGCAGCGCGCCACCAATGCCGCCGCGCCCGTGCCGACCAGCGCGAACCCCAGCGTCACGAACCAGCTCAGGTAGCCGCCGGTGCCGACGGCAGCGGTCGCTTCCTTGCCGACCTGCCCGGCCAGAAACGTGTCCACCAGCCCGACGCAGAAGTTGACGAACTGCTCGCCCAGCATCGGCAACGCCAGGATGAAGATCTGTCGGTTGAGCGAGCCGGTTGGCAATGATTCGAGCCGAAACTCGTCGCCGGGGGGCATGGGTTCGGGATACGCGGGTTCATCGGCCAGTGGGATGCGCCCCCCGCCGCACGCCCGCAGATCATTCGGGACGCTGGCCGACCGGCTGTTGGCCCGCGCGCCGGCGGCGGCAGCGTCAGTGCGGCGATTGTCCGGACCGGCCGGCATGCGGCGATCGTTCCTCCGTCGAGACGCAAGGGGCGATTCTAGCCCGGATTATACATGTGGCCCAGCCGCCCTCGGCTGGGCCACATGTTTGCGTCGGAATAACGGCGTGTACTTCGCCTGGTCACACCACGATCGTGCCGGGATGCCGTCGTTTGGGCCAGAAGAGCAACACGAAAGATAGTGCCAGAAGCACGCCGGCCTGGATCAGCGGGTCGGTGTCGTGGCCCGCGACACAGCCGTCGGAGAGGAAGGCTCCCAGCGCGTTGGACGCCGGTCCCGTCGCCAGCAGGGCAGCGCCGAATGCCGACGCGCATCCCAGGAAGGCACGGAGGAAGTGCGCCGCGCCGTCATTCCGCCGCGCCACGACCAGCAAGACCGTGCCCAGCAGCAGTGGAGCAAACACCGCGGCCCGCGGAATCATCGCATCGATGTCGGGTTCGCGACCATAACGTTCGGCGATGAAGATGCGCCCGCGGTCAACCGACACGCGCACACCACCCTCGTCGATGCTGACCAGTTCGTGGCTGAACAACACCGCCACAGTCAGGCCCACGAGCAGCAGAAGCTTCGCCAGAAACGACAGACCGGCGTTGGCGGTGCGACCGACGAAGGAAGGCTGATAGCCCTGCAGCATCGCTGGCTGAGCTGCCACCTGCCCCTGAGCGACCGCCTCGGGTTTGCCCGGGGGTGCTTCGCTGGCCTCGTCCACCTTCACGGACGCGGCCTGGTCCTGTTCGGTGGTCTTCTCAGTGCGCTCGCGGATCTTCTCAAGTCGGTCGCCGGCGCCTTCGACCGCAGTCGTGACCCGTTGGTATGCGCCCTCCAGGCGATCCCACACGCGCCGATGCCGAGGTGTCCTCGGGGGTGCAACGGGCATTCGCGACGCGCCCGGCGTCGGCAGCGGCCAGAGCGCGGCAACCGACTGCACCAGGATCAGCAGCGTGGCGGCCAGGATCGCGCTGGCCAACGCATACTTCTCCGCGCCCGCCATCGGAGCAATGATGGCGGCGAGGATGGCGTGCCAGAAGACCGTCCCGCCGCAGATCATCTGCCGCCGCCCCATTTGGATCTGCTCGTTCCAGTTGAACAGCAGGAGCAGCACCGTGAGTGGAACGATCAGGCGCGCGAACTGCTCCCCCTGCCCCCAGACCGCATGACCGGCCGCGAATCCGGGCAGCATGAAAACGAATCCGCAGGCGGCATACAGCAGGCGATCCTGAAAGTCGTACTCGATCGAATTGCGACGGACGCTCAGCTTGTACGCCAGCAGGATCCCGAGCGTGCCGAGCAATAGAAACAGCAGCGACGCGCCGAAGATAACTCCATCTTGATAGACGATGCCCAAACCGCCCGAAACCGCGAAGAGCACGATTAGCGCAGTCGCGACCTGCTGCCAACGCTTGC
>JAHJAR010000333.1 GCA_018814045.1 Planctomycetota bacterium | reverse complement strand
CTCCAGCGCGCTGCGGTTGCCCAGGCGATAGTCGAACACCTCGGGCGGAATCCCGCCCAGCGTGAGCGAGTCGTTGACCATCAGTGACTTCTTGTCCTTGCTCAGGCGCATCTTCTCGACGTGGTAGCTGAGCGGCTCGCCGGGCGTTTCGAGCCATTTCAGCGGCCAGGGCTCCAGCGATTCGTAGCCGATGTGCAGCTCGGCGAGCCTGCGGCCGGCGTCGGCGAAAGCCCAAAAGCCGCTGGCGGCGCCGTTACGAACAGAACCGGAAGCGTCAGCGCCCGGCCCCACATCAGAACCAGAAGCGCCAGCGCCCGGCCCGTGTGCGGGCTCTTCTGAACCGAGCCCGAAGCGCGAGCGAGGGTTTCCGCAACGACTGGCGCTAATCCCTCCCTTGCGCTTCGGGCTCCGTTTATGGTCCGGCCCCACATCAGAACCGGAAGCGTCAGCGTCCGGCCCCGCATCAGAACCGGAAGCGTCAGCGCCCGGCCCGGCGTCGTTGGCCCGTCGCTCACGCTCCGGGTTCTGATCCGGGGGCAGCGGCGGGGCAAGGGGGATGCGCGGCAGCTCACGCTTGAGGTTGTCGGCGAACTTCGCCCGATACCCAGGGTGGTGCAGCACGCCGTACACGTAATAGAAAATGTCCCACTTCCCGATCCGCTCGTCCCCGTAGTGCCCCCGAAAATGCCCCAACGCCCAGTCCGTAACATTCTCCCGCCGATTCGTCCCGTCTTCGTCGTAGACGTAGAAGGGGAAGCACTCGTGCCCGTCGAGAGTCGCACACACGTGAAGGTCGGCAACGCACTGAATCGCCAGGGCGCTGAAGCTCTGGGCCCGGTACGCGACCGTGCTTGTGGCTACACAGGCGTTAGAAGCGTCCAGCGGCCAGATTCTCGGGTTTCCGTATACCTCTGCGTTGAGAATGCGATCGAAGTAGAGCCACCGGCGAGAGTACGGTCTGTATTGGGCGTTCCGAATCCTCTCGGTCATCAATTCAACGCGCCGACCACGCAGCAAGTCTTTCTTCAGGTCGCGATCCCAAACGATCGTGCCACGGTCGATGAAATCTTCGGCTTCTATACCCTCTGGCTTACGCTTCAGCCGGTCCACCTGCGTGTTGTAGTGCTCCACGAACTCAGAGACGCGCGTTGCAAGCTGCTCCTTGTCGAAATCGTAGACGACGGCGTCCCGATGCGTCGCCACGCCGAGACTGTAGTCCTGAAAGACGCACTCCACGTTGACATTCGATGACGCCCGCGTCTCCTTGCTTGCCATCAACAGGAAGCTCGCGAATTCGTCGGCGTGCTTCGGCTGGAGCCACGTATGTCGCTCGTCCGGACGAAGTGAACGCCATTTCGGCTTCGTCAAACTGGTCAGGTCGCTGAGCCAGGCGAGCTTTCTTTCGCGCCGGATCGCCTTGTCCACGGCGATGTACCGCACGCCGCGGCGCCGCGAGGTCTTGCGGCGAACGGCAACCGTGATTCCGACGCCTACCTGGATTCCAAAGACGTTGTACATCGTGCCCGAAAGCCTCGGGTTGTGGCGTACGTTGCCCTGAAGATCGAGATGGTAGAGGCAGGTGAAGTCCTGGAGCAGGTGTTTTCGCATGCCGTCGAACGCAACCTGATCAACAAAGCCGTTGTTGCTGACGAAAGCAACGACGCCGTCACGCCCTTCGAGTCGATCTGTGGCCCAGCGGAAGAACTTGACGTACGGGTCGGCGAGCTTGCTGACGCTGGTTGCACGTGAATCCCGGCCGTAGGTCTCGCTGATGCGCTTGTCGATCACCGGATACTTGCGGTTCTGATTCTGGTCATTGTACGAGAGCTGCCCCACGTTATACGGCGGATTCCCGATGATGACCGTAATCGGCGCCTGGCGTTGCCGCTCGACGCGCTGCACGTTTTCTTCGGTCATGAAGCCGAACGTGCGCTGCGGGCCTTCGGCCAGGTCCAGCGTGTCGACGAAGCACAGGCCTTCGAACGGCTCGTACTGGCCGGTGCGTTCGTAGTAGGCGTGCTCGATGTTAAGGGCGGCGATGTAGTACGGCAGCAGCATGACCTCGTTGGCGAAAAGCTGCTCGCGGTACATCCGCGGCAGGTCGCGCTTGGGGATCCGCCGGATTAGGTTGACGATGAAGTTCCCCGTCCCGGTGCAGGGGTCGAGGATGTTCACGCCGGGGTCGCCCAGCTTCCTGCCGAACTCCTGCTCCAGCACTTCGGCGACCGAGGCGCACATGAAATCGACGATCTCCTGCGGCGTGTAGACGATGCCGTGCGTATCCGCCACCTTGACCGAATAGCCCTGGAAAAACCGCTCGTAGACGACATTGAGGAAGTGCTGTTTCTCGGCGAAGCCGGTGATCGTGCGGGCGGCCTGCTCGATGGCGACGTAGAAGCGGTCGAGGCGCTGGAGATAATCATGCCGGTTGAACGACTGGCTGACCAGGGCATCGATGACCTGCTCGATCTCGGCGGCGATGACGTTGCGGCGGGTGAAGTCCTGCGAGTCGAAGACAGTGCGGATCAGCCGCTCGGTCAGCAGGTGCTGCACGAGCATCTCGTCCACCGCGGCGGGGCTGAGGTTCGGGTTCAGCGACTGCCGGCAAAGGTCGTAGAACTTGCCGAACGCGGCGGCGAACCGCGGGTTGTCGTCGTGAGCCCGCTTGATCAGGTCGACCAGCCCGCGGGCCAGGTCGGGCACGCGCTGCTTGAACTCGCCGACGGCCTTGCCGAAGTCCTCGTGGGCCGGCTCGGTGTGGGCGAAGAACGTGTTGAGCAGGTCGCAGAGCGGCTGCGGCTTGGTCAGATCGGCGACGAAGGCGAGCTTGCCGTCCTGGTAGAGGCGGGCCTCGCGGGTGTCCTCGAAGATGGTGTTGGTCAGCCGGTAGCCAAGCTTGATCTTCTTCTTGATCTCGGTGTCGAGGTCGTCGTCGGTGTCCTTGGCCTCCCAGTAGCCGCGTTCGATGGTGAATTCGTCGCGGAAGGTGCCATCCGGGCGGATTTGGTGGCCGTTGGCGTCGATCGTCAGCTCGGGGATGAGCATCCAGCCGAACTTGCGGCCCGTGTCGGCCAGCAGGTTCTGAAACGCGGAACGCACGGCGCCCTCATGCGCGACGCTCTGGCCGGCGTACGCGGCCAGGGACGCGTAGTACGCTTTCACCGCCTTGTGGGCCGGCTTGAGTTGAGTCCCCTGTGACATGGCTACACGGTACGACGGGCGGCGGAGACGGTCAACATGAGGGACCGGTGCCACATTTCGCCGGTTGGAAACAGGTGTCACACAGCATGTCGACGCGAACAGCCGTCGACATCGCACCCCGCATTCACCAACCATCCGGCTTCGCGATAACGCCGCCATGCCCATCGGATACAGTTGCTGGAAATTGGCAGCGCGGCAGGAGTTGGAGCGGAAGTGTCCTGTCTTTGTCGGCGGCGGACCGGAGTTCGACGGCAGCACCCCGGATGGGGTTTCGTGATGGAACGTACACGATGATCTCCCGCGCGGGCCACTGTTGCTTGATCAGATCGACTGCCGGCACGAGATCCGAATCGCCGCTCACGAGCACGAATCGATCGGCCCGATCGTGGTGCGCGTCGTCCAGCATCTGTAGCGCGATGTTGACGTCCGTTCGCTTCTCCTCGGTCGCATCGAACATGCGCGAACCGGTGTAGTCGCAGCCGGTAACGCGGCACCTGACCTGCTTGGCCTTGAACCTGCCGAGGATGACGTTGACCTTCGGGAGTGTGGCCAGCGCCCGCAGATAACGCTCCTGGCTTGCGCGCTTGCTCCCGCTCACGAGGGCGGTGAAGTAGTGAATCACGCGAATACGGTCGTCCGGCCGTAGACGAGTGAACAGCCGTTCCAGGTCCAGCCACCTGTGCGCACTTCCGCGAACGGCGCCATAGTAGAAGTTGAACCCGTCGATGTAGATGATGCTACGCGTCTTCATGGCAGCCCCCCGAAAACGTGCGCGCAGAAAAACGGGCAGCCATATAGACTGCCCAACCCGCCAGTGGCGGGGGAGTTGTACTTGGAGTATACATCAAACGCACCATCAGTCAAGCCGTCAGGCGTAACCCTTTGTCCATGCAGCATTTGCGACGCAGGTATTTCGGTCGCACCGCCCCCCATTCGCTATTTGCCATTCGGAATTCACGCATCCACCGCCCGCACGCAGTCGATCACCGTCCCATCCACCCACTTGATCGCGGCGATGATTCTCTCGCCCAGCTTCGGCTTGGCCGGTGCACCGCCGCACAGCTTCTCGACTTCCGCCTTGATTTCCTCAATCGGGCGGATCGGGAGCCTCGAGCCGTTGTCACGCAGAGCCTGCATCAGATCCTCGCGACGCGGGTTGATGGCGATGCCGCGTTCGCACACGACGACGTCGATCAGCTCGCCTGGGCCCACCAACGTGGTGACCTCATCAACAATAACCGGGATGCGGTCGCGGACGGCGGGGATTGGCAGGATCACGCACCGCCCGTGCAGGCAGTTCTGCCAGCCGCCGATGCCGTGCAGCAGCTTGCCGTCGGAGTGCGTGACGACGTTGGCGTTGAAGTTGACGTCGACCTCGGTCGCCCCGAGCACGACCGCGTCGAGAAACGTCGCGAAGCAGCCCTTGCCGTGCCAGTTGTAGCTGGTGAACGGGCTTGTGTCCTGGTGGTTGGCGTACTCGCGCATGCTGCGGACGCCGTCGAGATCGAACGTCTGCCCGTCGAGGATGTAATCGGTCAACCCCTCTTCGAGCATCTCGACCAGGTACTTCGTACTGCCGCCGCGGATGAAGCGGGCCTTCACGCCGGCGGCCTTCATCATCTCCTTCAGGTAGATCGCGAAGCCCAGCGACGTACCGCCGGCCCCGGCCTGGAAGCTGAAGCCGTCGCGCATAATGCCGGCGTCGCGGACGAACTGGGCCGCCAGCTCGGCGATCATCAGCCGATCGGGGCTCTTGGTGAGCTGCGTGGTGCCGCTGATGATCTTCTCGGGCTCGCCGATGCGGTCGAGCACGACCACCTGGTCGACGTTGTTGCCCTGAATCTGCCAGGGAATGCACGGAAAAGGCACGAGATTGTCGGTTACCGCGATCACATGGTCGGCGTAAAGGCTGTCCACCAGCCCGAAGCCGAGCAGCCCGCACGCCGACGGTCCTTCGAGTGCGTTCGCATTGCCGAATGGATCGCACTTGGGGGCGGCGAGCACGGCGATGTCGATGTGCACCTCGCCGTCCTGGACGGCCTGCCAGCGGCCGCCATGGCTGCGCAGCACGCCCATACCGCGCATCTTGCCGGTCGAGCAGTAGTTGCCGATCGGCCCGTTCATCGAGCCCTCGACGTGGTGGATCACGCCGGCCTCGAGCAGCTCGATCAGCGGCTCGTGACAGGGGAAGCACGCCGACGGAAACCAGATCAGGTCCTTGAGGCCCAGTTCGGCGGCCGCTTGGAAGAGCGGTACGGCCACGCGGTCGCCGTCGCGGAAGTGGTGGTGCGACGAGATGCGCATCCCGTCCCGCACGCCGGCATTTCGCAGCGCAATCTTCAACGCTTCGACGTCAGAATCGCATTGTTGCGCGCGCTCAGGAACTTCGTGCCTCCGTGCCTCCCTGCCTTCGTGCCTCTGCTCCCACGCCACCACCTTATTCCCATCCCGCGGGTAGTCATTGCACGTCCGCACGGGCGGGGCCGCCTTCCGCCCGGTCGGCGTGTACTTCCCCACGCCCTGAAACGGCACCTGCGGCTGACCATTCACAACCGTCGGGATCATGCGCCCGGCGGCGTTCTTCACGAGTTCGACGCTCTGCGACATCTGCGATTCCTTGCGTAGCTTGCGCCCCTGACGCACCTTCTCCAACGCATGCGATGCGCCGCGCACGCACCCCGCCCCTCTTCGAAACCACCAGCGATCAGCCCTCAGCGATCAGCCAATACACCCGCCATCGCGACCTGGGCCGTAACCCTGGATCATACTGACCGCTCGGGTCGGGTTCCACCAGCCGGTGGCTGGCGCGCCCCGCACGCGGTTGCGGCGCGATAGCACGGCGTCCTACCCGCCCGCCTGCGGTTGTGGCGCTTCAGGCGCGCGATCCGGTTGGTGACGGTTGATATCAGGTGACGCCAGCACGTCGAGGGCAGAATCAAGCTGCGGCAGATGTGGCATTCAAACCTTGGTGGACCGACGAATTGCGCGCGAACGAAAATCAGGGATGCTGGTGACGGGAGTCGCGCCGGGGACGTTCAGCCCGCTCGATCAGCCGCTGAAGCCGGCGGTCGACCTCCTCGGGGGCGTTTTCCTTGAAGTCGGCCAGGCGTTCGCGCAGAGCTGCCACTTCGTCATCAAAACGCAGCGACAAGACGGCGTACAACTGACCTGCGCACTCCTGCCGCTCCACATCATCCGCCGCGGCGTGGATGGACTCGACCAACCCGCGCACCTTTGGCGGCTCGGCCGCCAGGTCGGCCCCCTCCTCCAGCAGGGCGGCCAGTTCCTTGGCGATCCACTGCTCCCGATCACTCTCCACGCGTTGGAGGCGCCGCTGGGCCGCCCGCACCTCGAGTCGGGCGTTGCTCGCCAAACGCCTCCGCCACTCGCGTTTCATCCGCTCACGCTCTTCCGAATCCGCCCGCCGCCACAATCCCACCCCCTGCCGGATCGCCATCTCGTTCTGAGAATGCTGCACGATGATCTTGCCCAACTCCGAATCGGTCTCAAAGACCCGCCGCAGCGCGCGCAGTTTGGGCACAACATCAAGGAAGCGCTTCTCGAACGCCTCCGGATTCTCGTCGCGTAGCCGGTTCAGTACCTCGTAGGCCGCCGGGGCGTTTTCCTCGGCGAACCTGATGAGCTCTTCGCGCTCTCCCTCGCGCAGTGGACCCTGGTCCCCCGGCACAGGACGTAGCGGAAAGAGATTGCGGCCCATCCAGAAGCGCCCTCGTCCGAACGGCCGCTCCGCCTTGTCCCCATCCTCCCCGCGCGCCTCCGACGTTGGCTGCGGTCGGCACTCATCGGCACCGCGCTGCCGCCCGGTTTTCTTTTTCGGCGGCGTCTCGGCCGGCTGCTGACCACACACCGGGGGCTGGGCTGCGTTCCAGCCTGCCATGACGGGCAGCGCCACCAGCAGCATCACCAAGTTGTTACACATCCGGGGCAACGGTGTCCTCGCAGATCCCGCCGAAGCGGGAAGTGCTAAGTCCCAATTATCAGCGACTGGTCCAGACTCTCGAACAGGTAATCGAACTCCTTCTCATAGTCGGTTGACGTATCCGCCCCCACCGGCACCCACGTGTCCGAGAACAAGGCCCTCATCCTCTGGCCGGAATCGGCGACCGCGTTGGTCCACAACTCCAGCAGCTCGGCCGGATCGCCGGCCCTGGTGCCCGTTTTTCCACCGGGCGCCGACCAGCTTAAGCAGGCCGCCAGCAGGAGCGCCGCTGCAATACCGATAACCTCCCGCAGTGCTGCCGGCCAGACGACCAGTGCCCGTCGCCGCAGGCCCTCAGCCACCACCTGGGCCTTGATGCGTTCCAGGCAGCGCGGCGACGGCCCACCTGTCGACAGGTCGCGCAGCAAGTACATCTGCCGCTCTGCCTCGCGCTCCAGTTGCTTCAGCCCGTGATCCATCGGTCAAGTCTCATCGCCCAGCAGGTTTCGCAACCGGTTCAACGCGCGATGGGCGCGCGCCAAGGCCGTACCCAGGGGCACACCAAGAATGTCGGCGATCTCTCGAAACGACAGCTCCGAAAAGTGCCGGAGCAAGACGATTTCGCGCTCTGCGTCCGAGAGCTGCGCCAAGCTGCCCCGCAAACGCTGCTCCGCCTCACGCCGCAGTAGACGCTGGTCGGGACGTTCCTCCTCAGGCGCAGCAGTGCCCAGCTTAGCGGGCTCGCCGACGTCGCTGCCGCCCGCCTCGAGGCTGGCTGTCGGCCCGCGGCGGCGCAGTCGCCGGGCCCGGTCTCGGGCCAGGTTCGCCGCAATGCGGAACAGCCACGCTTCGAACTTTCCGCTGTGCTCATAGCTGTCGATCGTGCGCACGACGCGTAGAAACGTCTCCTGCAACAGGTCTTCTGCTGTCTGGCGCGCGCCGGTCAGCCGGTACAGCAGTCCGAAGACGCGTGGACTGTAGACCTCAACGAGCGTTTCGAGCGCGGTCGCGTCGCGACGCTTGGCACGCCGCAGGAGCTCGTCCAAAGTGGCCTGATCCACTGCGTCCACTCACCATAGCACAACGCGTCTACGCCCTCATGATTGCAGCATGGTATCCGGTCACAGAGGGTGGACAAGCGCGGCAGGTCGGCCCCGTGGGCCAGAATATCAGAATCCCCCGGTCTTCAGCGGCAATCAGACGTGCCTCGCGGCCCGTTTGGGCCAGCGGAACTGGCCGGAGCGCGCCGCGCAATGAAACACGGCCACGAGAATAACCCACGGTGGCGCTCAGCTAACTGAGCGTCCCGTGGGCACCCTCGCAACCTTGCTCTACTTCTTTTCCCTCGTTTGGCGCCGCAGATGTGCGGTCGAATCTGGACATCCGCTCCCGGCGTATATCCGCTTCTTATCCCGTGCAAACTGCCCTCGGAAAGCACCAACGCCAAAGCGACCTGTCAATGTCTTATAGGGCAAACGTCGTTCCTAAACCGAAATGCCGCCGCACAGAACTGCGTCAGAAGTGTTAAGGTCCTGCTTGCACGAGAGTTACGGTGGAAACGGTTTCGGTCGAGCCGCCTGGCCGCGGCGCACGTGTTCACCATTCGCCACACCTGCTACCAGGTCCAGCAGAGAACAGGGCCATAAAACACTCTTGCACAAGGAATTACGTGACTGTTGCCGAATAACAACACGACCCACGCCCGAGCGGGTACACCGTACCCAGATACCCAACACCGGAAACATGGCGAAGTTGAGTTATAGGACTACAAGTTACTCGTAGACCTCTCCAAATCGCTCCGCGCGCTGCCCCGCCAGTTCGCGAATCTTCTGCTCGTGTTCGCGATGGCAAACCAGCGTGGCGTCGCCACTGTGCACTACGACCAGGTCGCTCACGCCGAACGTGACAATCAAGTGATCCGACTCGGTGACCACAACATTACGCTTTCCGTCCAGCATGAGAGCGTTTGGGGCGACGGCGACGTTCCCCCTCTCGTCCGGGTCCCTGGTCTGGGCGATTGCCGACCACGAACCCAGGTCCATCCAGCGGCAGTTCATCTCCACGAGCAGCACGCTCGTGGCCTTCTCCATTACGCCAAAGTCGATCGATATTTTGTCCAGGCTCCCAAAACGAGTGGCACACGCCTCGGTTCCCGCCAAAACCGACCAATCGCGGGCCAGCTCGGCCAAGGTAGCTGAGTTCGCTGGCAGGTGCTGCTCGATTGCAGCCCGTATCGCCGACCCACGCCACGCGAACATGCCGCTATTCCAGACGTACTCGCCGGATGCCAGGTAGCGCGCGGCGACGTCGCGCGTGGGCTTCTCCTTGAATTCGCGCACACGGTGGGTTCCCGGCGCCAGTTGCACGCCCCGGCGAACATACCCGTAGCCAGTGTGTGGACTGGCCGGCGTGATGCCAAAAGTCACCAGGCTGTCCGTGAACTGCTCCGCGGCTTCGAGACCGGTCCGGATCGCGGCCACGAATGGCTCCTGCGGCGTGATGATGTGGTCCGCAGTGAAGACCGCCATCGTCGCCTGCGGATCGCGGAGCATCAGCAGGTGTGCTGCGAGACCGATCGCGTTGGCCGTGTCCCGTCCCATCGGCTCGCCGATGAGATTCTCGCGCGGGATATCAGGCAGTTCGTCAGCCACCAGGTCGAGATAATGCGCGGAGGTGATAATCCAGATGTTCTCTGGTGCAAATAGTCCTTCGAGCCGTCGGCGGGCAATCTGCAAGAGCGAGGCACCATCAAAGAGCCGCAGCAGTTGCTTGGGCCGCATACGCCGGCTGAGCGGCCACAGTCGTGTCCCGGATCCGCCCGCCACGATCACTGCGTGTCGCACATTCACTCCCTTTCAAGACCTGTTCGTCACAAAGTCTCGCCGTCTCAGACCTCGTACTGGCCTCGTCGCCGCGCTTGACGTCGCAGCGTGCGCGTGTGCTGCGCGTAGCCAGCCTTGCCCATCAGGGCAAAGGTAAGCTCCTTGCCCAGTTGGACGGCCGGCTGGTCGTACGGATTCACGTTCAGCAGGCCTCCCGCGATGGTCGTCGCCGCCTCCCAAAGGAGGATGAACTCGCCAACCGTGGTCGCGTTGACGGTCGGGAAGCAGATCGTCAGGCACGGACGGGCGCTGCTGACGAGGGCCGCTTCGGTTGCCAGCTTCTCCGCGTTCAGCAACTTGCCCAGCGAGGTCCCCTGGAGATAGGCCAACTCGTCGGGCACGCCGCGGCTGC
The DNA here is from genome assembly GCA_018814045.1 of Planctomycetota bacterium. Lineage (GTDB taxonomy): Bacteria > Planctomycetota > Phycisphaerae > UBA1845 > Fen-1342 > JAHJAR01. The sequence goes on along the minus strand of JAHJAR010000333.1, from coordinate 2,275 downwards.
GCGGAATACGCACGTCGGACGAGAACTTCTCGACCTCGAGGAAGATGAAGACCTTGTCGTTGGGACCCTCCCGATAGAGCTGTACCTGCGAGTGCTGATCTGTGGCTCCCAGGGCCCGGATCGGCGTCGCGCCGACCACAACTGGGCGTCCGGCCTGGTCGTGTTGCTTGCCCAGACTCTCGGCCCACAACTGCCGATACCAGTCCGCCAGGTCCTTGAGCTGATAGCTGTAAGGCATCATCACGTGCGACCGCTTGCCCCGCACGTAGAAGGCGTGCAACAGCAGGGCCAACATGGCGGCCGGGTTCGTGCGCACGCGCGGTTGGGCCGCGGCCGTGCTCATCCGCGCCGCCCCTGACAATAGCCGCCTAATGTCGATACCGCACATGCCGGCTGAGAACAGCCCGACGGCGGAAAGCACGGAGAAACGACCCCCGACTCCGGGCGGCACCGGCAGCGCGTCGTAGCCATCCCGTGCAACTATGTCCCGTAGCGTGCCCTGCTCCGGATCGGTCGTCACCACGATGTGCCGGGCCAAGGCCTTCTGTCCCAGCTTCTTGCGCAGCAGTTCCCGCACGATCAGGAACTGGGACGCCGTTTCCGCTGTCTCGCCGGACTTACTGATCACGTTGAACAGCGTTTTCCGCAGTCCCGGTCCGAGCAGGTCGAGCAGATTGGAGACTTGCACGGGATCAACGTTGTCCAGCACGAAGAGCCGTGGCCCGCGCCGACGGGTGCCGCCGAGCAAATTATGGAACGGCGGGCTCAGCGCCGTTTGCAGAGCGATGTTGCCCAGGGCCGAACCACCAATACCGAGCACGACCAGGTTTTCGACGCCGGGCCGGTGCCGCCGAACGGCCGCCCGCACCTGCTTGAGCATCTGCTGGTCTTCGGGCAGGTCGCGATAACGATGCTGGCCTTCCGTTCGCTCGCGCTCGACGCGCGTCAGCACTTGTCGGACCACCGGTTCGGCGCGTTTCAGCTCAGTCAGCGCCAGGCCGTGGGCCGGGCCGATCGCAGGGGCCAGGGCGTTGCCATAGTGAAGTCGTAGGGCGTGCGCGGGCATTGAATTACCTCTGGTTCGAGTCCAGGTTCCAGGTGCGAGAGAGCATACCGCAGGCCACCGGGCCGTGCTACGCGACGCAACGTCCCAGAAGAAGGGCCAGGGGGTGGCTTACACCGGTCTTGTCGGCCGGCCTGCACTTCCACCTTGAAAGCAGGCTGCGTCGGCGGATATGCTTGTATAGGACGGGCTCGGACAGAGGTGTTCGCGGGCCAGGGCAGCCCGGACAGGATGGAGAAGAAGATGCGCACTCTATTGCGAAGCGCGGCGGTGGTTTCCGTGTGCCTGGCGCTGGTCGGCGTCCCGACCGGGACGGCTCGCGCTCAAGACGATCTGCCGCTCCAGAACGATGGGCTGGTAAACAACAGCCAGGCCGCAATCCAGCTTGGGTTCGTCAACGGTGAAATCGGCGCGGCGACTTTCACCGTCCAGGAGCGGCTCTTTCCGCTCAAAGTCAAGAAGGTGCAAATCCTCTGGCTGTCGCGCTTCGGCTCGGCTCCCGACTCGCTACAGCATTCCATTCGGATTTACTCGGGCGGCTTGCCCAGCCCCAGCTTCGTCGACTCGGTCGACGGACCGATCCTCATTGATGGGTTTCTGAACGAATTCGACCTCGCCGACTACAACATCTGGGTGACCCCGCCCGACCAGTTGACCGTGGGGATGCAGTTTGACGATGCCCCCGCCGGCGACCCGGTCAAACCCAGCCTGGTGACCGACACCGATGGCTGCCAGCCAGGCAAAAGCCCCATTTACGCCATCCCGCTGGGCTGGCGCGACATCTGTAGCTTCGGGGCCTCGGGGGATCTAGTCATCCGAGCGGTCGTGGAGACCAGCGCCCCACTATACGAAGTGGGCGACCTGAACTGCGACGGCGAAATCAATGGCTTCGACATCGACCCCTTCGTCCTGGCAATCGAGAACGCCGCCGGATACCAGCAGCAATACCCCGACTGCGACGTGTGGCTGGCCGACATCAACGGCGACGGATGGATCAACGGTTTCGACATTGATCCCTTTGTTGACCTGCTGATCGGTCTGTAGCCGGCCGCGTCGCACCGCACCGCACTACTTTAGTGTCTCACAATTACGGCATCGTATTCAAACCCGAGCCGCGACCGTCAGGGAGCGGTTGCTGGCAGCGCCGACCGGTTCTCGACACAACCGCTCCCTGACGGTCGCGGCTCGGAAAGATGTCGTAATCGTGAGCCG
>JAHJAR010000332.1 GCA_018814045.1 Planctomycetota bacterium | reverse complement strand
TCTGCAGATCTCGCAGAAATGCCGTTTGTGAGCCCGCACGGCCTGATCTCAATGCAGAATCAGCCTCGCCAAGCACGGAACTTCGGGTTAACGCCTTGCGAGAGCGAGGGTTACGGAGAGAACGCATGGCGCTGAACATCGGGAAAGAGATCGCGGACCTGAAACAGATGAGCGTCCGCGAACTACGTGAGAAGTACCAAGCCGTGTTCGGCGAACCGACACGGGCCGGGAACAGGAACTGGCTGTTCAAGCGGATCGCGTGGCGGATTCAGGCTTTGGCGGAGGGCGATCTCTCGGAGCGCGCCCGCCAGCGGGTCGAGTTCCTGGCCCGTGACGCCGACCTGCGGACCACGGCCCCGCGCGCAGCGGCGGGCGGGAATGGTGCACACGGCGCGGTCGCCGCAAACGGCGTACGGGACGCCAAGCCCGCGCCCTCGCTCGCCGACGAAGCGGACGCAATCGGCGAGTTCGACGAGACGAACAATACCCGTTCCGCGCTCGTGCCGGTCCCGCTGCCAGCGCCGGGTCCAGACGGCGTGGATAGTGAAGCCGAAGCACAGGACGCCCAGCCGATCCCACCGCCGTAGGCGGTACGGATGTTCTCGGTTCAGGCGCCGGGTCCCTCAAGCAATACCTGGGCCTCGCCGGATTTACCAACACGCGCTTCCGGATGACTTTCGGGCGTCCCCATCCATTGCCGGGTTACCCAGCCGTGCCGGCCTTGTATCCGATTTCTGTTCGTCGAATCCGAGTTTTGGCCGTCAGCTTCCTTCAGATTCCGCCTCGCGGCGGACACCCTTGCTCGGCCTGGCGGTTCCGGTCGTCACGGCCCGCAGAGGACTCCCACCTCCAACAGTCACGACATGCCTGACAAACAAGAACGAGGCCGCCCGAAATGGACGGCCTCGCTGAATCTGCTTTGCTTTTGGCTGCGCCGCGACTAACGGCGTCGCAAGGCGGCCAACACACCCACGGCCAACAAGGCCAGGCCGGCGGGCTCCGGAACATCCGTCACAACGACATTGTCGATGATCGAGAAGCCCCATGTCGCCACCGAACTATAGAGGTCGGCATGGAAGAACGAGATAGCGCCGGAGGTCGGCGCCGCGGTACCAGCGCGGCCATTGACGCCCAGCGTCAGGCTGCCATGCTGCGTGGCCAAATCCATCTGGACGTAACCCAGGCCAGGAAACACGGTCATGGTCACGTGAACCCATTGGAAGCCCGCGGCGCCAGGGCTCGTGCTGCCGATCTGCCCGGTCTGCGGCGGGTCGAACGTGCTGATATCGACCGCGGGGAACAACGGCGGAAACTCGGGGGCCGTATTGTTGTTCGTGCTCACGTCGTACTGCGTGCTGGCCACCCACTGCTCACTGGCGTCCTTGTACATCCGGTAGTCGCGCGACGAGAACCCGTCGGTCGTCATGCCCAGCCACGAACCCGAGCCGGTGGTGACACCCGGGAAGTTGAGGGTGGCCTGGTCGTGCGCAACACCGCCGCCGAAGAACTCCGACGAGCCGCCCAGAGTGCTGTAGTTGCCCCAGGCGTCGAATTCGAGCTGGTGAACGCCACTGAAAACCATGTCACTGAACACGGTAATGGAACCACGCGCAACGTCGACCGTGTTCGCCGCCAGATACAGACCAATTGTGTCGCTTCCGCCCGGCGGCATTGGAATACCCATGGCGCTGTAGTCGTAGCCGAACGTGGCAATGTCGTCGGCGCTGGTAGCGACACTGCCCCAGCCCGTGGACGAGCTCATGTCCGACGCGAACAGCACATCTGCCTGCGCTGGCAGCGCGAATGCCGCCAGCAGAACACATACTGCTCCAAACTTGGTTTTCATAGTCTCCTCCTCTTTGGTTCGACATGCGGCGCAGTCCGGAAGCATCCACATACCCCAGGCCAAAAGCCTGGCCCCGACCACACCTATGATCAGAAACCTCCTCCTGTGTTCCGGCCACGCCAGAACACCCAACAGCGGCGAAGTACGCGCTGCGCGCGCGACCCTCCATACTCAAAACGCTATTCTAGCCCCCAAGACGCCCGCCTGTCAAGCACAAACCACGCACGCCAGCGATTCCGTAAGTCTCTCGGGAGGGCGAGATGCGGCAAGGGTTTACGGCGGATTGCGGCTGGTGCAGGTTCGTGGGGTAGTCTCGGAGCTGTTTGAGTGATAGGGGGCGGGGCACGCCGGGGTGGCGTGTTCGGGACCCGGCCAGAGAGTCGAGCTACGCCGGATGCTGCCGCCTGGGCGGGGCGCG
>JAHJAR010000331.1 GCA_018814045.1 Planctomycetota bacterium | reverse complement strand
TGATGAGCATCTATCGCACGCTGCGTCTCCGCGGCCCCGATCCGCTACGGACCATCGCCCACGCCTTGCGCACCTACCTGCAAACCGGCCAACTCCCACCGCTACCCGCCTCGAGCACTGCAAACGGGTGAACTGTTACAAAGGGCGACAGAACCCGCTGTCGTTCGACGAAGCTGGCGTCCGCGTCGGCACTCCGCGGGGTGAGGCCACATCCGACGCGGTAATAAGACAGCATGTCCACAAGCTGCGTGAACGCGGGCTTCCAATAGACACGCAAAAGGACGTGGGAATCTGGCGTACTGACCTCTAGTCGCCACTGCTGCGTGAATAACGTTCCGCTCACGCACGCTCACGCAACCCGTGCTAGAGTCTGAGTAGGCCGCTAGGGCCTATGAGGACTCGACATGATCGACACCAGCGTTGAAACCGTCATTCCGCTGTCGCACGCGGCCCGCGTCGTCAATCGTAGCCGGCCCCCGCACGTGGCTACGCTTTGGCGATGGGCCACAACCGGCGTCCGCGGCGTGATTCTCGAAAGCGTGCTGCTTGGCGGCACACGCCACACGAGCAAAGAGGCCGTCCAACGGTTCGTAGTCGCACTCAATGTCGGCCAGCCCGGCGCCGCCCCCGAACCGCGGAACGCGCGGGCCGAGCGCGCCGAGGCCGAGCTGGTGGCGAGGGGGGCGTAGCGACGATGACCGCCGGCGCGCAAGACTTCGTCGAGCTCAAGAACGAACCATGTCCGGTGTGCGGACATCGACACCGATGCAAGAAGTCTACAGACCGCGGGCTGGACCTTGTGTGTTGCTTTCGACCGGATGCGGCCAACGGCGATTACCGCGCGGTCAAGAAGAATGGCACCTGCGCCGTCTTCGCGCGTGTCGGCTCTCCGGCTGATCCGCAGAACTTCGCGGCTAGTAACCAACGGGCACCGGTGCGGCCAAAATTGCCACAACCACAGCCGCGCTACCACGATGACATGGCCGATCGTTTCAGTCGGCAGATTACAGAGAGGCAAACCGCAGAGCTCGCCGACGATTTGGGCGTCACTGCCGAGGCGCTGCGGGCAATCGGGCTAGGCCACACCGGGCAGCACCCGTGTTTTCCCGAGCGCGATGCGTCCGGGCGTGTTGTCGCCCTCAACCAGCGGCGCGGACCCGACGCTGAGCCGCGATACATGGTCCGAAGGGGGGATCGGCGCGGCCTGATCATTCCCGACCGGCTGGCCGAATTGCCCGATCCGGTGCTGATCGTCGAAGGCCCGTCGGACGTGGCGGCGGCGCTGACAATGCGGCTGGCGGCCGTCGGTCGGCCCAACGATCGCGGGGGCACCCCGCATTTGGCGGCGCTGCTGACGGGCCGCGATGTGTTGGTCGTTGGCGAGCGCGACGAAAAGCCGGATGGAAGCTGGCCGGGGCGGGCCGGTGCCGAACATGTCGCACGCGAGCTCGGCAAGGCGTGGGAGCAACCGGTGCGCTGGGCACTGCCGCCAGAGGGCGCAAAAGACACGCGCGATTACTTGCTACAGAACGAGGGCATCGACCCGGTTGAACTCGGGCGGGAGTTGCTTGCACATTTCGAGGCGGCTGAGCAGACCGTAGAGCCGGCTACAGCGACGCACGCGGCGTCGTGCCCCGTTTGCGGGGCACGCGGGGCCGGCTGCTATCAGCGCGGCCGCGAATTCTATTGTGTTGGTGCTATGGCCATGCGAGCCGGGGCGTTCGACCGAGTCCGCGAGACGTTGGCGGGGATGTGCGTGTACACGCGGCGGCCCGCAGCGCCCGATGCCGACGCGAACCAGTCCGGGCTGACTGGCGACAGCCTGCCCAGCACCGGCCCTGAAGTCGTGCAACGGCCACGCGCAGTAACGATCGCACTCGATGCCGTCAAGGCGAGTGAAGTCGAATGGTTATGGGATGGGCGCATCGCGAAGCGAACGCTGACGGTCGTATTCGGCACGCCGGGCGTTGGCAAGTCCTTTTTGATGCATGACCTGGCCGGCCGCGTGTCCGCTGGCCGTGCTTGGCCGGTAGGAACGACCGGTCGCACCGAAGCTGCTGGCGTCGTGCTCGTAACCGCTGAGGACGATCCTGCGATGGTACTGCGACCGCGATTCGAGCGAGCTAATGCAAACCTGAGCAGGGTCACGTTGCTGGAACACGTGACGAACGAGCGCGGCGAGCCGGGCTTCTTTTCACTCCGCGAGCATCTGAACCTGCTCGAAGAAGTGATCCGCGACCGGGCCGACGTCGCGTTGCTTGTGGTCGATCCGCTTGCGGCATTTTTGGGTCACGGCACGAACGCCGATAAACACTCTGAGGTCTACATGGTGCTCGTGCCGCTCGCGGCTATCGCCGAGCAATATGACCTCGCTGTCGTGCTGGTTCATCATTTGAACAAGGGCCGGGCAGACTCCGCGTTGGGCAGGACGATGGGCAGTGCGGCGTTCACGGCGATCCCTCGCAACACGCTGTTTGTGACCAAGGACGTTCAGGATTCGCGGCGCCGTCTGCTGTTGCACGGCAAAGCAAGTTTGGGCCCGGAAACCGACGGGCTGGCATTTACGATAGAAGCCCCCGGATATGTCGCTTGGGAGCCGACAGTCATCCAGCAGACCGCCGACGAACACTTTCGCGAGGACGCGGCGGACCGAAGCGAGCAGAGCAGCCTGGCCATAGCCGAGGATTTTGTGCGGCGTGCATTGGCGGATGGGCCGGTGCTATCGAAGGACTTAAACGGGCAGGCGGCCGCCGAGGGCGTGGCCACCAGCACGCTCCACCGGGCAAAGCAGAGGCTCGGCGTGAGGTCGATCCAACTACGCGAAGATGGTCGCGTGAAGGGCTGGCAGGCCGTCCTGCCGGCCGATGCCACCAGCGGGAGCGGTTCCAGTGTGTAAGGGACCTAGGCTACAGTGTAATATATATGAATTGTTGATATTCTTGATAATGTTGACAATCTAGCTATTTCTACATCACCAAGATTGCCAAGATAGTCAAGATTATCAACGCACAAGGGCTGACTGAGAAGGACGCGATATGGACCAGTTAGAACTGCCAGCGGAGCTACGACCCATCGCCAACGCCGGTCGGTTGCTGCGGTTGCTTGTCGAAAGCGTCGCCGATTCGACCGAGCAGGAACAGGCCCGGCGGGCGCTGTGCTTGATCGGCGAAAGCGCGTGCGCGCTGGTGATGCTGAGCCGCGCGGTGTCCGAGACGCTGGACGATGCCACGGCCGACGCTGTCGGCAAGTTGGGCCGTCAGAAAATGCTGGCCGCGGCGGACGGGCTTACGAAACTTCTGCAAGAGCCGTGGGCTGACGGCGAGATCGGGGCCAACGATGACCAAGTGTGACAGCGAAACAACTCCGCCGCGGCGGTTTGCGACCTGTGTCTCGTCCCCAAAGGGCGGCAGCGGCCGTTTCATCCTTCCCGGCCGCTGCCCCCGGGGGGGGGGCGTGGATCGCCACAACCGTTGTCCTGGGGACCGTGGCTCCCCCCCCTCGCAATTTCCCACGGGATGGAGTCCCGTGGGCACCGTTGGGGCCGCTTTCCCGCTTCGCTAAGGCGATTTCCGTAGGAGATTGTTGACATGCCCGGACCGCCCAGGCAATCAGCCGCAGAGCTCCAGCGACGTGGTAGCTGGAGAGCCAAAGATCGGGCCCGGCGAGAGCCCACGCCCACGCCGGGCCGGCCGGAGCAACCCCGCGAGCTAGACGGCGACGAGGGAGCCGTCACCTTTTGGCACTGGTTGTGCGATCAGCTTGACGCAATGGGCGTCCTGAGCCATGCGGATGCGGCGGTGATGGCGCAGTATTGCGTGTTGCGTGCGAATTGGGAACGCGCACGCCGGGTAGTGTTGGTTGAGGGGCAGACGGTGATGAAACGGGGCCGCTTCGGCAGCGAGGAAGTGCTTCGGCCGGAAGCGCGGCTATTGCTGTCGGCCGCGCCGATTTTGTTGCGGTACGCGCAGGCGCTGGGCCTGACACCAGTGAGTCGCGCGAAGGCTTCGCGGCTGGACTCGCCAGAGGCGAGGGGCAGCAAAGCCCGGAAGTTTTTCGCCCCGCGGCTTACTCCCGACGGTAGCGACAATGTCGGTTGACACGAACTTTTTACTTGCCGGCGCGTTGCCGGTGGATGTTTGACCGCGGCGTGTGCGGTGCACGGCCACCCGGAATCTTATGATTGTCCGGCGCACGACCGCGAAGGCAAGCATCGTTTGGCGCTAAAGTTGCCAGCGAGCTTGCGTGGTACACCGCAAAAAAAAACGAGGTTTGACATATGACTCTACAGTCTTTGCGCGACAGACGCGCACGATTGATGCAGCAGCGCAAGACGCTGCACGAACGGGCGCTCGCCGAAAGCGGTCGCGATCTTACGATTCAGGAACAAACTCAGTTCGACGCGTGGGGCGCCGAAGTCCAAAGTCTAGCGAATCAAATTCGCAGGGCGGAAGCACTCGCACCGGAGGCGTTGGAGCTTGCAGCCACCACGGGCCGGTTGACGGACTTGGATGCCGCCAGCCCTCTTCGCTTGACCGCCGCTGCCGGCTGGCGGACACAACCGGCGTCGCCCATCGCTCTTTCCGCGGCTGACACTGGCGGGTTTTTGCATACCGGCGATTTTCTCAAAGCAATTTACGATTTGCGCACCGCGGGGAAGCACGACACCCGTTTGGACGCTTGTGCAGAACGCGCGCGGCAATTGGCAATGGGCAGCAACGACAGCGGCGGAGGTTTTGCGGTTCCGACGCAGTTTGTCTATGCTGCGTTCGATGAAGTCTCGCAGTCGGAACCGTTGTTGAGCCAGTGCGACCGCATCGAGATGCGAAGTCCACAAGTAGACTTGCCGGTTTTCAGAGACACGACGCACGCCACGAGTCCATACGGCATCGCGTGGCACAAGCACAGCGAGGGTGCGACTGAGAGCGCGATTGGCACGCCGGAAATCGAGGCGCGGTCCCTCCACGCTCACACGTGGTTTGGCTTGTTTCGATGCAGCAATGAATGGCTTGCCGATGCTTATCCGCAAATGCGAACGCGGCTGAATGACGCGTTTCTGAAAAGTCTGCGGTGGAAAGTCGAGAATTTGCTGTGGACCGGCAACGGCGGCGCCGCCGAGCCGCAAGGTGTGATCGACTCCGCGGCAACGCTGGAAATCGACGCCGAAGTTGGACAGGCGGCATCGACGGTCATCACGGAAAACGTATTGCGGATGTGGGCCCGGCTGTTACCCGGTTCGCACGAGCGGGCTTTTTGGGCCTGTAATCCAACCTGTTTTCGGCAGCTAGCGACGTTGTCGGTTGACATCGGCGCTGCTGGCGACGTCGTCGGTTTGCTGCGGTACGCTGGCACCGGCATTGCGGGCCAACCAGCAACCTCGATGCTCGGCCGACCTCTGTTCATGATCGAGCATTTGCCAGCACTCGGTACGAGCGGCGACCTGATGCTAGTCGATCCGAGCCTGTATGTGCTCGGCCAGCGGCAAGGAGTCGTGTTGGATATGGACACGTCGCGGTACTTCGACGCGAATCAGACCGCGTTTCGTTGCACGACTAGGTTCGACGCTGTTCCCGCATTGCGATCGGCGTTCACGCCATACGCGGGCGACACGCAAGCGTTCGCGCTGAAGATTGCGACGCGGTCCTAATGGCGTGTGGTTCCCTTTTTTGGGCCCGCTTGTTGCGGGCGGACTAGGGCGGGGCGTGTTCCTTTCGGGGGCACGCCCCGTTTTGCGTACTCGGGAGTCTACGTTATGTCGTTTATGATCATTGCCCCGAAGTATGTAGTACCACGATTGCAAACAAGCGAGGCGTCGATACACAAAAGTGGCAATGTGTACTTGGCGGCGCCGATGCTGGAAGGGCTCGGCATCGCCACCGAAGCGGTGGTGCTGGTCGATTTGGCAACGCGCCGTATCGCCATACGTCGGCCGAGAGACAACGAATCGGCTTTTGTGGTGTCGCGCCCGACGATGACACGGTGCTCGAAACGACGGATGATTCGGATCGAAGCGGCGTTGACCGAATTGGGCACGACGGCGGCAGATGCGGCGGGGCGATACTCGGTCGAGCGACACGACGACCTGCTAATTCTGAATCTGGGCAGCGGCGCCGACCAGTCGGAACGCGCAGACAAGCGAGGGTGACGATGGATTCCAACAAAGTTGTCCTGATGGGCAACCTGACTCGCGACCCGCAATTGAAGTACCTGCCGAGCAACACGGCGATGTGCGAATTCATGCTGGCGGTCAATCGGCGCTGGCGGGACCGGGATGGGAACCAGCGCGACGAAACCTGCTTCGTCGATTTAGTGGCGTTTGGAAGGACGGGCGAGCTGATTCACGAGCGCGTCGGCATCGGGCAGCCGATTCTGGTCGAATGTCGATTGCGGCTCGACCGGTGGCGGGACCGCAACGGCACGCCGCGCTTGAAAACGAGCATAATCGCCGAGAACTTCGCGTTCTGCGGCCCGCGAGAGCTTGCACAGCAGCCCGAGCAAGGGCATCGGCAGCCCGCAGAGGCGACGCAACGGGAGCCGGCCGGGCAGCCGGACCGCGTGCCGACGACCGAGACGCCCCGCGGCGGACGCCACCACGTCTACCGGCAGCCGCGGGGCTCGCATTTTGGCAACACGGCCAACAAGATAGCCGACGGCGTGGACATCCGGGCGGACCGCGGCTACATCGTGGTGGCTCCGTCTGTCGTCAACGGCGTTCGCTTCCGCTGGACAAACCCGTTGTATCCGGTCGATGCGCTGCCGGAATTGCCCACCTGGCTGAACGTGGGGTTGCGCGATGAAGATGAATAGGACCGCCACACCACTTGTTGCCCTACGGGCGCGGGCGGGAATCACGCAAGCGGCCGCGGCGCGGCTCACTGGCTTGCGAGTGCAATACTTGAACGATCGCGTCGTCGTTGTGTTGAGTCGGCTAGAGCCGGCTGAGGGCTGACTATGATGAATGCGATTCTGCTAGACGGGCTGGGGCTGGCTTTTGCGGGGTTGCTGGTCTACGGTGTGGCGCTGTGGAGCCGGGCGGCGGCGTTCGTCCTGGCGGGGTTGCTGGGTCTGGCGGTGGTCGTCCTGCTCACGGTGGGGATACGCGACAAGCAGCGAAAACAACCGCGGCAGGTAGGCTACTGGACGACGACCACGGCGGACGGGTGGGACGTGCGGCGGATCGAGCGTGTCCATCCGCCGTGGTCGAGCCCAACACGCGAGCCGGAGCGCGCAACCAAGGCCAGCGACGTTGACACGCGCCTGCGGGCCGGCTGTGACGCCGCACGCGCGGTGCAAACGCGACATACGGTCGTCGGTTGGCTTTCCGCGAATCCGCCAAGGTAACAGCGCGGTAACTACCGTTTCCGCCCCCGCGAACCCCCATTTTTTGGCCTATTACCGCATGTTTTTGCATTCGCTTGCATTCGCTTGCAAAGGATGCGAAGGTGGTGTAAACTAGGTAATAGCAATGGCTTCTCGGACTTTTCGGCCGGAGCCCTTGGGCGATCGACATGCACGAGGTCACAGGTTCGAGCCCTGTATCGCCCATCAAATGCGACCGTGTGCGCGTGGTCGTACTGTTTTGGGGGACTCTCGACCTCTTTTGCCGCGGTTTTGGCCAAACCAGTCGACGCCACGAGGTTCCCTATTGATGAACGCATCACGACTCGCCCTCGGCCCTGGAGACCAGGTGCCCCGGCGACTCGATGCGCGCCGCGCAACCATGGCAACAGATGGCTGAAGCAAGGAGAAGCGCAAATGAAGTTAACACGCAGCCGGATCATGCTGACCGCCACGATCATCACGGCCGCATTGCTGACCACGGGCTGCGACTCAGATGATACGGCCGGCGGAATCGTGGATATCGTCTTGGGGGCATTGCGCCTCGCGCTGGGCATCATCGACGTCGCCAGCTAGGGCCACGGCCGACTCGTCGGTTTATTCGCCCAAGCTGATTATGAGTTGCCGACACGACCTATGCGACGGTAACGGCCCCTGGGCGCCGGGCGAGTAACGCGCCGGTTACCCGCCGAGCAGCGCGATGAAATCCTCGATGTCAAACCCGTTGACCTGCCCATCTCCGTTGGCATCGGCCAGCATGTGATCGCAGTCGGGGTGTGCCGTGTAATACTCCGGATACTCGGGCGGCGTACCACCCAGCACCAGCAGAAACCCGTCGATATCGAAGCCGTTCAGAGCACCGTTGCAGTCCATGTCGCCCGGCGCATGCTCGCATTCATCAGGAACACCGTTGCCGTTGGCATCCTCGGATGTGCCGCCGTCGATGTCGCATTCGTCTGGTACGCCGTTGTCGTTGCAGTCCTGGCTGGTGCCGCTGCTGATGTCGTCGGCATCGTCGGTGCTGTTACCGTTGCAATCCGTAATGCTGGAGGCAAAGTCCACCACCACCGGCAGATGGTCGTAGCGGCTGCCGATTTCATCCAGCGCGATGTCGTAGCGCTGCAACCCCGTCGCCAGGAGGTCCGCGTCCGACATGGCCACGGTATTCAGCACGAACTGCTGGCTCACTGAAAACACGCTGTCCGTGTACAGCACGAAATCCAGCCGACCGGGATCGTAGCTACCGCCATCGTCTCGCCAGGTGTAGTCGTCGGGGCCGGCGAAGTTGTGCAGCGGATGCGCATCGGCCAACTCGGAACCATCCCAATCGGGCGGCGAGTCCGGACCATACGTCGTGTTGTCGATGATGTTACCCGTCAGCAGCGTCAGCAGCGGCTGCCCGGAGCTGACGATGTTCAGATCGCCGACGACGGCCATGGCTGTCCCGTCGGGCAGGTCGATGTAGCCGCCCGGCGTGCGGGCGTCGCGCATCCAGTTCACCAGGCCATCCGCCTGCCGTTGGCGCTTCGCTTCGTTATCGGCGCCATCGCAGCACTTGAAGTGGTTGTTCATCAGGTACAAATCGGTCATGAAGCGTTCGTCGGGCAGGTCAACCAAGGCGATGGCCAGATCGAGGTAGCCAACGGGGTACGTCTGTGTCCGCTTCAACGAGAGCGGGTACCTGCTGACAATCACACAGTCATAACCCTTGTGCGCCTGCCAGCCCCCCGGAGTGGGCGCAATGGTGTCGAGCAGGTTCGCCACGCTGGTTGCGCTGCGGTTGAGTTCCTGGATGTTGAGGATGTCGGCATCGAGCGCGTGGACGACGCGTTCGAACTTGGCCGCCTGCGTCGGGTCAACGTCCGGGAAGATGCTGTCCCAGTAGACGTTGTACGACATGATCCGCAGATCAGCAGAGGATTGCCGGTCGATGAATGTGCCGGTTTGAGCTTGGGCCAGCGTTCCACCGGCGGCCAGGCACAGTGCCACCATCCACGCCACTGCTTTCACGACGCACACACGCTTCGCCATCCTGTTGCTCTCCAGAATCTGCACCGGGGTCGCGGCTCCTTCCCGAACCGTCTGGTCGCACCAGGCGGTTTGCTTCCTCCAACCAGAGCGTAACCGCAACGGGCCGCGCCGCCAAGTGAAATCGCCCGGCCTGCCTCACCGCCTCGTGCCGGACGCACTCGTGCAAGCGACCCCAGACCTGCTATGCTGCGCCGACATGCGCCGACCTGTGCGTGGGCGACAATCCGAGTTGGTCAGATGTAGGTGAGCAAATGACGCGTTGGTGCTGCGGGCTGTGTCTCTTGATCGTTCAAATGGCCGGGATGGGCTGCGCGACGCCGGGCCCCCGCGAACCAGCTTACCTGAGCGCCGCCGATCTGCCCGACCAGTGGCGAACACGGGCGGAACGTACGCAGTACACCGAGACCGGACGCTACCCCGAAGTCGTCGCGCTCTGCCGGCGGCTCGCTGAAGCCTCACCCTTTGCCCACTACACCAGCTTCGGCAGCAGTGGCGAGGGCCGCCCGCTGCCCCTGCTGATCCTCTCGCGTGACCAGGCCTTCACTCCACAGGCCGCACGCTCCACCGGCAAGCTCCTGGTGCTCGTGCAAAACTGCATCCATCCCGGCGAATGTGCCGGCAAAGACGCCAGCCTGGAACTGGCCCGGGACATCCTCATCACCGGCGTCCACGAAGACCTGCTCGACCACGTCAACCTGCTGATCATGCCCATCTTCAGCCCCGATGGACACGAGCGCTTCGGGCCCTACTGCCGCATCAATCAGAACGGCCCCCGCGAGATGGGTTGGCGCGTCACCACCACAAACTTGAATCTCAATCGCGACTACACCAAGGCGGACACCGTCGAGATGCGGGCCTGGCTGCGTACCTGGGTGGCCTGGCAGCCGGACCTGCTGTTCGACAACCACACGACTGACGGCAGCGACCACCGCTACGAATTGCTCTACGCCGTTGCCCAGGACGAGAACGCGGCGGCGCAGGTCGCGGTCTGGGTCAAGACGTCACTCCTGCACCACGTGCTGCCCGCCCTGAAAGCCGACGGACACCTCGTGCTCCCCTATGGCGGGCCGCGCGACCGCCGCGATCTCACCAAGGGCATCAGCGGCCCCGGCGATTTCAGCGCGCGCTTCTCCACCGGGTACGGGGCACTCTGTAATCGCCCGGCCATCCTGCTGGAAGCCCACGCCCACAAGCCGTACGCGATCCGCGTCCGCAGCACCTACAGCTTCATGCTGCACACACTGGAAGAGCTGAACCAGCACCCCGCCGCCCTGCGCAACGCCATCAGCCGCGCCGACCAGCGTACCTCCCGCACACGCGGCGGCGAGCACGACGGCCAAGTGGTGCTGAGCCTGACGCCCACGGACGCCTCCCAACGCATCATCTACCACGCCTGGCAGCAGACTTTGCGCCACAGTGACATCACTGGGTCGGATGTGCTCGAGTACTCACGCACACCCGTCGACGTCGAGGTCGATTACTACGGCGACCTGCGTGTGGCCCAGACGGTGGCACCCCCCGCGGCCTACCTCGTTCCACCCCAATGGAACGACGTGATCGATCGGCTCGAACTGCATGGTGTCGAGTTCTTCCGCCTGGCCCGGGCCGAGCGGCTGGCGGTCGAATCGTACCGTTTCGAGCAGGTCGAGTTTCAGCCCCGGCCGTACGAAGGCCGACAAATGCCGAGCTTCGAAACGGTGCCGATGCAGGAGACACGCACCTTCGTCGCCGGCACAGTCGTGGTGCCACTTGCGCAAGCGCGGGCCAAGCTCGCGGTGCACCTGCTCGAACCCGAGGCGCCCGACAGCCTGCTGGCCTGGGGCTTCATGAACGCGATCTTCGAACGCAAGGAATACGCCGAGGATTACGCGCTGGAGCCTATCGCGCAGCAGATGCTCGCGCGCGACCCGAAACTCGCCCGCGAGTTCGCGGAGAAGCTGGCCAGCGACGGAGCTTTCGCCCAGAGCGCGGGCCAAAGGCTGCATTTCTTCTACCGCCGCTCGCCCTACTGGGACACGCAACAGAACTCGTACCCGATCGCACGCCTGCGCGACGCGGCGACCCTGTCACGGCTGCGCGCGGCCGCTCGATAAACAGCCCAAAAGCAGCGGCAGCCGGCCCCGCAGGACCAGCCGCTGCTCTCACGCACCACACGATGACATTCGACGGTGTAACGGTTACCAGGTCCGCGCGTTCGCGGTGATCGACTCCGGTTCCTTGGCAAAACGCCGGGCTATCTCGGCGGTGATTCGTCCTGCTCGCACTAGCCTTTGCAGATCGTCATCAAGCATGAGCATTCCGCCCCGCTTACCCGTCTGGATGGCGGACTCGATCGTCTCGATCTTTCCAGCCCGGATGGCCGCCTGGACCTGCGAGCTGGCATGCAGCACCTCCAGGGCCAACACGCGCTTCTCGCCTGCGACCGCGGACGGCAGCAGGTGCTGCGTCACCACCGAGCGCAGGCTCATGGCCAGTTGCTTGCGCAGGTCGTCCTGGGAATCGTGGGGGAACAGGTCGACCAGGCGCGTCAGTGCCCCCTTGGCATCTCGCGTGTGCAGCGTCGTGAAGATCAGGTGCCCGGTCTCGGCGGCGCTGAGCGCCATCTGGGCGGTCTCCCGGTCGCGAATCTCGCCCACCAGGATCACATCCGGATCCTGCCGCAAGCCGTACTTCAAGCCGTCCGCGAAGGAGTCGACGTCGCGACCCACCTCACGCTGCGTGACGATCCCGCCCGCGCCGGGCGGATGGACGTATTCGATCGGCTCTTCCACCGTCAACACGTGGTGCTGCCCGCTGTGGCGCAGCAATGCAATCAGGGCTGCCAGCGTGGCCGACTTTCCCGATCCGGTCACGCCGGTGATGATTACCAGACCGTTGTTGTAAGAAACCAGCGCGGCGGCCAGCTCTTCCGGGAACCCGAGCCATTCGAAGCTGGGGATTTCGGTCGTGATATGCCGCAGGCAAGCGCACCATTGATTTTGCGACAGATAGACGTTCGCGCGAAAGCGGCAGGTTGTCCCGTTATGGACGATCGAAACCGAGGAATCGCCGGCTCGCTGGCTCCGGCTGCCGTCCAGACGTCCGGGAGCCAGGGAACGCACCATGCTCTGCAACACCTGTGGTTCCAGGAGCTGCTCGCCGACCGATTCGAGCTTGCCGTGCACGCGGAACGTGGGTGGGTAACCCGAGACGAGGTGCACATCCGACGCCGCGCGCCGGGCCGCCTCGTGCAGCAGTTCGAGCAGTTCGGCCGAGGCCCCCGCCGCCGCACGTGCCCCGCCGTTGCGACGATTATCGGCCCCTTCGCTTGCCGGCAACGCTGCTCCTTCGCCAAGCCGATCCCCGTTTGACACCAAGCGCTCTCGCATCTGAGCATCCTTCGTCCGATCCACCACGGACCGGCGTAGCGCGGCCACTGGTTTTACTCGCACATCGGCCGGGGGATGCAACAAAAAGCACGCCGGAGCGGCGTCCGGATTATCGGAACGCCCGGCGGCCGCGCGCGGTCGGCATCTGATCCGAGCCGCGCGCGTGAGCAAGCGATGGCCTCGTGCGCAACAATCGCGTCCTGACGGGCGCGGCTCGGTTCAGGAATCATGCTCCGCTTCTGACCGACTACACTAGCCTTCCAGCAGAGCTACGAACGCGTCGATATCGAAACCGTTGATCCGGCCGTCCTGGTCGCAGTCGGCCAGCAGGTGGTCGCAGTCGGGATACTGGCTGTAATAATCGTCAAACGGCGGCTCGCTCATCAGCACGAGCACGAACGGATCGATGTCGAAACCGTCAACCAGGCCGTCGCAGTTCAGATCGCCCACGTCGTACGGCATCTGGCACACGAGGCCGATTAGCTCGATGTCATCGATGTTCCAGCCGCAATAGCGCCAGCCACCGTCGGTCGTGCCCATGGTCCAACGCAGGTAAACAGCCGGTTGATCGTCGGCGATGGCGGAGATGTCGAGGTCCATCTCGACCCAGCCGGTGTCGGCGATCTCACCGCCGTTCTCCCAGACGGTGGTCCAGTTGGTGCCGTCATTGCTCACGCGCACGTAGGCATGGTCATAGGCCGCCTGCTCGACGCCGAGCCAGCGCCAGAACTTCAGCCGCATGTTCGTCAGCCCGGTGCAGTCGATCGGCGTGCTGGTCAGATGCCGCTCGGGCATGTTGTTGTCATAGTCGCCGCTGAGGTTGTAGCCATACACGTAGTT